>NZ_JASPJA010000029.1:0-2540 GCF_030232125.1 Corynebacterium sp. MSK071 | reverse complement strand
TAGAAACCGAGTACTATCTCACCCAGCCCATCAACACAGGGCCGTAAAAGAAGCGGAACTCAACCCAGGACGCTTCACCGGCGGTGATTGGCACATCAATACCGGAAATGGTTACCAGGGCGGCCTGCAGTTCAACCCGCAGACCTGGGCCGCCAATGGCGGCACCCAGTACGCCCCAACCGCTGACCAGGCAACCCGCGAGCAGCAGATTGCCGTGGCCGAAAGCGTCCTAGCCACCCAGGGTGCTAGCGCTTGGCCTAACTGCGGCGGCCCCGTCGCCGGCTAGTTTTAGCCTCGGCATTTAACACGAAACCGGCCTCCTCCCCTTCCCGCTAAACCCCGCGGAGTAAGGGAGGAGGCCGGTTTTGTGCTTGACCTAGCTGGCTAGCATGCAGCCAAGGCGGCTTTAGGCCTCATGCTTGGCGATATTCCAGGCATACATCATCAACAACACCTGCAGCGGCTGGCGGATGATGTGGTAGAGCTTCTTTGGCCACCCTGCCTTGCGCTCGATCCAGGCGTGGTACATATTGGCTGGCCACACCGCTGCAAAGAGCGCGAGTGCGGAGGCACCTCCGAAGCCGCGGGTGGCGCGGCGGCGAAGCAAGGCACCGGTGGCAATCTCCCACAGGCCCGAAGCAAAGTTATAGAACCGCGCAGGACCTGGCAGTTGCGGCGGGACAACGGATTCGTAAATCTTCGGCTTCACAAAGTGCAGTACGCCCGTTGCTAAAAGCACCGTGGAAAGCCCATTCTTTTGAAAGTTCATACCTTCCACGGTACCACGCCGCAGGCCCGTGCGAGGACAATTAGCCGCGCACGAGCTCGAGGATCTTGTCCACGATGTCCTCGGCCGGAACCTCGAGGGTCTCTCCCCCGCGGATGCGCAGTTCAATCTTGCCGTCCTTGAAGGCACGGCCCAAGATAGCCACGAAGGGCATGCCAAGGAGCTCTGCATCCTTGAACTTCACGCCCGGGGAGACCTTTGGGCGGTCATCGAAGAGCACCTCGAGCCCCTTGGCAGATAGCTCTTCTACCAGCTTGTCGCCGGCCTCCATGGCTGCTGCATCCTTGTTGGCAACGGCTACGTGTACCTGGTAAGGAGCGACGGCAACCGGCCAGTTGAGGCCCTTGTCGTCGTGGCGCTGCTCGGCCAAGACGGCCAGCATGCGGGTAATACCAATGCCATAGGACCCCATGGTAGGAACCGCACGCTTGCCGTTTTCGTCCAAAATCTGGACATCGAAGGCCTCGGTGTACTTGCGGCCCAGCTGGAAGATATGACCGAGCTCAATGCCGCGCTCCAAGGTCAAGGTGCCTTGGTTATTAGGAGCCAGGTCGCCTTCTTTAACCTCTGCAGCCTCAATGAACTCATCCACGGTGAAATCGCGGCCGGCTACGCAGCCAACCACGTGGCGCTCGCTCGCATCGGCGCCGGTAATCCACGCCGTACCCTTGACCACGCGCGGATCGGCCAAGACCTTGATGCCATTGGCGTTCAAAGCGCGCGGGCCCACATAGCCCTTGACCAAGAAGTCATTGTCTGCAAAGTCCTTGTCCCCGGCCAACTCAAACTCCACCGGCTCGAGTGCAGCCTCAAGGCGCTTCTCATCCAGCTCGCGGTCGCCAGGGATGAGAACGGCTGCCAGCTCGGACTCGCGCTCTTCGCTCTCCACGGCCGGGTGGTAGAGCTTGACCATCATGCACTTGAGGGTATCTGCAGCGGTGGCCTCGCGGCCGTCGACAGTAATGCCTGCGCCTTGGGCCCATTCGACCAGCTTCTCAATGGTCTCTGCTCCCGGGGTGTCATGCTCCTGTGCCTCTGGCTGGCCCTCAATATCCTTCTCCGCCGGTGCTGGGGTTACCACGGCCTCGACGTTGGCTGCGTAGTCGCCCTCGGTGGAGCGCACAAAGGTATCCTCGCCCACCTCAGAGACGGCGAGGAATTCCTCGGAGGCAGAGCCTCCCATGGCACCAGAGGTGGCCTTACAAATGGCGTAATCAATCTCTAGACGGTTGAAAATATTTTGATACGCCTTCCGGTGGCGGCCGTAGGACTCGTCCAGGCCCTCATCGGTCATGTCGAAGGAGTAGGAATCCTTCATCGTGAATTCGCGGCCACGCAGCACACCAGCGCGGGGGCGCTCCTCATCGCGGTACTTGGTCTGAATCTGATACAGCGTGACCGGAAAATCCTTATAAGAGGAATACATATCCTTGACCGCGCTGGCAAACATCTCCTCGTGGGTAGGTCCAAGCAGCATATCTGCGTTCTTGCGGTCCTTCAGGCGGAAGAGGTTATCGCCGTATTCCACCCAGCGGTTGGTCTTTTCATAAGGCTCGCGCGGCAGCAGGGCAGGAAATAGCATTTCCTGGCCGCCAATGGCGTCCATTTCCTGACGGACTACATCTTCAATCTTGCGCAGGGTGCGCAGCCCTAACGGCAGCCAGGTATAAACGCCCTGAAGTGTCCCGGGTTTTGTTCCTAGGCATTTGCCTTGATTTCCATTATTTCTTGGGCCGGGTTGGTTTCCCAAAAC
>NZ_JASPJA010000028.1:0-2680 GCF_030232125.1 Corynebacterium sp. MSK071 | reverse complement strand
AATACGATTGCGTTCCCACTGGTGGGTATTCCGTTGGATATTTTCAACCTTCTCACCCGGCATTCGCCGGTGGGGCGACTATTGCGACTGTGGATTATCGGTCAGTTAGCGGTTGTGGCTGCAGTATCTATTGGCCTCGTGGCTTTAGTGGTTGTCCTCAATGTTGCTGGGGCTGTTACTGGTTTCATGGCGTCAACTGGCCTTGCGGTAGCAATCGTGCTTGTGTACCTGTATTCCTTTATCCCAATTGTCGCTGTACTCATTTTGGCTTACTTCGCAATCGCAGCCGGTTTGGGATGGTTGCTAGCTAGCTTTGGGCCGTAAACAGCCGTACATAAGTGCTGCTATCATGAGGGTGCAAGGATTGCAGTAGTCTCCTTCCAGCAAGGTAGGAGACTGCGCAAGTCCGCATGTAAAACACGTATTCGATTCGGGGGAATTGTTTGTTTTGGCTGCAAAGAAGAACGCCAAGAAAAACACCACAACCGCAGACAACTGGTTCAACTACACCACAAACAACGGTGACAAAATCAGCCTGCCGCCGATTGACTCCATCATCACCGTCGGCGACCGCCGCCGCGCCAAGCGAGACGGCCTTGATGATGAAGACTTCTCCTGGATGATTCTTGAGCGCGCCGCCGACAAGTCTGATGACGGCACCCTCGATGTCATCGATAACATGCGCATGGACGAGTTCAACACGTTCATGCAGGACTGGAGCGAAGGCGGCGACAAAAGCTAGCCTTGGCGAAATCGTCTCCCTCATCGACGCCGTGGACACCGACACCCGATTTTCTATGGCAGTCGAAAGGGAACTCATCGAAGCCGGTATACGCTGGCGGTGGATAAACGACGGCACAGACCGTGTCACGTGGAATGATGCCATCGCTTTGATTGCCACCGCTGGCCCAGACTCGGCGCTGGTGCGCAATGCACAAAAGAAGGACTGGGAATGGAACCTTACCAATCAGCTCCTGGCGCATATTGCTGACCAGCAGGCGATGAGTGCTTGGGGAGGTAAGGGGCAAAAGCCTAAGCCTATCCCCCGCCCCGGAGTCGACGACAAGAAAACCGAAACTGCTGGAATTCAGGCAGAAGGACTTACCAAGCAAGAAATGGACGAATGGCTAGGCGATGACTGGCCTGGCGTTGACGGGGGTTAAGCATGGGTGCAAACTTCGATGTTGGTACCGGCTGGGTCAGTATCGTGCCGAAAATGGGAGATTTTTCCCAGGTACGCAAGCAGATTGATAAGGCTGTGGTCAGCCCTTCTAGCTCGTGGGGCGAGAAGATGGGTGGCAAAATCACCAGTGGTCTGAAGAAGACGATGAAAGCTGGTGCTGTAGCCACCACCGCCGCTGCTGGTGTCAGCGCGGGTAAAGCCTTTAGTGATGGGTTTAACCGCCTTGCTTCGACTGACAAGGCAGAAAAAGCCCTCGAGGGCCTAGGCTATAAGGGCAAAGACATCGACCAGATTATGGGCAATGTCAACAAGTCCATTGAGGGCACCTCCTTCCTCATGGGTGATACCGCCCAGGTTGCCTCTGTCATGCTCAGCTCGGGCATTAAGCCGGGGCAGGACCTTCAGGACACGCTAAGCCGTGTTGCCGACTCTGCTGCTCATTCTGGTGTTTCTATGGGCGAGATGGGCTCTATTTGGTCCAAGGTTGCTGCCCGCGGCCACGTTGACGGTGAAGTTATGGCCCAGTTGATGGACCGAGGAATCGGCCTGCAGCAAAAACTCGCCGACCAGATGGGCGTGACTAAAGAAGAAGTCACCGACATGATTAGCTCGGGCAAGGTCTCATTCGAGGACTTTTCTAACGCCATGAACGACATGTTCGATGGCGCCGCCCAAAAGCAACGCGAAACATTCAAAGGCTCCTTCGACACTATGGCAGCGTTTGCGTCTCACGTGACTGCTGCATTCATTCAGCCTTTCTACGACGGCATGATTCCCGTCTTTAACGCACTATCGGATGGATTCGAAAGAATCACTCCACAGATTGGTGATTTCGCTGGACAGCTCTCAGACAAGATTGCCCCGATTTTTGACCACTTGGCTGATGACGTCATTCCGAAAATGTTCGACGCGATTTCGAACATTGATTTTAATTCGGTGATGAATTCGTTCACGTCGATGGGGAATTTAGCAGTCCAAGCATGGCCTGCAGTTGAACAACTAGGCAGTTCAGTAGCCCAGCTTCTCAGCGCCATCGCACCTATTCTGCCTTCCATCGTCACTGCCATGGGCTCTATTGCTGTCGGTAGTCTGCCTGCTATTGTCGACCTGTTAAATGCTCTCGCGCCGCTGATTTCTAACGTGGTTGTCCCGGCCATTGAGATGCTCACCGACCAGATGGCCAAGCACCCAGGATTGGCTGCTGCGGCTGCTGGTGGGTTTATGACGTGGGCTAAAGTCATTACGCCGATCACTCGCGGGTTTAAGGCGTTTAAGGCAGGCGGCGACATTATCGCATCATTCGGGCCGAAGTTGGGCCCTGCGATAAAGGGGTTTATGGGATTCCGTAAGGCTTTGGGCGGAATCATTAAGGTCGGGCGCATCATCTTCACTGGGCTGCGTACCTTGCCTGCACTGTTGGCGGCTATTTTTGACACAAACCCAATTGGCCTTATTGTCACAGCTATTGCCGCCGTCGTTGCAGGCATTACACTCTTT
>NZ_JASPJA010000027.1:0-3264 GCF_030232125.1 Corynebacterium sp. MSK071 | reverse complement strand
ATCCTCGGCGGCGCAACCCCACGTGAAATACTTAACGAACTATTCAAGCGTGGCGCATCCACCGCTTGATTCCGCCCCCTGGCTTGAACATATGGCGATGAAAACTAGACTTCAAGTAGTTGAACTTTTGGTATGGAGATGCCTATGCGTAAGACCTTAATCAGCCTCACCGGCCCCGCCTTCGTTGCTGCAGTGGCTTACGTCGACCCCGGCAACGTAGCCGCCAACATCAGCGCCGGCTCCCACTACGGCTACCTCCTGGTGTGGGTACTCGTCGTGGCCAACCTCATGGCCATGTTCATCCAGTACCACTCCGCCAAACTGGGCCTAGTCACCCACCGCTCCCTGCCGGAAATCATGGGCGAGCGTCTCTCCCGCCGCGCGCGCCTAGGCATGTGGGCCCAGGCCGAGCTCATCGCCGCGGCCACCGACCTCGCCGAAGTCATCGGCGGCGCCATTGCCCTGCAACTCCTCTTCAACCTCCCCCTGTTCGCGGGCGCGCTCATCATCGGCGCGGTCTCCATCATTCTCCTCATCTTCCAGAAGAAGAACCAGTGGTTCGAGGGGCTTGTCATCGGCCTGCTCCTGGTCATCTGCATCGGCTTCCTTGCCGGCCTCGCCATCGCCCCGCCCGACCCCGCCGACGTGGCCGGCGGCCTCATCCCCCGCCTAGAGGGCAAGGACAGCATCCTGCTGGCCGCCTCCATGTTGGGCGCCACCGTCATGCCGCACGCCATTTACCTACACTCCTCCCTGACCAAGCAGCGCTACCCCGACCTGGAAATCCCCCACGTGCTGGCCGGCACCCGCGCGGACATCGCCGTGGCGCTGTCCATCGCCGGGCTCGTCAACGTGGGCCTGCTGGTCCTGGCGGGCTCGGCCCTCTACGGCGTGGACGGCACAGAGACCATCTCCGGGGCCCACACGGCGATTGCCAGCCACCTCGGCCCGCTGGCCGGCGTTCTCTTCGCCATCGGCCTGCTGGCCAGCGGCCTCGCCTCGACGTCAGTGGGCGCCTACGCCGGCTCCGAAATCATGGACGGCCTGCTTCACATCAAGGTCCCCCTACTAGTCCGCCGCCTGGTCACGCTCATCCCGGCGCTGGTCATCATCGGCTGCGGGGTCGACCCCACTATGGCACTGGTGGTCAGCCAGGCACTTCTTTCCCTGGGCATCCCCTTCGCCATCATCCCGCTTTTCCGCTATGCCGGCTCCCGGGACGTCATGGGTGAGTTCGCCGCGAAACCCTGGTCTATGGCCGTGGGCTGGACGCTTGCCGCGCTGGTCATCGCACTCAATCTCGCCCTCGTGCTCCTGCCGCTGCTCTAGGCCGCCTACAATCAGCAGCCATGATTGAAGTAGCAGCCGTCGTCATCCGCAACCCACAAGGCCACGTGCTTACCGTGCGCAAGAAGTCCTCCACCAAGTACCAACTGCCCGGCGGCAAGCCCGAGGCGGGCGAGGCGCTTGTCGACGCCGCCCTGCGCGAAGTTGCCGAAGAAGTAGGCCTCACCCTCGACGCCGAGAGCCTCAACAAACTCGGCACCTTCGACGCTCCCGCCGCCAACGAACCGGGCGAGGTCGTCGTCGGCACCATCTTCACCTACACCCGCACCGTCACCGCCGACGAACCCCATGCCGCCGCCGAAATCGGCGACACCGCCTGGGTCAACCCAGCAGCCCCCGACCGCGAGCTTGCACACCTGCTGCGCGACCGCGTCTTCCCCACGCTGGCCTAGCGCCAACTGTCAACACTTCGGCGTCATTGACCTCGAAACCATCAAGAGCTACCCTTTTGAACATGTTCACTGAACACGTTCACTCATCGCGCTCGGCCGCCAAAGCTGGCACCGTCAGCAAGGTCCTAGCCACCGCCTACGAACTCTTCCTCACTCAGGGCTACGCCACCACCAGCATCCGGACTATCGCATCCGAAGCTGGCGTTAGCGTGGGAACCGTCATGGGAGTCGGCGACAAACAAACGCTGCTCATCCGCACCATTGGCCAACACATTTCAGAACTCCACGATGACATCCGGGGACAATCCGATAGCCTTCTCGATGTCCTGAGACCTTTCCTCCAGATGTTTACCGGCCACGAAGAGCTCTCCCGCGCCTTTGGCGCAGCACTCATCCAACAAGGCAATCAAGGCGAAGCGCTCACCGCACTCAAAACGCTCCTGACCGATGAAATCACCCTGCGACTCGGCACCAGGCTCAGCAGCGCCGATGCGGCCGAGTACGCCGACCTGCTGTACAACGTCTACCTCGGCTTACTCATCGGCTGGGCCGCCGGAATCTACGACACCGAGCACCTCACATCCCAAGCCGCCTCATCGATCGAACGCCTCAACACCGCATTCGGAGTAACCCAATGATCCTAGAATCTTCCCCAGCCTGGCCCTCCCTTCTACTAGCAGCCATTCTGCTTGGCGACGCCGCCCTCTCCCTCAAACCAGTCCCCTTCATCGAAGCCTGCCTCAGCGGCGTCAAACTCCCCAAGGACTGGTGGTGGGCGCTCATTGTCATCAAGTGCCTCGCCGCCGTAGGACTCATTGCCGGCCTCTGGTTCCCCGGCGTAGGAATCACAGCCATGATTGGAGTCATCGCCTATTTCTGCGCGGCCGCAGCAGCCCATGTCCGCGCCCACTTCCTCGGTAGCGCATTCTGGATCAACTGCTTAGGCATGCTCGCATTCTCCATCGGAGTACTGATCCTGACGCTCGCACTGAATTAAGACACCAGTCAACCTTTCACGGCTTCCTGAAGGCAGATACATCATTGCACCTCTTGAATGATGACTTGATGCTTTCTACCCTAAAGGTATGCGCACGACGATAAACCTCCCGCCGAAACTCCTTGAAGAAACGAAGGTCCAAGCCAAAGCCAACAATGTCACTTTGAGCTCATACGTCGAAGAGGCGGTCCGCGCTGCCCTCAAGAAGGAAGCCCGCATCAGTACCGAAGACACCCCCGTTAACCTGCCCTCCTTCGATTGCGGCGGACCGGCTCTAGTTGATCTCAGCAACAAAGAAGCTGTGTGGGCGGTACTCGATGATCATTCCTGATGTCAACATTCTCGTTTATGCCTTCCACTCCGCTGCACCGCAACATAAACCCGCTCAACAATGGCTAAGTAGTGCTCTAAATCGGCATGAAACAATTGGACTCCTGGATGTTGTGGCAACGGGCGTGCTGTCAAGGGGTGAATGCGCCACTTCGACCGGGAGGTAGTTGTGACGCGTTGGACTCCGAAGGATGTTAA
>NZ_JASPJA010000026.1:0-4446 GCF_030232125.1 Corynebacterium sp. MSK071 | reverse complement strand
AACAAAACCACCCAAGAAACCCGCACCGGCAAACACAAAAAGAAAAAACTCCTCCACCTCCCACAACAACCCCACCCCGGACTAGCCAACTAACCACAATCACCACACCAGCAACACTCAAAACATTTCACTCAAAACCAAAATTCTGGCATTCCACTGAAAAACCGATATCCTAGACAAAGGAAACTCAAGCAAACAGCAAACTAAAAGGAAACTAAAGATGAAATCCCCCACTAAATACACAGCAGCAATACTAGCCACCACCACCGCCCTGGCCGCAGGAAACACCACCGCACTCGCAGCCACACCAGGCAACACCGTACTAGTCGGCGACAGCGTAGTAGCCAACCCAACATTCTCCGACTACTGGAAAAACAAGGCAAACGCCAAAACCAACACCGGAGTAGGCTGCGTCACCGACGGCTCCATCGCCGACGAAATCGCAAATGCATCCGGCGGCGCCCACGTAGACCAATACCAATGCGCCGGCGCCTCCTTCGCAACCGGCGGCCACCACATTGACGATTCACTTCGCACAGCCGCACAACACGGCGACCTTAACCCACAAACCAAAAACGTCGTCATCGTCGCCGGCGCCAACGACACCTACCCATACAAACAAGACATCCAAGCATCAGACCACGCAATCCGAAACGGCCTACGCAGCGCACTGCAAGTAGCACACAAAAACGCCCCCAACGCCAAAATCACCGTCGTCGGCTACCCACACATATCCGACGGCGCCAACACCTGCCTCACATCAGCAACCATTCCACTACCCGCCGCAGCCGTTGCAGAAAATGAAAAACGAGTCCAAAACACCCTGCGCGAAGTTTCAGACCAAAACGACGCAACCTTCCTAGACGCACAGCCGATGTCCACCGGACACGACAACTGCTCCCGAGACCGCTGGTGGGTCAACCTAATCGATCTCTTGCCACCAGCACCAGGAAACCTACCCCTCCACCTCAACGCCAACGGCACCCACGCCTACGGCCAATACATCGGAAAAAATATCGCAAAATAGACCCCACCCCACCCAAATTCCCGTGCACCACACCCACCACACGGGAATTTCCCATCAGCAAAAAGGAACAACCCCCGTGAAACCAACAAAAATAAGCGCCGCACTCGCCACCGCAACAATCACAACCACACTCCTAACCCCCACAGCACAAGCCCTCCAACCAGGAGACAAATACGTAGCACTCGGAGACTCCTACGCCTCAACCGGCACAATCACACAACCTGTCCCTGGCAGCACACCAGCCTGCGTCAAAGACCAAGACAACTACCCACACCAACTAGCCAAACAACTCAACCTACAACTCGACGACGCCTCCTGCGCCTGGGCATTCACCTACCAATACGACAACCCCCAACACCACGCACTCCCCCTCACCGCCCCAACCCCACAAAAACAACACCTGACACCCGACACCAAACTCGTCACCATCACACTCGGAGGAAACGACGCCGGACTAGCAGCACTGTTCACCGCCTGCGCACCCCACATCCAAATCCCCGGACTCCCCGACTGCTCCCCCACCGCCAAACCCATAACAGACGCCAGCATCCACAACCCCGACACCACCGGCCGAAACCTAAAACAACGCCTCATCGACATCGCAAACGACACCAAAAAACGAGCCCCCCAAGCCCAAATCCTCTTCACCGGCTACTACACAGCAGCCACCCCAGAACACCGCTGCCCCGAAAGCGGCTACCTCTCCCTCAACGACCGCAAATACATCAACAGCTTCCTCACCGAAGTCAACAACACCATCCAGCAAGCAGCACAAGAAACACACACCACCTACATCACCCCACCAAACGACCCCGAAGGATGGTGCAAACCCCCACAACAACGAAACACCAACTACTACGGCATGCCTGAACACAATCTCATCGCACACCCCACCCCACTAGGCCAAAAACACATGGCCCAAAAAATAGCCCAAAACACCCACTAAAACCACAACTTGGCACGCACCCCACCAACTCATGTACGATGAAAAACGCGCGCCAAAAGCGCGCAACCACCTCCCGAACCAGAAAGGAAACTAAAATGATCGCAGACATCGTATCCAACGCACAAGAAGCAGCACACACCGCCGTATCCAACGGCTGGGACATCCTCGAACAGGCAAGCCTCTTCGTACGCAACCTGCCATACCTCATCCCAGACGCACTCAACGAGTTCAACCGCAACATCACCGGCTTCTAAAACAAAAGCGCACAACAGCCCCCGAGACCACCACACCTCGGGGGCTTACTCATACCCCCACCCAGGGGCAACCCCCGCCCCCACAACTCCCCAACCCACGGGCGACCAAGGCGTTTAGGGCGTGTACGGGTCTCGAGGTTAGTTGGGCGCATCTCTTGGTTAATGCGCTGGTTTCTATTGCAGAACGCTTGGCGACACAGTAATGGCCTCAAAGGAAGTTCTCCTTTGAGGCCATTAGTGGTCTATTTAGCGTCCGAAGTTTTGAACCGCAAAGAGCTTGCCTTGTGGGTTGACGGCTATTCCTGTGCCGACGGTTTTGGCTTCGGGGTCTAGAAGAATTTCTCGGTGTGAGGGTGAATTAACCCAGAGCTTAACGAGTTGTGCGTCTGAGTAGTCGTTCCATGCTTGGAGGATGTTTTCTCCTCCGGGTGGTACATCGGCTGGGTAAGTCTTCCAGTGTTCTGGGCGGTGGTGGAGGTTGTCGGTTTGACAGACGTGGTCTGCCCAGTTTTGGGCTATGCCGTTGAGGGCTGGGTTTTCAGTTACGGGGTTGAGTCCGTTTTGTGCTCTGACTTCGTTGATTTTGAGGACGATTGAGTGTGCGCGGACTCCTTCTGGTTTTAGTTCGTTGACCGTTGCTGGGTTTGGCCCTCCTGGTCCTTGGGCTTGCGCTGGTGGGGTTGGTATTGCGAGTTCGCCGCCGACTAGTGCTGCGGCTGCGGCAGCTGGTGCTGCGATTTTTTCTACTGGTTCGGGCATGATTTCATCCGACATTGGTAATTCCTCCTTGAATTTCGGGGTGGGAGTGATACCGGTTTTAAGTCTACAGTGCTTCGTGGGTTTTTATTTTTGGAAGAATCTTGGGCTGTAGATGTCGACTTGCTCCCAGTTGCCTTTGTTATCGCTGATCGTTACTCTTCCTGGCGGTAGGTTTGTGGGTTTGGGGTCGAGGGGTGTTGGTTTTCGGCCAAGTACGTGTGCGGCTTGGTTTGTGGTTGATACGTTGGCGCATATTTGGGTGTTGGTTTGGTCTCGTATGGGGGTTGGCAGTGTGGTTGGTGTGGGGTTCGCGGTGACGATGATGACGATGATTCCCACTTGGTGGCAGTTTTGCATCGCCTTTGTAGCTTTTGCGATTTTTATTTCTGTCTGGGGTGCTGGCGTATTCTTTTTGTCTTTTGTTTGGAAGTATTCCTGGATTTCGTCGAAGATAAAGATTGCTAGGTGCTGGTTGTCGTTTTTCTCTCGCCAGTAGTCGATGCCGTCTTGTAGACGTTGTTGTTTTAGTTCTTCTAGTTGTTGTAGGCTTTTGGCGATTTCTGTTGTGTCGCCGGCTGATCCGTTGAAGTAGAGTACGTGAGCGTTTGGCCGTACTGCGTCCATGATTCCTTTTAGGAGTGTTGTTTTCCCGGTTCCGGGCTGGCCGGCGACTACTATGTTGGAGGTTGTTTCGAGTTGCAGGTGGGCTTTCTTTTTTGTTTGGGTGTTGCGACCTAGTGTGAGTAGGTCGGTATTGGGGTCGTAGGTCATTTTTCCGGGTATTGATGTAGAGTTTGGAATTAGCGTTGCTATTTGTACTAGTTGATTTGAGATTTTGATTCTGGTTGGGATTTTGAGGATATCGTCAAGTTGTCGGGTTTTGGCTAGCAGTTCCCACCATTCTTTGTCTTTTGGTGCTATTTTAATCCAGCCTTTGGGGCTGATTTCTGTTATTTTTACGTTTGCTTTGTATTCGACTGCTGCTTTGCGTTTGGCTAGGCGACGTACGGCTGGGTCTCGGTATCGGGTGAAAAAGTAGATTTGCCGTGCGGCTATTACGAGTAGGGTTGCTATTGCAATAGTGCTTAGTAGGGCAAGTGCAATATTGCTGACTTGGTCTCTGAGTGCGTCTAGGTGTGGTGTGTTGAGTGGGTTTGTCGGGGTTTTTGTGCTCATTTCAGGGTTGCCTTTCGGTGTTATTTAGGGTTGAGCTTTAGCCTACTAGTTTGGCATGGTGTTGAGCGGATGATGGGTTCGTCGGTTAGGCTTGCTGGTGTTCACTTCCCTGAGACTGTATTGACTGTGGTTTGATTGGTTTCGGGGTAGTGAAGTTTCGTTTTTTGTCGATTTTGGAAGGTATTGCTGTGCTGTATTTTTTGGCTGAGTGAAGCGTCCTGGGTTTAGTTCCTACCTCAGCTAAGGAAGGATTGAACTATGCCTAGAAAGTATTCCGTCGAGTT
>NZ_JASPJA010000025.1:3547-5095 GCF_030232125.1 Corynebacterium sp. MSK071 | reverse complement strand
TTCTGAAATTTTTTTGTGGAGAGTTTGATCCTGGCTCAGGACGAACGCTGGCGGCGTGCTTAACACATGCAAGTCGAACGGAAAGGCCCTGCTTGCAGGGTACTCGAGTGGCGAACGGGTGAGTAACACGTGGGTGATCTGCCCTGCACTTCGGGATAAGCCTGGGAAACTGGGTCTAATACCGGATAGGAGCCATTTTTAGTGTGATGGTTGGAAAGTTTTTTCGGTGTAGGATGAGCTCGCGGCCTATCAGCTTGTTGGTGGGGTAATGGCCTACCAAGGCGGCGACGGGTAGCCGGCCTGAGAGGGTGGACGGCCACATTGGGACTGAGATACGGCCCAGACTCCTACGGGAGGCAGCAGTGGGGAATATTGCACAATGGGCGCAAGCCTGATGCAGCGACGCCGCGTGGGGGATGACGGCCTTCGGGTTGTAAACTCCTTTCGCTAGGGACGAAGCTTTTTGTGACGGTACCTAGATAAGAAGCACCGGCTAACTACGTGCCAGCAGCCGCGGTAATACGTAGGGTGCGAGCGTTGTCCGGAATTACTGGGCGTAAAGGGCTCGTAGGTGGTTTGTCGCGTCGTCTGTGAAATTCCGGGGCTTAACTCCGGGCGTGCAGGCGATACGGGCATAACTTGAGTACTGTAGGGGTAACTGGAATTCCTGGTGTAGCGGTGAAATGCGCAGATATCAGGAGGAACACCGATGGCGAAGGCAGGTTACTGGGCAGTTACTGACGCTGAGGAGCGAAAGCATGGGTAGCGAACAGGATTAGATACCCTGGTAGTCCATGCCGTAAACGGTGGGCGCTAGGTGTGAGGGTCTTTTCACGACTTTCGTGCCGTAGCTAACGCATTAAGCGCCCCGCCTGGGGAGTACGGCCGCAAGGCTAAAACTCAAAGGAATTGACGGGGGCCCGCACAAGCGGCGGAGCATGTGGATTAATTCGATGCAACGCGAAGAACCTTACCTGGGCTTGACATACACCGGATCGGGCTAGAGATAGTCTTTCCCTTTGTGGCTGGTGTACAGGTGGTGCATGGTTGTCGTCAGCTCGTGTCGTGAGATGTTGGGTTAAGTCCCGCAACGAGCGCAACCCTTGTCTTATGTTGCCAGCATTTGGTTGGGGACTCATGAGAGACTGCCGGGGTCAACTCGGAGGAAGGTGGGGATGACGTCAAATCATCATGCCCCTTATGTCCAGGGCTTCACACATGCTACAATGGTCGGTACAACGCGCAGCGACACTGTGAGGTGGAGCGAATCGCTGAAAGCCGGCCTTAGTTCGGATTGGGGTCTGCAACTCGACCCCATGAAGTCGGAGTCGCTAGTAATCGCAGATCAGCAACGCTGCGGTGAATACGTTCCCGGGCCTTGTACACACCGCCCGTCACGTCATGAAAGTTGGTAACACCCGAAGCCGGTGGCCCAAACTTGTTAGGGAGCCGTCGAAGGTGGGATCGGCGATTGGGACGAAGTCGTAACAAGGTACCCGTACCGGAAGGTGCGGGTGGATCACCTCCTTTCTAAGGAGCTTTATTATT
>NZ_JASPJA010000025.1:1383-3447 GCF_030232125.1 Corynebacterium sp. MSK071 | reverse complement strand
TGGTTGGGGTGTTGTGTGAGAACTGTATAGTGGACGCGAGCATTAAACACGTATGGCAGGCTGCGCTTTTGTGTGGTGTGTTGTGTGTGTTTGTGTGATTTCTTTTTTGTGTTTATTTTGTCAAGTTCACTTGTGTGGCCGCCCGCGCTTTTTGTGTGTGGTGGTTTGTGTGTTCGTTATTAAGGGCGCATGGTGGATGCCTTGGCATGCTGAGCCGATGAAGGACGTGAAAGGCTGCGTTAAGCCTCGGGGAGTTGTCAATTAAGCGTTGATCCGAGGATGTCCGAATGGGGAAACCTGGCCCTGGTTATGTGGGGTTACCCTTCAGTGAATTCATAGCTGTTGTGGGGGTTTACGCGGGGAAGTGAAACATCTCAGTACCCGTAGGAGAAGAAAATAATAATGATTCTGCTAGTAGTGGCGAACGAACGTGGATGAGGCTAAACCGTGTGCATGTGATACCTGGTAGGGGTTGTGTGTGCGGTGTTGTGGGCCCTGATGTGCGGTGACTACCATCATCGTGCTTGCGCATTGTTGTTAGGTGAAGTGGTTTGGAATGGCCTGCCGGAGTAGGTGAGAGTCCTGTAGCTGAAGATGATGATGTGTGGGTTGTTGGGTTGCCCGAGTAGCAGCGGGCTCGTGGAATCTGCTGTGAATCTGCCGGGACCACCCGGTAAGCCTAAATACTCAGTGTGACCGATAGTGTATGAGTACCGTGAGGGAATGGTGAAAAGTACCCCGGGAGGGGAGTGAAATAGTTCCTGAAACCATGTGCTTACAATCCGTCAGAGCACCGTGTGTGTGTGATGGCGTGCCTTTTGAAGAATGAGCCTGCGAGTCAGCGGCATGTCGCGAGGTTAACCCGTGTGGGGTAGCCGTAGGGAAACCGAATCCTAATGGGGTGTCAAGTGGCATGTCCTGGACCCGAAGCGGGGTGATCTACCCATGGCCAGTGTGAAGCAGCTGTAAGAGGTTGTGGAGGCGCGAACCCACGTAGGTTGAAAACTGCGGGGATGAGCTGTGGGTAGGGGTGAAAGGCCAATCAAACTCCGTGATAGCTGGTTCTCCCCGAAATGCATTTAGGTGCAGCGTCGTATTATAGCTTGGTGGAGGTAGAGCGACTGGTTGGTTGAGCGGGACTACAATCTTAGCAATGTCAGCCAAACTCCGAATGCCACTAATTGTGTTGTACGGCAGTGAGACTGTGGGGGATAAGCTTCATAGTCGAGAGGGAAACAGCCCAGATCGCCGGTTAAGGCCCCTAAGGGTGTACTAAGTGGAAAAGGATGTGGGATCGCGAAGACAGCCAGGAGGTTGGCTTAGAAGCAGCCATCCTTGAAAGAGTGCGTAATAGCTCACTGGTCGAGTGGTTCTGCGCCGACAATGTAGTGGGGCTCAAGTACACCGCCGAAGCCGCGGCATCAATTTTTTTGTTGGGTAGGGGAGCGTCGTGCATGGGTTGAAGCGTTACCGTAAGGAGGCGTGGACTGTGTGCGAGTGAGAATGCAGGCATGAGTAACGAATTGATAGGTGAGAATCCTATCCGCCGGATGACTAAGGGTTCCTGGGTCAAGTTCGTCTTCCCAGGGTGAGTCGGGACCTAAGGCGAGGCCGACAGGCGTAGTCGATGGATAACCAGTTGATATTCTGGTACCCGTACATGCGCGCCCATGATAAAGCACTGATACTAACCACCGCGGATGCATTGCTGGTCTTCTTTGAAGTCTGGTGGTGTTGATGTCGTGGGGCCTGATGTGTGGTTCAAGTGATGGGGTGACGCAGTGAGGTAGCCACGCCACTTATTGGATTGGTGGTGTAAGCGTGCAGACCGTGTGGTAGGTAAATCCGCCGCACATTTTGGTTGAGGCGTGATGCGTAGACCCATTGGGGTTGATGGTGGTGATCCTGTACTGTCGAGAAAAGCCTCTAGCGATGTGTGTGTATGGCCCGTACCCTAAACCGACACAGGTGGTCAGGTTGAAAATACTAAGGCGTTCGGGTGAACTGTGGTTAAGGAATTCGGCAAAATGCCCCCGTAACTTCGGGAGAAGGGGGGCCCTACGA
>NZ_JASPJA010000024.1:3911-5118 GCF_030232125.1 Corynebacterium sp. MSK071 | reverse complement strand
ACCGGCACGCTGGACGAAAAGACTACCCATATTCGCACATCCGTCCTACCCTCTGGCACCGCCTTGCACCGCGAAGGAGACTACTGGGTACCAGTGACGTCAAAGACTCAGTCCGTGGACGGTTTCCTACTTACCGACCAAGACAACAACCCAGGAGAGGTTGTACCCATCGCGTGGCACGGCCGCGTCCGCGTCGACCGCCTTCCAGACTCCAACAACCGAGTCACCATCGCAGAATGCGACCACCCAGAGTTCACATTTGTTCATGAGCCGCACGGTTCTTTGTGGAATGAAGACGGTTCCACCAACTTCGATGCCATCGGCGACGTACGGGAGGATTAATCATGGGTTCTACGCACATTTGGAACGAGGTCCTCTCGCCGGAGGACCTGACTATCTACGCAAACCACTACCTGAACGACCTGCAGACCGCCGGCGGCTCCCTGTCTACTTACTTCCCCGACCAGCTCATCAACGACATGTTCTTTAGCTGGATGACCGAGCAGGACACCGGCCGACTCGCAGAGGTTCGTTCTGCAGATGCTGAAACGCCGATTGGTTCCATGGGCGGCGGACACAAGGCCATGATGCAGATGCCACTTATCGGCCAGAAGGTCCGCATCAACGAGATGGACCAGCTGCGTAGCTTCCACCAGGGTGATTCTCGCTTCCAGGAAGATGACATGACCAAGGCCACCGAGACCGTAGTGCGCGCAGTTGCTAACCGCGTCGAAGTAGCCCGCGGAGACGTTCTCACCACCGGCCGTGTGCGCTATATCGAAAATGGCGCCATCGTCGACGCCGGCATTGGCCGCGATGAAGAATTCGAGGTCACCCCGAAGAAACACTGGGATGACCAAGACTCCGGCGCCCTGGAAGATATCATCTCGTGGGCCATGGACTATGAGGATGCCAACGGTACTAAGCCGGGCACCATTATTGCCTCGCCGAAGGTTATCCAGAAGCTGCAAACGAATAAGCAGTTCCGCGATGCGGCCAACACTACGGGCGAATTGGCACGCGTATCGTCTGGCGCTATCAACGCCGTGCTGCAGGACCAAGGCCTTCCGGGGATTACGTCGTATTCTCGTTCGGTGCGTGATGGTAAGGCTGCTCGCCGCATTCTCGATGAGAATACGTTGTACTTCCTTCCGCCGGAGACTCAGTCTGGTCTTTTGGGCTATACCGTGTGGGGCCAGACGGTGGA
>NZ_JASPJA010000024.1:0-3811 GCF_030232125.1 Corynebacterium sp. MSK071 | reverse complement strand
GAGAATACGTTGTACTTCCTTCCGCCGGAGACTCAGTCTGGTCTTTTGGGCTATACCGTGTGGGGCCAGACGGTGGAAATGAATTCGCCGGAGTACAACCTATCTGGTGCAGGCCAGATTGCGGTCGGCGCGTGGCGTGAAAACGACCCGATGGCCTATTGGGTGCGCGCTAACTGTGCTGTGCAGCCCATTTTGACGAATCCGAATATGGCCATGGTGGCCCACGTGGTTAAGCCGGGGCCGTCGAAGAAGACTGGCCGTAGCGCTAAGTAGTCCTGTTTGGGGGTTCACGTGGACACGTACTGCACGATTGACGACGTTACTGACCGTTTAACCATTGAGCCGGATAAGGACGATAAACGCCTTATTGTGGCGATGGTGGAAGAGGCGACTGTCGCTGTTGATGCTTACTTGGGTAAGCACTTTGATAGGTCAGTTCCGGCGGCGGTTCGTGTGGTGTGTGCCCGTGTGGCTGCCCGAGCCGTGTCTCGTGGCTTATCGTCTGCTCCTGTGGGGGCTGAGTCTCAGTCGTTTACTGCGGGTCCGTTTTCGACGAATCAGAATTTTGGGTCGAATTCGAATGCCGGCGGTGTTTTTCTAACCGCTGAGGATAAGCGCATGTTGCGTTCGGTTGGGGGTGGTCGTCGTGGCGCGTTCACGGTCTCACTCTACTAAGTCGGGGTATCCGCTTCCTTTCCGCGTGCAGGTTCGCCGGCGTGTGGATTCTAGGGAGGATTCTTTCGGTAATCCGGTAACCAGATGGGGTGGTCCTCAGGTTGTGCGGGTTGCTGGTTGGTCTATTGATCAGTCTGCTGAGCATGGTCCGGATGATAAGGATATTCGTCGTGTGGATTGGGCTGGGGCGTTGTTTGCGATTCCTGGTGATGTATCTGCCGGTGATGTCATCCACTTGGGTGGTGTGGATTTCGTGATTGCCGATGGTGGGCATGATTTCACGCACGGACCGTGGTGGGACCCGGGTTTGGCGGAGTATAAGCTGCGTATTTTTGAGGGGGTTGAGCGTGGCTGACAGCTTTAAGTTCAAGATGAATCACCAGTTTTTTAATCGCGTGCTCAAGGAATCATCGGAGACTAAGCATCTGGTTGATAACAAAGCCGAGGAGTTCCGCTCGAAGGTCGGCGAACACTACGTCGTCAAGGAAGCGGAACCTGGTCATCGTAGGTGGCGTGCGCTTATCGTGCCGACTCCGTATGACTGGGAGGCCTACGGTCACGAGAAAAAGCATAATGCTTTGCAAAAGGCCGTAGGCGCCTACCCAGTCGCGTCGAAGTCACCGAAGAAGGGGGCTTAAGTGATGCGGCATCCGTCTGCGATTGTTGTCTCATGCTTAAAGCGGTGGCTTAAAGGTTCCGAGTTCGACGGAGTGTATGTAGCGACCAAGGTTCCGGATGAGCTTAATGGTCCTATGGTTCGGGTTGATGCTGCTGCTCCTGACCGAGAGACACCGGTGACGGACCGCACTCGCATCATGCTGCAGGTCTACAGCACCGACGATGAGTACTGCGTGGACTTACTGTCGGCCTGTCTGGAGGGTATGGAGGTCTCCTATCGCGCGGAGGGGGATATTTTGGATTGGGATACTGATACCGACCCGTATATTTTCCCTGACCCAGATAGACCATCTGCGGTGCGGTGGCAGGCTGGTGGCACATTGTGGACAGCGTTAAGTTAAGTAATTTTCATGTATAATATGTGGTAACTGCCCTGCTTGGGGTGGTTACTCGGGGTAAAAAAATTTGGGGGAATTCGCATGTCACGTATGCGACAAAACATTGTTGTCGGCGCGCCCGAGGTCAAAAGCGGCGGCGCCGCATGGATTGGCATGGCGGGCATCAACCCGCTGCAAACGCCACACTCTGCCTCTGTCAGGGTGGCTGCACTGCCGGCAGTCAACAAATTCAGCCCGGCTGGCTACATCAGCGAGGACGGACTCACCAAGACTGTCGACCGTGACACCGAAAAGGTCATGGACTGGGATGGTGACACCATGGCAGTGTTGCAGTCCAACCACTCGGTGCAAATCAAGTGCAAGTTCCACGAGATTGTCAATTCTCATGTGGCCACTGCTGTTATGGGCGAAGGCAACTTCCGTTCCCGTCATGATGGACGAGCAGTCCAGATGATTGACAACGCGACGGAGACTCCCTATCGCTCATTCATCTTTGACATTCACGGCGGCGAAGACCTGAAGGGACGCCTGTTCATCCCGAATGGTCGCGTCACCGAGCTCGACGACCAGGTGTTCTCGCGAGGAGAAGTCGTAGGCTTCGACGCCACGATTGAGTGCTTCCCGGATGAAAAGGGAAACAACCTCTACACCTACATTGACCGCCGCAACGTCAAGAAGGATGATGATGACCGCTTCCCAGATGATGGGCTACCGGTTGTATCCCTGGCAGAAATTGAAGACATTGTGCGCAATGCCTTGAATAATCTGCCTATCTCTCCAGACCTTGTTGCTGGCCTATTCTATTCACTCATTGATGGAAAAGGCGGCCTGGACTTGGAGTTCATCGACAAGCTGGCCCGGCACTTAGCGCCGCTCGATGGTGTAGACGATGTGCTACAGCTGTTGTCTGACTTGGTTCAAGGCAAGGACGCCACCACGCTGATTAAGGACGTGGAAGCACTACCGTTTACGCCGCTGAATCGTCACAATCGTTGGGCCCAAGCAGTTGTAGACCTGCTAACCGGCTCCGGCGGACGTCAGACTATCGATGACTTGACCGGCGGCATCATCTAACCAATATTCGGGGAATTTTTCGAAACTATTTTTGGGGGTATATTTCATGGCTGATAAGGATAGCCTGCTTTCTCAAATCACTAACTCCATCCGCGACCTGCAGCAGCAGGGCGGCGTGGAAAAGGACACCGCCGATTCTCTTACCGGCATGTTCTCTAATTTCAACGGAATCATCGACAAGATTTCCGAATCCATTCCGCAGCAGGTCTCCATGCTGGGGCGCACTGTCAAGGACGCCAAGACCCTTGCCGATGACCTCAAGCAGATTCTCGGCGGACCATTGGTCTTCCCAGGCACTGGCGTTCCCTCTGCCATTAAGGGCATCGAAGACGCCAAGACTCGCCTGCACGACCTCGTTGCCGAACAGTTCGGCGATGCTGAAGCTCTCCCAGACAAGGCCGCAGAGCGTGTGAAAGAACTCGCAGAACACGCCGGCAAGGTCGGTTCCGCAGTGGATGAGTTCGTTGGTTCTTCTTACGCTAAGAAGCTGTTCGACGGAATCACCCCGGGCGATGGCTTCCCAGAACTAGTAAGCAAGTTTGACGCTCTTCCCGAGGCTGACCGCAAGAAGCTCACGGACTTGGTCACCGGCATTGGTTCCTCCGCCCAGCCAATCGGTGCTGCCCTCATCAACATTCTGCGCGCATTCAACGAGGACACCAAGGAGGAAAAGTAATGGAATACAAGTACACTGACCGCGATAACTACGGCGAATTCAACCCCACCCACCTCGTGGACCGTCTCGAGTCTGCCGGCGTTATCCCGCACGAACTGGCAGACGCACTCACCCAGGCTTCTAACGCACTGCTGAACCTAGGTGACGATACTCGCGGCGAGGTTGAAAAGGCTGTTTCTACCCTGGTGGGTGAAGCTGAAAGCGGCCAGGAAGTCCTGGATACCCTCAAGGCGAATATTGATACCGCTATTCATGAGCCGGACCCGCTGAAGAAGGTTGCCGACTTTAAGTCCGCGGCTGATGAGCTCGTTGATGGGCTTGAGGGCCAGCTGAAGGACCTTGGTCTGGAGAAGGTCTCTGACCTTTCTGA
>NZ_JASPJA010000023.1:0-6896 GCF_030232125.1 Corynebacterium sp. MSK071 | reverse complement strand
CACAACCAGCATGCCCAACAACAGTCCCGCGGTCGATAAAGCAACCGGAACTGCAAGCAATGGTTTGCCAAACACCAACAGCACCAACGTCAACGCCACCCCGGCCGCCAAAGCCATCACCGGCAACGCCAACATCGCACCCACAAGAATCAAATCCTGTGTCGAAAGCTGTGCAATAGCCTTATTGACGCCATCAAGAAACGCATCCCACGCCCCAGTAAGCTGTGGAAGCACCTGCCCCAAATTCAAAGCATTCAACGCACCAATCCAGCCCTGGCCAATGTCACTAGCCACCGCAGTAACCAACAAACCCACGTCATTGGCAAGAGCAGGAGGATTCGACCAGTCCGTTAAAAACCTGTTCGCAATATCGCCATACTGAGCCGGGTCCAGCGCACCAATAAAGGCATTCCACGCCTTCACAAGATTCGACGGATTGAAAACACCCCAATTATCCCGAACAATGTCAACAACCGTGCCCCACAGCTGTTGCGCCGCGCGGTAGAGATTACTACCCGCACGAGCAATATCCGACAGAATCTCACCCGAGCTCATGCGCTTGATGAAATCCCCGGAAATATCATTCCAGCGGCGCATCGCATCACGAATGAACTCATTAACGTCGGTGATGTTCTGCCTGTTCAAAAAGCCACGCAGCGCGTTACCAACCATCTTTCCAACATCGCCAGACATCTGGCCCAAACGCCCAGCCCACGCACGAATAGGCCCAGCCCACTGTGAAAAACCAGCAGAGGACACCAGATCGGCCAAAGCATCACCCAAAGCAGGGAAATTCACCGACGCAATCGCATTATCAATCAGATGGTCAACATCACCACGCATAATGGCGTCAAGCCAATCCTGCCAATTCGCCCCCGCCGTCGACAGGAAATCACCAATAGCCTGCTGCACATCACCATTAGCCAAGCCAGCAATAAAGCCACCAACGCCAACACTCGACCACAGTGTGGCAATCTTCTTCAACGCATGCGCCACCGACTTACTCCGCCGGCGCAGCCACGACATTGCATGGTCAAAAGCCGCGCGAAAGTTATCCAAGTTAGCGCCGCTAATAAGGTCCCGCGGAGCCCAATCCGCAATGATGCGCAGCAACTCTGAATCAGTCATATCCGCAACCGTGTGCTCGACACGATTAATCAACTGATCCACCGCATCCAACAATGACCTCTCAGAAAGACGAGAAATAATATCCAGAGCAGTAGACACATTCACCCGGATAGCACCAAGATTCGTCAACCTGCCATCACCGGTAAAATAGTCCACCCACTCGCGTACCTTGCCAGCGAACGCAAAAGCCGGCCCTATATCGTCGCGCCCGGTAGGCTCCTGAGGATTCCTATCCACCAGACGGTACAAACACACACCATTCGCATCCGGCGTACACGACAGCGTCACCACACTGCCAGCCAACTCACTGCGATTAAACGCCTGCGAATCAATCGACGTCACCACCGCACGCGGGACAAACAAACGCACACGCTGCCCATCAGAAGCCAACAAATCAAAATTCAACGAACGATAAGGCAACGCCCCATCAAGTCGCTCCTCAACCCTCACACGCGAAGAATCAAACAACTCTTTGACGCCACCATCAGGGTGAGTCAGCCGCATCACCGCCGAATTCCCCAACTCCATAAAAGCCACAGACAGGCTCACCCCATCCGGTGAGGAGACAGTACTCATCGACAAACCAGACCACGATTTAGACTCCTCAGTATCTACCGACGCATCGACAGACACACCATCAGCAGATACATAACCCGCAGGGGCCATCCCGACGCCTGGAAGCCGACGCAATGGCTCACTCGCCGATAAAGGCACCGCAAAAGGACTCGACACCGACCGGCCAATCCACGCACCACCACCGGCCGAAACATTCGGCACACCACGGACAAGATTCCCCCGATTACGCATAAAACCCCCAAAATAGCGTCACAACACTTACACCAGTATAAAACACGGTTCTTACTACTCTGCCCGATAGGCGCCATCTCGCACACAGCTCCTATAATCTTCGCAAGGAGTCTCAGCCTCCCAAAATGCGAAGGTCCCACTAACCAAACGATTACTTCGTGCAATCAGAAAGATTGTGCATTAGCAAAGTTTCAAGAAACAACAGGAGAAAGCATTGACTAATCCCGAAGACCTACGTGCATGGAGGCGTGCTCGACTGGCCCGAAACGATGACCTACTTACCCAAGAAACCGACATCGAAAAGGAGCTCAGGCACTACACCTCCGTGTTCGAAGAAAAAGTGGTGTACTGCAACGCTGAATCCTCAAAAGAATCAAGCTTTGTCCGCTACTTTCAAAACCATTTCCATCAACTTAGACTCAAGAAACTTATTGCAACAGGACCTTCCAATTATAGGCGCCAAGGAAGCCTATACATTTACGATGGAGACAACGGCTCAGAATGGAAGTTAACGAAAAACGGCGACTTCCGAAGCGACGAATGCTTGGAATTTCTTTATCAATCCGACATTGTGGTCACTCACCCACCATATTCCCTGGCCCACGATTACCTCAACTATATGGAGATATTTCGGAAAAATTTTCTATTCATATCGCATATTGATTCAATCAAACGCAAGGACGTATTTAAGCTATTCCAAAATGGCCAACTATGGTTGGGCTACAATTCCGACCACGATTTCTCAGGTTTCGTATTACCGGAAAAAATAAAAGTCCTGAAAACTTACCCAGGGTACAACCAAAAAGGCAACCGAATTATTACTCCAGAAAGCTTCATATGGCTGACCAACATTGACCACCTTAAACGCCACCAACCCATTCCACTGACCAAGACCTGGGCGCACAATAAATCTCTCTATCCGAGATACGACAACCTCAACGCTTTAGACATCCCCAACACTGACAACATCCCCTCCGACTACACCGGGCTCATGGGCGTACCAGTCACGTTCCTAGCCGACTACAGCCCAGAACAATTCCACCTAGTCGACTACAACACAGGCCACGATGGAGAACCCTTATCCCTAAACGAAGAACTCGTCGAACCACGCATCATTATCGAACGAAACTAACCCTCTAGAATCAACATACTAAAATGCCAACAACGACCACCGCCTTCGACCGCGCCACTATTCGCCACAACCTCACCGAATTCAAACTCCGGTGGCTTGCCCACATTAAACAGTGGAAGGCGGAAAACCGTCTCGCGACCGAGTCGAGTCACGACCAACAATTCTGGGGCGACCTACTCGACTGTTTCGGTGTCAACGCCCGCGATTTGTACCTGTACCAACGCAGCGCAAAACGCGCCTCAACCGGGCGCACCGGCAAAATCGACATGTTCATGCCCGGCAAAGTCATAGGTGAGGCCAAGTCCCTCGGCGTCCCACTCGACGACGCCCACGCCCAAGCCCTCGATTACCTGCTGGGCGGTACTATCGCGAACTCGCACATGCCGGCCTACGTAATCTGCTCCAACTTCGAGACCCTACGAGTAACCCGCCTGAACCGCACCTATGTCGGCGATAGCGCAGACTGGGACATCACATTCCCTTTAGCGGAGATTGACGAGCACGTCGACCAACTTGCGTTCCTCGCCGACTATGAAACCACCGCCTACCGGGAAGAAGAAAAGGCGTCCCTGGAAGCCTCCCGGTTAATGGTTGAGCTGTTCCGCGCCATGAACGGCGACGACGTCGACGAGGAAGTAGGCGATGACGCTCCCACCAATCCAGACGAAGAAGACGAGCGCGTCATGCGCACCTCTATCTACCTCACCCGTATCCTCTTCCTTCTCTTCGGCGACGACGCAGGACTCTGGGATACCCCGCACCTATTTGCCGACTTTGTGCACAATGAAACCACCCCAGAAACGCTCGGCCCACAGCTCAACGAGCTATTTACCGTGCTCAATACTGCCCCAGAAAAGCGGCCTAAGCGTTTGCCGTCAACGTTGGCGAAATTCCCGTACGTCAACGGTGCCTTATTTGCTGAGCCGTTGGCCTCGGAGTACTTCGACTACCAGATGCGTAAAGCCCTGCTTGCTGCCTGCGACTTCGACTGGTCGACTATCGACGTCTCTGTCTTTGGTTCGTTGTTCCAGTTGGTGAAATCGAAGGAGGCCCGCCGCAGCGACGGTGAGCACTACACGTCTAAGACCAACATCATGAAGACCATCGGGCCGCTTTTCCTAGACGAGCTTCGGGCTGAGGCGGACAAACTAGTGTCTTCTCCGTCGACGTCGGTGGCCGCGTTGGAGCGCTTCCGTGACTCTTTGGCCGAGCTGGTCTTTTGCGACCCAGCCTGCGGCTCAGGAAACTTTCTCCTAGTGGCCTATCGGGAACTGCGCCGGATTGAAACAGACATCATTGTCGCTATCCGCCAACGCCGTGGTGAGACTGGTATGTCGCTAAATATTGAGTGGGAGCAGAAGCTATCAATTGGGCAGTTCTACGGCTTCGAGTTGAACTGGTGGCCTGCCAAAATTGCTGAGACTGCCATGTTCCTTGTAGACCATCAGGCCAACAAGGAGCTTGCCAACGCTGTGGGTAGGCCTCCTGAGCGGTTGCCGATTAAGATTACCGCACACATTCACCATGGCAACGCCCTGCAACTTGATTGGGCAGACATACTCCCAGCTTCTGCCACCAAGACCTATATCTTCGGCAACCCACCGTTTTTGGGGCATGCGACGAGAACTGCTGAACAAACTCAAGAACTCCGAGACTTGTGGGGCACTGAGGATATATCACGCTTGGACTACGTCACGGGCTGGCATGCGAAGTGCTTGGACTTCTTTGAGTCCCGAGAAGGTCGTTTTGCGTTTGTCACCACCAATTCAATTACTCAAGGCGATCAAGTGCCACGGCTGTTTGGCCCTATCTTCAAAGCAGGGTGGCGTATTCGTTTCGCTCACCGCACGTTTGCTTGGGACTCTGAGGCACCCGGTAAAGCTGCTGTTCACTGCGTTATTGTTGGTTTCGATAAGGAGAGTCAACCACGTCCACGTCTGTGGGATTATCCCGATGTAAAGGGCGAGCCAGTCTCAGCGGAAGTAGGCCAGTCCATTAATGGCTATCTGGTTGACGGCCCTAATGTTCTTGTCGATAAATCCCGGCATCCTATTTCGTCGGAAATATCGCCCGCAACCTTCGGAAATATGGCGCGAGATGGCGGCAACCTTCTAGTTGAGGTAGACGAATACAACGGGGTTATGAGTGACCCCGTAGCGGCAAAGTATGTTCGTCCTTTCCGGGGTAGTCGAGAGCTAATGAACGGCTTAGATCGGTGGTGTCTATGGCTTGTAGATGTAGCACCGTCAGACATTGCTCAGAGTCCGGTGCTGAAAAGGCGTCTAGAAGCAGTCAAAGCTTTCCGGGCCGACAGTAAAGCGGCAAGTACACGGAAAATGGCTGAAACTCCGCACTTATTCGGCCAGCGGTCGCAACCGGATACTGACTACCTTTGCTTGCCGAAGGTAGTAAGCGAACGCCGCTCGTATTTCACCGTACAAAGGTATCCATCAAACGTAATTGCTTCTGACCTGGTATTTCATGCTCAAGATCTAGACGGCTTGATGTTTGCGCTAGCGTCGTCGTCGATGTTCATCACATGGCAGAAAACCATCGGCGGCAGACTTGAATCGCGAATCCGCTTTGCTAATACCTTGACGTGGAACACTTTCCCTGTGCCAGAGTTGGACGAGAAGACGCGCCAGCGCATTATTAAAGCAGGCAAGAAGGTGCTCGAAGCTCGCGCGCTGCACCCAGAACGCTCACTGGCCGAGCACTACAACCCCCTTGCAATGTCCCCGGAGTTGGTTAAGGCTCACAACGCGCTTGACCGAGAAGTAGACAAAGCCTTTGGCGCTCCACGCAAACTTACTACCGAGCGCCAGCGCCAAGAGCTACTGTTTGTTAGCTACGCCGAGTTAACCAAGAAGTAAGGGGCCGAAGGAGGATTCCTTCAGCCCCTTGGCTCCATGGACATTATTCCCTAAATAGTCAACGCACCAACGACCAGGTACGCGACCACGGTTAACGCTACCACATCGCCGATAAGAACGCCCGGCTTCAACGCCAGCGGAGTCAACACAGTCTTCAGCACCCGCCAGTTAGCGAACAAACCAGCCGCCAAAGTCTCCACGCCACGCAGGCCCAAGCCACGAACCGGCAAATGACCCAACTGAGGAACGCGAGACAGCAAGAACACGTTGAAGAGGATACGGCCAATATTCAGCCCATTGAGAATCTTCAACAGGTTATTGCCACGCACCGCAACGCGAATCGGAGTAGACAGAACAAGGAAGTCCACCGCAGCACGAACAGCCTTGACCACGGCCTTAGTGTTAAACGCTGTCAGCGCGTTAATAAGCACCTCGTTAAATACGTGCAGCAGCGCCTGACGTACCTCATGGTGATTAAACATCTGAAGTGCGACAACAATAAACGGAAGCTTCTTCGCCGCCTTAAACTGCGCGATAACCGGAGCAGCCAAAAGACCCTTACCCGCGGTAAACAAGCCCTTGACCACAGCAGCCTTTAAGGCCACACCCAAATCAACAATGCCCTTGACCGCCTCAGCGCCCTGGGCAACAACAGAGCCCGCTGCCAAAGCCACAGCCAGCAAAGGAGATAGCCCCTCAGCAGCCTTCACAGCCTTACGCACAGCCTCATCAGCACCCAAGGAAGCCAGCTCGCCGATAAGCTTGCCGCCACGCTCAGTGACAGCGTCAAAGTGCTTCGCCAGCTCATCAAGCTCATCCTGTCGCAGCTCAGCCAAAGCCTCCAGAACATGGCCAGGCAGGGCACCACCAGGTAGCTTCTTGACTACTTGTGCAATCGGGGCAGAAGCATTCAGCGTATCCAACGCCTCAGCAAAATCACGAACAGTAGAACGAAT
>NZ_JASPJA010000022.1:2431-8862 GCF_030232125.1 Corynebacterium sp. MSK071 | reverse complement strand
TAGAAACCGAGTACTATCTCACCCAGCCCATCAACACAGGGCCGTAAAAGAAGCGGAACTCAACCCAGGACGCTTCATGGGTGGTTTCTTTTAGCGATTCCTCCATCTGGCGTTGCACCGCGATCTCCGTGAGCTCCGCGAGGTATTCCTATCGAATCTGGTTTTTCTGTACCGGTCTGTGTGTGATTGACGGCCCTATATCCCGCGTTAACCTGTCCGGTTTGTTGTTGAGGAGGCGGGCGCAGAACTTGGGGGGATAGGTCAGGATTGAAGGGCGCGACATGAAAAACGGTGTGCATTTCCGTAAGAGGGGGAGTTGCACACCGCTGGTGGTATGGAGGGGGTTAGTGTGTGAGAAGGGGGCCTTTGTCGACGCGGCGACCAGGGTGGGGGTTGACGATGATGGTGTGTGGTCCGTTGGCGGGGTAGCTGTTCATTGCTTTTTGGGTAGCGTTTTTCCCTGCCCACATATCAACGTGTTGTTGCTTACCGTTGTGCCAATCTTGGAGGCATTCGTGGCAGGTATCTTCGGCGATGAAGTAGCGGTGAACGGCGGGGATGTAGAAGCGTGTTCCTGGGGAGAAGGGGCCGCCGTGTGCTGGGTCGGCGACAGCGAGGGTGGTGGGGTTTTCCCAGGTGCCGTCACCGCTGGCGAGTTTGTGGATTGTTTTTCTTTTATACGCAGGATCGTCTTTTGGCCAGGCGATTCCTCGGGGGTTGTCGTTGTCGGGTGTGATGTTGTCGTTGTCTTTCCCTCCGTAGAGGGTGAGTTGGACGTTATAGATTTTTTCGTTATCTGCGTATGCAGAGGCTGCTGGGGTTATGGACAGGCCGAGGCTTGTGATACCGACGGTCGTAGCAAGAACTACGGCGAGTTTCCGTGGAGACATCATTGACGATTCGTTCCTTTCTAGGATGAAAGCTGACCAAGAGAAATGGAAAGATCAGGGAGCTATCGGTCAGGTGGTTTCCTGGATGTAGAGGTGGGACCTATCCTGACCGAGTGAGTAGGTTCTGCTAGCGGCCCTGGAATTGTGCTGTAGAAATGTGGTTTTTCTTGTTTCCCCCGATGTAGTTGTCGTGACGAGCTAGAGAGTTAAAAGCGGGGAAACGGTGATCGTCGGCGCTGTTGATCGCGGTCCAGTCGATGAGGGTTCCGTCTTCCTTTTTCTTATTGTTGAAGTAGTTGAGCATTTTGATTCTCTGCTTCTGAGGGGATATGTAGTAGCTGGTGAAGCCGTAGAGGTCGTTGAACCATTGGTTTTTATCCCCGCCGGCGTTGGATGGTACACCGGTTTCAGGAATTGTCAGAGGTTTAGATGGGGCAATGTTGGATACTTCATCTAGTGCTTGTTTCATGATGGTTTCTGGTGATTGCCATCCACTGGAGCGTGCGTTTCCCCAGTTATAGGCGTCAACTCCTACCCAGTCGACGTACCGGTCGCCGGGATAATAGCCGCGGGCTAGGTGTGTAGGATCACAGTCGTTGATTGAACCGCAACTCATCGGTGACCAGATGTATTGGATGGAGTCTTTGTTAGTTAGCCCTACGTGGTCAAAGCGTTCATGGATATGACGGAAGGCGTTGACGTAATCCGTGGGGGTTTGGTTGGCTGTAGCTGACCAGCGGTACCAAGTTCCGTTCATTTCATGGCCGGGGCGGATGTACACTTTCCGATCGTCTTGCGTGTTGAGTGTGTTGTCAGGACCGGCAACGAATGTGCGTACAGTATCGGCAGCACGGTCGATACGGGAATCCAGTTTCCCTTCGGCGATGTTTTTGTCGACGCGTGCTGTGTTTTCATGGTCGCCTTTATGTTTAGCTGCGCCGTCGTAAGGGCCAGCATGAGGATCGCCCTGCTTATTATTTGTAAAGAATTCGAATGTGAGCAATGGTGCAGCCCCCTCGTTCCATGCGTTCGTGAGGTCATTGTTGAGACTGCGGAGAGAATCGTCGCTGAAGTTGCTGAACAGGACCTTCGTAGCCGGTCTTTTCCCGGTGACTGCTTTCATGTCGTCGGAGGTGTGGCCGGTTCCGTCGAACATGCCAAGCAACATAGATGATGGGCTGGCTGCGCTGGCTGGTCCAGCTAGTGAGATACCTGCCGTAAGGGTCAGGGTAGCTGCAGCTGCTTTTGTGAAAAAAGGTTGCCGTTTCATGATTGTTCCTTCGGAAGGGTGGGTGGTTTAGTGGTGGTGGCGGGAGAAAAACTCCCATATGCGGGTGGTTGTGGAGAAACGTGTGTTATATGGTCCGGGTCCACTAGATTTCTGGTGGGATGATCCTGGCCAGTTGTGACCACCGCCTTGAACGGCGTAGTGAACAGCCTCGGAGCTACCTGCGCAGTTTGTCCAGCTCAACCGCTTGGCGCCGTCGGTGGTTGCAACATCAGCTAAGTGTGCGGGAGGTGGTGTGGCGCAGCGATTGCGGCGTGCGAACTCATCGGTGAGTTGACGTCCGGAAATATAGTGCTTCCCGTGGGATGTTCCACCTTGATAGTCAATAGTTTTGTCGTCGGTGCCGTGGACTTCCATGATGGAAACCGGGGATGTCGTGGTGGTTGCGCAGTGAGTGTGTGTATCGGGGTAGTAGGCACCAGCGACAGGGGCAACAGCGGCGAAGACGTCAGGCATAGTGCACCCTAATCGGGCGGCGAAACCACCGCCGTTGGATTTACCTGTCGCGTAGATCCGTGAGTGGTCAACGGAATACGTGTGGTCGAGCTGATGGAGAATGTCTCGTACGAGTTGGGAGTCTTCGTGATGGGTATTGGTCTGGGCGTAGGGGGCTGACTCCCACGCGCGTTTGCCTGTGGTGTCTTTGTTGCCGTCGGGGTAAACGATGATTGCCGGTAGCTGGTCGAGGTCGGAGTAGGTTTCCATGCGCTGGGCGTCTTGTCCGTGTCCGTGGAAGGCGAAGATCACCGGGATGGGATGGGAAGAGTCGAAGTGTTCGGGGGTGGATAACAGGTATGAGCGTGTATGGCCACTCGAGGTGATTGTGTGGAGGGGAGATTGTTGGGTTGATGGAGGGGGTGTGGCGGCAGCTTGAGTGTATTCGGTTCCGCCGATGGTGAACAGGACAGCAAGGGAGGTAGCGATAACACCTTTGAGAGCAAGTGAGTTAGTCACATGTTCTGTTGTATGCTTCCTCTATGGTGTTGTCAAGAGCGGAAAAAGTGCAGCGTCATATTATGGAGGAAATGAGTGCTCAGGGGTTAGCTGCTGGGCAACGGCTTCCGTCTGTGCGCCAGTTAGCTGAGGACTGTCAGGTGACGACGCCAACGGTGCGAGAAGCGTTACGTGCGTTAGAGGCTGCAGGTGTGGTGGAGTTACGGCATGGGTCTGGAACGTATGTGCATCCGCACGCTTTCCGTTTTGTGCGGGCGAATACGTTGATGGTTCCCACACTCTCGCAGTGTCGCGAGTTGGTGGAAGCCCGTGTGATTATTGAGCCGCCTATCGCTGCTGAAGCTGCTCGTCATCGATCGGAGGATGATCTTCGTGCGTTAGAGGAGTGTGCGGAGTGTGCTATTAATGCTCAGCTGCCGGATGATCATGTAAGTTTTCATGTCTTAGTGGCACAGGCAACGGGAAATGATGCACTGGTTGATGTTGTCGAAGGGTTGTTATCAATCCGGAAACAGGCTCATGCGGCATCGCGTGCATTTATTACCGATAGGGAACAGGACCGCGCTCAGCATCGTCGGATTGCTGGGGCTATTAGACGCAGTGACCCGGTTATGGCTGAGCAGTTGATGAGGGATCATCTTCAGTGGCTAGCGACCTGTTCTGATCGATAGCTGCGGCTTTGCAATGTCTAAAGGTGTTTAGTTTTTGGTTGAAGTGTGACCGTGATGTGATTCGCGATTGGTAAGAGGAAACACTGGAGAGGGTGTCAGGAAGTTTGTGTGTGAGGCTCTGATCTAGAAGGAGTTTCACACACAAACTTCCTGATACCCTCCAAGCCCGCTTTAGCGGACCTGGAGACAACGGATACTTTAACTCTCATGAGAACAAGAACTAAAGCGACGGATAGCACTGGTTTGTGCTATCACTCAGACTTCCTACTGAGACTGTGCGTTTCGCGCACCAGGATATTACAGAGATAACGCTAGCACACCCTGAGGGCAGAGAACGCAGTCAACTGATGTCATGAAAAGCCATTTATGACAGGAATAAATACCTAAGCAAGAGAAGAGACATGGGTACTCAGTGTGGGAGTATTGCGAAACCTCCGCGCGCACATTAGCCTAAAATACGACAGCACAGTTCACCTTTGAATTGCCGCTGCACAATAAAAAGGGCCCCAACCGACTGCTACTCGGTTGAGACCCTCGGGCCTAAAGACCCACGTGAAGAATCGCGCTGACGAACTTCACGATAGCGGTCGCAACGTTGAGGACTCCGCTCACCAAGTTAAGGATTGCAGCTCCTTTGGTGGCGGGGTCTTTTCTTGTGCGACCGGGTGTATCCAATGAGTGTTTACCCATTGTCTACCTCCCTTGCGTCGTAGGGTTGTCCGCTCGCCTGAAAAAGGGCGCGCGGGACAGCCCACGTCACGCGCGGGCCTTACCGCGCACCGACGAGGAAGTCACGCCCACACCCAGCGGGGTGTGATTGTGAACCAGCACTAACGCTAGCAGCCACACCTGACGAGACCTAGAAGCATGATTCCACCCCTGCCTTTATAAAAGCCGCCCACGAGGGAAAACGCGCACAGAGCTACCCGTAGCTGTACCTGGATCCGTCAATTTCCGCGCCTACATGCTGGGGATGAGCATGTGAACGCGCAGGTAGAACTGCACGCGAGCGGACATTTGCTTTAGCAGATGTCATAGCGTGTGCCGTGCCATATGGCGGAACATGCGCTATGCCATATGTTTCATCATGTGGCTTTTAGATCTATGGTGTCTCTCTTTACGGCTAAACACACCGCGGTGTACCGAAAGTTCTTCTCCTGCCTGCACTAAAAGAGGAGCGTATTATGGGTATTAGTTATCGACTGACTACCCCAAAGGAGTGATTATGGGCGATTTGGAAAACAAGAAGGACGGCCTCGTAGGCAAGGCAAAGGAAGCCTACGGCGAAGCTACCGGCAACGAGGACGTAGCTAACGAGGGCAAGGCCGACCAGGTCACCTCCGAGGCTAAGGATAAGCTGTCCGACGCTGCCGACGGCATCAAGGACAAGGCCAACGAGGTTATCGGCGGCCTGAAGGACGACTAATCCTCGTCCGTATTTCTGCATATCGCTGCGCTGGCACCCCGCTGGCGCAGCGATATTTTGATCAACACTACTTTCACGTCACACAACGCGGTGGCGTGTCCGAGCGGAAGAAGATAATCGCCTGCGAAAGCAACCATTGGCCAGGTCCCAACTGTGGTGCCATAATCACATCGCCAATTCCAGCTTTCTCGGAACCGGCGTCGGGTTTGAGCGGAAAGCAGCAGGTAGAACTACATATGGACAGACATATGGTAAAGCGTATGTCTTACCATATGCCTACACATATGTCCTGCCATACGGCACATACTGTGGGGAGTATATTCACCCGCACTCCCCGCCGTATCTAGGCGTTTTTCAACGCCCGATACACCGTGGGTCGGGTAACTCCGAATTCCCGCGCCAAGGCTGTTTTCGACTCCCCCGCCAATGCACGCCGCTTAATCTCCGCCACCTGCTGCGGGCTTAGAGCGGGTTTGCGGCCTTTGTACTTTCCGGCCTTTTTGGCCAGCGCAATCCCCTCTGCTTGGCGCTCGCGGATAATGGCCCGTTCAAACTCCGCGAAGCTACCGAGAATACCGAGCATTAAATCCGCACGCGGATCTGTGGTGTCTTTCGCAAAGACAAGATTCTCATGCAGGAAAGTAACAGTCACACCCTTGTTGGTGAGTTCATCAACAATGCCGCGCAGATCCGTAAGTGAACGGGCGAGGCGATCAATCGATGACACGACGAGTTCGTCACCGTCGCGCACATACGCCATGCACTCGACAAGCCCAGGGCGGGCAGTCTTGGTGCGGCCGGAAATCTTATCTTCAAAGAACCGGTCGATCCTGCCGGAAGCATTGAGTAGTTCTTTCTGGCGCTGATTATTCTGCTCTACCGTCGAGACACGGATATAGCCCACCCGCTGCCCATGCGAACCAGAGCTTTTGGCCATTAGTCTTCGCCCCGCGAGGGCGTAAAGGCAGCATTCTCCTGAGCGACAACCGCATCACGATACGACTCAACCACCCGCGCCAAGTCAGACAACTGTGCCCCGTCGAGACCATCAGCGTCAGCAAGCAAGGCTTGCACAATCCTGCCCAACGCCTGCTGCCCCGACGACAACCCACCATGCAGATCTTTCACCCGCGCCAAGTCAGACAACTGTGCCCCGTCGAGACCATCAGCGTCAGCAAGCAAGGCTTGCACAATCCTGCCCA
>NZ_JASPJA010000022.1:0-2331 GCF_030232125.1 Corynebacterium sp. MSK071 | reverse complement strand
ACGCCTGCTGCCCCGACGACAACCCACCATGCAGATCTTTCACCCGCGCCAACGCGGGCACTTCATCAATATGACCTTCAATATGGAAACCGTCAGACGATAACACCACACTCGCCACTTTCTGTAAACATAAGGCCTAGACCCCGCTAGACATGTGTAAAACAATGCTAGGAACGGCCCTATTTTACAGCAAACATTCCGCCGCAGGCACGTGCAACAATAGGGTGTACTCTATTGTCTAGGAGTGGTGCCCTTTATTTTGGGAGATTGCTTTTTAAGTGCTCTACGTAGGGGCAACAGTTCTGGAAGAAGAAGCTAGTCTTGAATCTTTCCTTGGTGAAACTGATTGAAGACGCTACCGGCGTAATCTTCGTCGAGTTCGTATTTCTGATCAGGAACTGTGAATGAGTTTCCTATGAGCTCTGGGAAGGTTATTGTTTGTTCTTCTCGGTCTCCGTTGGCAAAATGTTTTAGGGTTGTGTTGGGGTTCAATATGTTGAACAATCCAGTACGCAACGTCGTAAAAGGTTCGACTTTCGGGGCTATTCTCGGTGATTACTGGATTTAAATCGTTGGTAATGAGTTCTGTGGCTTGCCTTAAAAGCTTTCTATCCTTGGCGTTGGAGTAGCAGATATCGCCTTTCGGAGAGGCTCAGAGAGCTTGTAGACGAGGTTGTGGTTGACCCACCCAGCCCTTGTTGCGCAAGTCCAGCAGCAGTTGCCGGTAGCCGTAGCGATGCTTGTTGGCCTCGAAGCTTTCTAGGATTGCTTGCTTTACCGCGGCATGCTTATCCGGCTTACCGAGTCGCTTTTGGTGGGAGAAGAATGTCGCCCGTGGCATACCGTCTGCCGCGAGGAGATACTCCAAGCGGTGTTGCGACTTGAGGATGACGATCGCCTGGCCTTTCAGGCGCGTCCCCGATTTCTCAAGTTCCGCAATTTTTTAGGTAGACATTCTCGGCCCGCAACCGTTCGTTTTCGCGACGCAGTTTGTCTTCTTCAGTAAGCATCTTCGGCTTAGCTGAACCTTTAGGCCTGCCCTTCGACTTCGGCTTTAACGCGTCATCGTCGCCTTTGCGCCATTTTCGTAACCAATATTCGACCACTTGGTCCGACGACGGGCCAAGCTCACGGGCAAGAATCATCTTTGACTCGCTGGTGAGATGTCGTTGGACAACTTCCTTTTGACCTCGAAGGAGTACTGCTGCTTTGAAGGCTTTTCCACAAGGCACAGCTTGCCATGTAACAAGAACTGACGAAACAAAGCACGAACTGGATCAACACCAACACCAACATGATGAGCTGCAGCTCGGTGACCAAAACCCTTCTCAAAAGGGCCACTAAGTCTTCCTGTTGTCCTGCAGACAACCGTGCGCGCATACAACTGCTCCCCACTAGTAGGTAACTGATTTCTCAGTCCGACTAATGGGGATCAGTTCAATTTAGAGGGGGAACTTTTGGTTTCCGTTTGCATCTTAGTTTGGGGAATTAATTATAGAGGGTACCCCCTTACCGCCGATAGCGTCGTCGACTTTATTGAAAGCAAATAAGCGGGTGAGGGGGCAGGGTTAAGCCATTTGAGGCGATCCTATGATGTAGGAAGTTACTGAAAGTGATTTTGGCAGATGATAAAATCTCTAGCAGGAGATAGCACCGTCAAATCGAGACTTCGGGAACTTTAGACTACGGTAATGGTGCTCATACTCTTCATTTGGCGCGAGTATTTTGCACTCTGAGTCATTGCCAAAAGCGATTAGTACTTTAACTCCCACCTTATTCTGGCAATTGCTTTTCAATTTAACAATCCCCTCTGCTGGCTGAACGTCAACACAGCTTGGTGCGGGGGACGAGGAATCATAGAAAGAAATTCCTTTATTTGGTGTTTTTGGGATAAAGCCATCTGGATCAATGGTTGTTGGAACCGCGTCCCCCGGTGCGTATTGTTCAGCCTCGGTAGCGTGTGCAATACTAGGGGTTGATAGCGTCAGCAAAGAGACTCCTAAAATAACTGCACTCTTTTTGAAAACAACTTTTACCTTCCTTTGCGGACATACTCAATAATATTGAGGTTATCTTTATGTGGATTTGAGGTTAGGAACTTCTCTGAAAAACCAGATGCCTGAAGCATAGCGTCGAATTCAATAGTTTTTTCATCTTTGTTTAGATCTGGGAACCTTCCCCAAAAACGAGCAATGTTTCCATCATGTAGATCGGGATTAAAAAGATCGAAGTAGTACCAAAGAGAACCGCCGGGGCGTGCTGTCAAGGGGTGAATGCGCCACTTCGACCGGGAGGTAGTTGTGACGCGTTGGACTCCGAAGGATGTTAAGG
>NZ_JASPJA010000021.1:0-9968 GCF_030232125.1 Corynebacterium sp. MSK071 | reverse complement strand
AACTCAAAGAACAAAATCAAATCATCGAACCAAGTCCGTACAAAATTCGCTCACAAGTAACCTCCCGGCTACCTCTCAGCGACTTCGATAAAGCTACACCCCACACCTAGAAACACACAAATCCCCTGGTAAATGGCCAATAACCGTTACCAAGGGATCATGTAGCTACCTTATTGACACGAAGCGTGACGGCATTAGGAAGGATTCACAACCCGTGCCCCAGCGAAGCGCTTCTTGCCCTTGCGCAATACCAGCCACGAGCCATGCAGGAGGTCTTGGGAAGACGGAGACCATTCGATGTCCTCGATGCGCTGGTTATTCACGTATGCACCGCCTTCACCCACAGTGCGGCGCGCGGCACCCTTCGATTTCTCCAATCCCGCACCTACCAATAGATCCAGGATCGTGGCATCCGAGCTGACTTCCGCTACCTCGGTCTCCTGCAATGCAGAAGACAGGGTGGCCTCGTCCAAATCCTGCAACTCCGCCTTACCGAACAAAGCTTGAGAGGCCAGCTCCACTGCTTCGGTGGCTTGTGCGCCGTGGACCAGTGTGGTCATTTCTCGCGCCAACACTCGCTGCGCCTCACGCTTGTAGGGTTCCTCCTCTACCTTGCGCTCCAGATCCGCGATCTCCTCCTGAGTCAAGAATGTAAACCAACGCAGGTAATCGATAACCACCGCGTCTCCAGCATTAATAAAGTACTGGTACCAGGAGTATGGGCTGGTCAGCTGCGGATCCAACCATAGCTTGCCGCCGCCGGTGGATTTGCCGAACTTATTACCCTCGGCGTCCGTCACCAGCGGTACCGTCAGGCCGTGGACTTTCGCACCATTCACGCGCCGGTTCAGATCCACACCGGAAACGATGTTGCCCCACTGGTCGCCACCGCCAATCTGCAGGACACAGTCGTACTCATTGTGCAGGTGCACAAAGTCGTTAGCCTGCAGCAGCATGTAGGAAAACTCGGTGTAGGAAATGCCATCGGACTCCAAGCGGCGCTTAACCGTATCGCGGTCCAGCATGGTATTCAGCGAGAAATTCTTACCGATATCGCGCAGGTACTCGATGACGTTGATCTGGCTAATCCAGTCCGCGTTGTTCACCATCACCGCTGGGCTTGAAACGTCACTCTCATCGGTGAAGTCCACGAAAGATTCAAGTTGTGTCTTGATCATCTGCATATTCTCTGCGATCTGCTCTTCCGTGAGCATAGAACGCTCCCCAACATCACGTGGGTCACCAATCATTCCCGTCGCACCGCCGGCCAGCGCGATTGGACGGTGGCCGAATTGCTGAAAGCGTTTCAGCATAATCAGTGGTACTAGGTGCCCAGCGTGCAGCGAGCTTCCCGTCGGATCGAAACCGCAGTACAAGCTGATCGGGTTCTCTGTGGCCTCTTTCAAAGCCTCCAAATCCGTGGACTGGTTAATGAGCCCGCGCCATTCCAGTTCGTCAACAATGTTCGTGTTGTTAGTCATACGTAGGTGCTCCCCTGTTCCCTAATTATCTAAGTGTCTGCTTTTCCAGAGCGTGTGGCTTTAGTTACTTGGACCCAATGGGCCAGTCCTTAGCCTCGTCCACCAGCAGGACCGGAATGCCGTCCTGCACCGGATAGGCCTTGTTCAGCCTAGGGTTAACCAAATAGTCGCCGTGATCCTCCAGCGGTTGCTTGTCGATCGGGCACGCGAGGATCTCTAGGAGCTTCTGATCAATCATGCTGTTAAGTCTAACCCGTGCCCCAGCCATCCCACCGAGTGACTCTCTGTAGTTGTTTACCGCTTTTCTACTTTGCTCATTGAGGCTGTCCAATCAACCGTCCGCCCTAGGACTTAACACGCGGGTGCTGTGCGTTACAGTAGGAAGTGCAACCGAACACGGGCGCTCGAGGTATCGAGCTGAGATCGCGCTGTAATCCCCGCGCGAGTACCGCTAGAACCTGCCTGGTTAGAACCAGCGAAGGAAGAATGAGGAGAGACTTTTATGACGGATCCGTCTACACAGCACACCCGCACTACCATCCCGAATGACGACTATGGTGCGGAAATCCACCCGAAGCACAGCTTCGCCCCCATCGAAAAGCAGGTGGAATCCTTCGGCAAGACCTTCACCCTACAGGTGCCGGAAACCGAAGTTCAGCTGGACGATTCCCCAACGGGCCCGAATCCACCGCAGAAGCTCTACCGCACTCGCGGCCCCTGGGCCGAACCGACCGAGGGCCTGGAGGCTTTGCGCAGTGAGTGGATCGAAGCCCGCGGTGATGTAGAAGCCTACGAGGGCAGGCGCCGCAACCTGTTGGATGACGGTAACCGCGCCCTCAAACGTGGCGAGGCCAGTGACGAATGGAAAGGCGCTAGCCGCCAGACGCTGCGGGCCAAGGAGGGCAAGCGCGTAACCCAGATGCACTACGCCCGCCAGGGTATTATCACCCCGGAGATGGAATACGTCGCACTGCGCGAACACTGCGACGTAGAAAAGGTGCGCGAGCAGGTTGCCTCCGGCAAGGCGATCATCCCGAACAACATCAACCACCCGGAATCTGAGCCGATGATCATCGGCAATGCCTTCAATACGAAGATCAACGCCAATATCGGTAACTCCGCGGTGAGCTCGTCCATCCGCGAAGAGGTAGACAAGCTGCGCTGGGCCACCCGCTGGGGTGCAGACACCGTAATGGACCTATCCACCGGTAACGACATTCACACCACTCGCGAGTGGATCATGCGCAACTCCCCGGTACCGATCGGTACCGTGCCGATTTACCAGGCACTCGAGAAAGTCGACGGCGTGGCCGAGGACCTGACCTGGGAAATCTTCCGCGATACCGTGATCGAACAATGCGAACAAGGTGTGGACTACATGACGATCCACGCCGGCGTACGCCTGCCCTTCGTGCCGCTGACCACCAAGCGCGTAACCGGCATCGTTTCCCGCGGCGGTTCCATCATGGCCGGCTGGTGCTTGGCTCATCACAAGGAGTCCTTCCTGTACGAGAACTTCGACGAGCTGTGCGAGATCTTCGCCAAGTACGACGTTGCGTTCTCTCTGGGCGACGGCCTGCGCCCAGGCTCCATCGCCGATGCCAACGACGCAGCCCAGTTCGCTGAGCTGAAGACCATCGGCGAGCTAACCCACCGCGCCTGGGAGTACGACGTTCAGGTCATGGTCGAAGGCCCAGGCCACGTGCCGCTTAACATGGTGCAGGTTAACAATGAAAAAGAGCAGGAATGGTGCGGCGGCGCACCGTTTTATACCCTGGGGCCGCTGGTCACCGATATTGCGCCTGGCTACGACCACATTACCTCCGCCATCGGTGCGGCCAATATCGCCATGGGAGGTACCGCAATGCTGTGCTACGTCACCCCGAAGGAGCACCTTGGCCTGCCGAACAAGGACGACGTGAAGACCGGTGTAATTACCTACAAGGTCTCCGCCCACGCCGCCGACGTCGCCAAGGGCCACCCTGGCGCCCACGAGTGGGACGATGCGATGAGCAAGGCGCGCTTCGAGTTCCGCTGGCACGATCAATTTGCCCTGTCCCTAGACCCGGATACTGCCCAGTCCTACCACGACGAGACTCTGCCCGCGGAGCCGGCAAAGACCGCTCACTTCTGCTCGATGTGTGGACCTAAGTTCTGCTCCATGCGGATCAGCCAGGACATCCGCGACGCATTCGGTGACAAGATCGATGAGGCTCTGGCCACCGACCAGAAGCAAACGCTAGTCAAGGACCTCGGCTTGCCAGGCTTCGGGCGCCAGAGTGTAGACGGAGAACGCGTCACTAATACCGAAGGCGAAGAAGAAATGGCCGAGGAGTTCCGCCGTGCGGGATCCAAGCTGTATCTAGACCGCAATGAGGCCAAGGAAGTGGCCGAGGATCTGGAGAAGGAAGCAGCGATCCCCAGTGAGCGCTAAGCCTCGCCCTGCTGCGCAGGGTAGCCACCTGGATCTGCGGTGCTACCACGTTACGGGAGCACCGCAGGAAAAGGTCGTCCAGGTTGCCGCGGCAGCGGCCGCCGGTGGTGCGGGCGTGATTCAAGTGCGCAGCAAGCCCATCAGCGTGCGCGATCTGACCGCCCTAGCTATCGACGTTGCCGCGGCAGTCGAGGAAGCCAATCCGGCAACGAAGGTGCTTATCGATGACCGAGTGGATGTAGCGGCCGCCCTAATGGATGATCACCACATCCACGGCGTACACATCGGCCAAGACGACTTGAACCCGCACCTGGCGCGGCAGATTCTTGGCGAGGATGCGATCATCGGGCTGACCACCGGAACCCTAGAGCTAGTGCAGGACGCTAACGAGTACGCAGATGTGATCGACTACATCGGTGCCGGTCCGTTCCGCCCCACCCCGACGAAAATCTCCGGCCGCACTCCGCTGGGGTTGGAAGGCTATCCCCCACTCGTGGCGGCCTCGGCCGTTCCGGTCGTGGCAATCGGTGATGTACAGGCCACCGATGCCGCAGCACTGGCCCAAACCGGTGTGTCTGGTGTGGCGATTGTGCGCGCCTTCATGGACTCCGATGATCCGACTACCTTGGCGACCACGGTTGTGCAAGCTTTCGATCGGGTGAACGGGAATGCAGCAATCGGTTCACATGAATAACACTGTTCTCAGCCCGGGCAACCACCCCGATAGTCAGAAGCTACGCGCGGAGCACGCCATCATTGGCGCGGGAATCATCGGGCTGGCCACGGCATTCGAATTGGTGGAAGCGGGCGTATCCCCACAAGAAATTGTCGTGGTCGATCCCCAGCCCATTAGCGGTGCCACGTTCGTGGCCGGTGGCATGCTGGCGCCGGTTGCGGAGGTGCAATACCGGCAAGAGCCGCTGTACCCGCTGATGGTGGCTTCGGGCGAGATGTTCCCCCACCTGCTGGCCAGGTTGGGTAAGAAAACTACCGCACCGACCGGGCACCGCAGTGAATCCACCCTGGTGGTGGGTGCCGACCGCGCCGATGGCGTCCATATCCGCGAGTTGCTGGCGCTGCAGCAAAGACACGGTATGGATGCCCAGGCGCTGACACTACGGCAAGCCCGAAGGCTAGAGCAGGGGCTAAGCCCCCAGTTGGCGGCGGCAGTGGAAATCCCGGGCGACCATCAGATCAACCCGCGCATGTTCAGCGCGTGCCTGTTGGACTACCTGCAGCAAGCCGGAGTTCGCTTCGTGGCGACGGCCGCAACGCGCATCAACGGGCACGATGTACAGCTCACCGATGGCCGAGTGGCCACCGGCGACACGGTCTATCTCTGCAACGGGCTAGGTGCCAAAGACGTAGACGGCTGGTTCGAGGGTGTCAATCCCCTAGCGCTACGGCCGGTGTACGGTGACATGCTGCGGCTGCGGGTCCCAGACGCGCTGGTGCACACCAGTGGCGAACCGCTTACCCGAGTGGTGCGCGCATTCGTGGAGGACCGGCCGGTTTATGTCATCCCCCGCACCGATGGCACCATCGCCGTCGGTGCAACCAGCCGCGAAGACAACCGCAAAGGTCCTTCTGTAGACGGTGTGCACACGCTTCTTCGAGACGCCATCCGCGTGGTTCCTGGGCTAGAGGATTGCGAGTTCATCGAAGCCATCGTCGGCGCCCGGCCCGGCACACCAGATGATCTGCCCTACCTTGGCAAGGTGCGCGACGGGCTGGTGATCTCCACCGGCTACTTCCGCCACGGAATCCTGTTGTCCGCCTTTGGGGCTAAGGTAGGTGCCCAGTTGGGGTTGGGCACCTACCCCGAACGGGTTGGAGATAGACATCTCTGCCTGCGATCCACTACGCCACGCCCGATACAGCCCACCCCGATAGCCACAAAAGAAAGGAATAAGCACCATGGAATACACGCTTAATGGAAAGCGCCGCAGCAGCGAGGGGCATATCACCGTGGCTGCCGTCGTAAAAGCAGAGACCGGCGATGCCTCGCCGAAAGGCGTCGCCGTGGCCGTCAATGGCGACGTGATCCCAGCCAGCGACTGGTCTTATGAAGTTACCGACGGCGATGAAATGGATATCCTGATCGCCGTGCAGGGCGGGTAGGGCTTTACTCATGCTTTCTATCGCAGATAAACAATTCGATTCGCACCTAGTGATGGGAACCGGCGGGGCAAGTAGCCAGGCTATGTTGGAACAATCCTTAGTTGCCAGCGGTACACAGCTGACCACCGTTGCCATGCGTAGGCACAGTGCCACGAGCGCTAGCACCGGTGGGGAATCCATCTTCGAGCTCTTGCAGCGATTGGGCATTGACGTGCTGCCCAACACTGCTGGGTGCCGCACCGCCCGGGACGCAGTAACAACCGCCAAGCTAGCCCGCGAGGCGCTGGGCACCAATTGGGTGAAGGTGGAAGTTATCGCGGATGACCATACGCTTCTGCCCGACGTGGTAGAGCTCGTGGATGCCTGCGAGATGCTGGTTGCTGAAGGATTTGTGGTGCTGGCATATACCAGCGACGATCCGATCGTCGCCAAGCGTCTAGAAGACGTGGGCGTGGAAGCGGTGATGCCTTTAGGCTCGCCCATCGGCACGGGCCTAGGCATCCTGAACCCGCACAACATCGAGCTGATCTGTTCGCGCACCCATGTTCCCGTGCTGCTGGATGCCGGTGTGGGCACGGCCTCCGATGCTGCACTGGCCATGGAGCTGGGCTGCGATGGCGTGCTTTTAGCGAGTGCTATTAACCGCTGCCAGGACCCCATGGCGATGGCCACTGCAATGAAATACGCCGTGGAAGGTGGCCGGTTGGCCCGGCAAGCTGGCCGCATTCCGAAACGGCAGCACGCCGTGGCCTCGTCATCATTCGAGGGGTTGGCTAGCTGGGAAGACAAAGTCCTGTAATGAGCCCACTGCCCCGTGAAGAGTTGTACAGAGTAGCCCGCCAAACCCTATTGCCTGGCTTCGGCATCCCCCAGCAAGAGGCGCTGCACGGCACCCACGTGTTCGTCATCGGCGCTGGCGGATTGGGCTGCCCCCTGATGCAGCAGCTAGCTGCCGCCGGTGTTGGCGAAATCTCTGTGATCGATGACGACACGGTGGATCTCACTAACATCCACCGCCAGATCCTGTTCGGCACCCACGATGTGGGAAGGCCCAAGGTGGACGTCGCCGCCGAAAAGCTCCGGCAGCTGCAGACCGGCATCGTAGTACATGCGATTCGCGACCGTTTTACCGTCGACAATGCCGTGGGCTACCTTCGTGGGGTGGACATCCTAGTGGATGGTTCTGACACGTTTGCCACCAAGTTCCTAGCAGCGGATGCTGCGGAGATCACAGGCACCCCGCTGGTGTGGGGCTCGGTGCTTCGCTACCGGGGCGACTGCGCAGTGTGGTGGTCTGGGCCCGGCGCCGAGTCCGGCGTGGGCATGCGCGACCTCTATCCCCTGCAACCCGACCCAGATTCCGTGCCGGATTGCGCCACCGCCGGTGTGCTGGGCGTAACCACCAGCGTGGTCGCGGGCTTGATGTCCACCGAGCTAATCCAGTTCGCAACCGGCATGAACCACGACCGGGTGGGCTTGTTGAGCATCTACGATGCCCTGACCGCCTCCATCACTCACTTCCGCGTGCCCCACGACCCGGCACGCGAGCTAACCATACAGCTGCAGCAAGACTACGGTAGCGCAGCTTGTGCCGTGCCGGATGCCGATGCTGCCGCTGCCGCTGCCACTGCCCCCGAGATGTTCGAAGATCTGCGCGACGGTGCCACGGCCATCGACGTGCGCGAGGCCGGGGAGGCTGCCATAGATGATTTCTTTTTTGCTGCCGGCACAGAGCATTACCATTTACCAACCTCCGTGTGGCAGGACGATCCAGAGGTGGCGCGCTGCCTGCTCGATTCCCTGCAGGCCGAAGGGCAGCGCAAAGCGTGGGTATACTGTGCTTCCGGCAAGCGATCGGCCAACTTCATCTCGACCTTCGCCGCGGATGCAAAACAGCGTGGTATTAATATGCTAAACGTCGCAGGCGGCATAACAAGCCAGCCCGCAGCGTTCCACGGAATACCTAAGCACTAGCTAGACAATGATGTCGATGACAAGGTGATTCGGGTTTTCCGGTAGGTCCACCTTGAACTTCGCGTTGGATTCATAAAAAGGTGCTGGGGAGTCACCTGTTTAGCACAGAGTATCCAGACTTTACATAGAATCCAGATTCAGGAGGGCCATTTCATCGCGTGGCCTACCAGAATTACTGGAACGTCATCTTCAATGGGATAGGCAATGCTAGGAACGCTCATTGACAAGGACTTGCTTATCTTCCGGATATATCAACAGGCCCTTGTCCTGCGGACGGACAAGTACCTCGAGCAACTTTGGGTCAAGACTCTTACATCTAATCCCAGCGGGTAGAGGGAGAAGTAAAATCCCTCTACCCCACCTTTGCTTTAAAGCAAGGACGGAACGTTAGCAACCAAGGAGAACAGATCCTTAGGATCGTCCGGGTTGGCAATGATGTCGATCTCGGACTCCAAGTCGGTTCCCTTGACGGAATCACGCAGGTAACGCAGCGCGGAGAAGTCGTTGATTGCGAATCCGACATCATCGAAGAGGGTGATCTGCTCATCGTCATCGCGGCCGGTGGCCTGGCCGGTGAGCACCTGGTAGAACTCGACAACCGGGAAGTCTTCGGGCTTCTGCTGAATTTCGCCCTCGATGCGAGTCTGCTCCGGGAACTCCACGAAGACCTTGGACTTGTCCAGAATGGAGCTTTCCAGCTCGGTCTTACCTGGGCAGTCACCGCCAACAGCGTTGAGGTGGACACCTGGGGCGACGTGGCGCTCGGCCAGAATCTGGTTTTGTGCCTTGTCTGCAGTGCAGGTGGTAATAATGTCTGCGCCAAGAACTGCCTCGTCGACGCTAGAGCAGGCAGTGATATTAAAGCCCAGTGGCTCCAGATTGCGCTTGAACTTCTCTACCGCCTCAGGGTCAATGTCATAAATAGTGATGTCCTCGATGCCCATCACGCCACGGAAGCCCAAGGCCTGGAATTCAGACTGGGATCCGGCACCGACCATGGCCATGCGCTTGGAGTCCTTGCGTGCTAGGTGCTTTGCCACCATGGCGGAGGTTGCGGCAGTACGCAGTGCGGTAAGCAGCGTCATCTCGGCTTCGAAGGTGGGGTAGCCATTGTCGACGTCGGCAAGCACGCCAAAGGCGGTAACGGTCTGGAAACCACGGGCCGGATTGGACGGGTGGCCGTTGACGTACTTGAAGGAGTACTCCTTACCGTTAGAGGTCGGCATGAGCTCGATGACACCGAATGGGGTGTGGGAGGCAACGCGCGGAATCTTGTCAAAGCGCTCCCACTCGCGGTAGTCAGCCTCGAGGTAATCCACCATTCCGGTAATGATGTTTTCAACGCCCTCGCGCTGAATCCAGCGCGCCATATTTTCTACGTCTACGAACTTAACAGCGTGGTTCATAAGAATTCCTTTCCTAGTTTTAATTCTTCGGGTGAAGGTCTGTTTGCGGTGCGGCCGGGAAGCTGGAGGTTGGCAGGTGCTTGGCCTTCCTCTCTTCCGCGATTGTACGAATACGGTCGCGCCATGCGTACCACATTGCCATAAAGACCGGAACGAGGAGCAGAGTGGAAGCAAGCGCATAGGTTCCGATTGGATAGTCAAAGGCCATCAGGATAATGACTAGGCCAATGAAGATGAGTACGGCCCAGTCGCCGCCTTGACCGAATGGTGATCGGTATCCCGGCCGCGTGTAGCGTCCACTCTTAGCCAGGTGTACAAACTTGAGGTGCGAGAGCGCAACTGCCGCCCAGGACGCCAATGTACCCAAGGCTGCCAGGTTGAGCACGATTTCAAACGCCATCTCCGGCACCACATAGTTGAGGAAGACGCCTACCAAGCCCACCATGGCCGCCATGACGATGCCGCCGTAGGGAACACCGTGCTGTCAAGGGGTGAATGCGCCACTTCGACCGGGAGGTAGTTGTGACGCGTTGGACTCCGAAGGATGTTAAG
>NZ_JASPJA010000020.1:0-10358 GCF_030232125.1 Corynebacterium sp. MSK071 | reverse complement strand
GAACTCGACGGAATACTTTCTAGGCATAGTTCAATCCTTCCTTAGCTGAGGTAGGAACTAAACCCAGGACGCTTCACCATGGGACATTGCAGTGAAAGACTCACTCATCACGAAGTACTCAGAATATGGCAGGTCAAGTCGATTAAATAGACAACATTAGATTGATAACATCAATTTATGTCTGCCAAAATACGCCATGCGCTACCATCCGATATCCCTGCCGCCGCGCGCACTCTAGCCTTAGCCTTCGAGTCCTATCCATGGACTCGACGAAGTATCCCAAGGGATAACTACCAACAACGTCTTTATCGCCTGCAGTACATCTATCTCACGCATGCAGTCACGAATGGTTTTGTCCTCATTAGCGGAAAATCGGATGGTGTTGCCGCTGCACTACCGCCGAAATGCCCCGGTTTAGAGAAGGCTCAACAGTCCGAAGTCGCTGACCTTATGGAAAGCCGTTTCACGACCATCTCGCAGATCAAACTTCCGAAACAGCCTGCTGATGCGTGGACTTCTGCAACATTGGGAGTCCATCCCACAAGAGCTGGACACGGATTAGGGACAGCACTCATCGAAGAATGCCTCAGCCACGTATCTAGGTCATCAACACCGCGGATAGGCCTGGAAACATCAACCAAAAGAAATGTTGACCTCTACCGCAGACAAGGCTTTAAGCTCGTGCATAAAACGCATGTCGAAAAAGAATTAATTGTGTACTCCATGTTCCTAGACATGCAGGCTAATACGTTAGGAGAGAATAGGTAGGTGGAGCGGTGTAGGCCCTACCAGCGACCTGAGATTCCTTTCATCACTGGATAGATTAAGCATCTTCCAGGAGCTAAGGTTTGTCCTTAATAAGAGTTGGAAGGGTGGCTTGTCCTGCAATGATCTGCGCAAAATCAGCATCCATAGAGCGAAGTAAGCGTATCGCATAGCGATGAGTAGACCAGAGACGGTCACTATCGAGCATGGGGCGTAGATGTGCAGCCCGGTTCCTTATCCACCGCAATTCATGGGCATAGCGGTATACCGCTTCACGCCGAACACCTTGGAACCCTAATGACAATGCAGCATTCCAGATCTCGAGGCGTTTGTTTTTCAGACCCGCTTCGGGGGAAGGAAGAATGCTCGTCCACGATCCAAAGTTCAAACTCGCCACCAAGTCATCGTGTGTTGGGGGCACAGATCTCACTGAACGACTCCCCGGGTAAGGTTTGTCATAATTATCTAGTGCTTTCTTCTCCCACCATTTCGGGTATAGGTCCGAGGCACTCCGGGGCTGCCATGATGGTGGAACATTGGGGCGAACGAGATGTTGCAAAATCGTTGGAGCCGGATTAACAATCCAATCCTCACCACCCCCACTATTAATATTCCATTGACGAAGCCGCGTATCGATTGTGTTTCGAAGCAATACTTCAACTACCCCTGTTAGCTCAGTTACTGCACTAGCGGCTTGAACATTCCAAAGATAGAGTTGCGCTGCCTCAATAACTCCTATCGAGTACCACCTCGGTTGTCACGCTGTGTGTCGTACAGGGGTTTACCCTTGTTTGCAAGAAGCACAAAACTACGTGGAGGGTCGTAGGATTGTGGTTGTTGTGGGGTGTTTTGGTGGCAACCAAATCTTTGATTTGGGCGGCAGCCCAACGAGCCGCAAGGCGAGGCGGGAGCATAAACAGTAACCCGTAGTGAACGGTTTTGTTGGTTGATCGGCTGGAGATATAGATCTACAGGGATATAGTTATAAGCGACCTGGGAAGATAGGTAAACCCGCAGGTGAAACCCTGTGGATAACTGGCCTCGTATTGGTAAATATGCGCAGCTGTATTGGTAAATATGCGCAGCTGTATTGGTAAATATGCGCAGCTGTATTGGTAAATATGCGCAGACTCGCAAAGCGTATTGGTAAATATGCGCAGTCTGAGCTGGGGGAATCCTCGTATTGGTAAATATGCGCAGCTGTATTGGTAAATATGCGCAGCCTGTTTTGTGCAAAAAGAAAGCGCCCCGGAGGGCGCTGCTTCTCCGCGATTGGTCTAGTCGAGCTCGGGGCGAGGTGGCTTCTGTTGAACTGATGGGGAGGTTCTAGTGACTGTCACACCGTTCGTGTCCGCTGTAATGCCGGCCTTGGGCCACGCGGTAGTGAGCTCAAGAATGGCTTTCTTTATTTCAGTGCGGAAATTAACCCAGTCTTGGCCTGTTTGCAGGATTTTGGTGGCGAAGTTGGCGGCGATCATGTCCCAGGTGAAGGTGTAGGCTTCGCGGTTGTTTTTAGCTAGCCAGTACTGCTTTACCGTGAGCCAGATATAAAGGTCCATCGCGCGGGGTTTGTTGAGCTCGCGCAGTACGTTGAGGTCGATGGGGATAGGTGCTTCGGCAATGTGCTTGAAGAACTGGGGAGTGAGGACAAGTTCTGATTCCATGAAGCTGCCCTGGTTGGGGTCGCGTGGGTCGAACCAGAGGTTCCAGTCTTCGAGAATTTGGGTGTTGCGACCCCGTGCGTGAACCCCGTCGTCGCTTTGGACAGTGATTGCTGAACTAGCTAGGCGTAGAAGCTGGTCGCGGATTTTAGAGAGATTTCCGGTTGCGCCGCCTGTGCCGCGTCCGGTGATGCCGATTGCTTGGAGGAAGTGGCTCATGGAGTGGCCTAGTGGAATGCGGCGGGCTTCTTCATGGTTGACTTTGCCTTCTTTGAGGCGTCCGGCATTAGCTACGGCGCGGGTGATGATGTATGCCATGATGAGGCGTGGGTACTTGCCGTATGGCAGGCCGTTGGGTGAGTAGACGCTGATGGTGCCTTCAGTAGTAGTTATTTTTCGTTCGTTGTTGTCTGGGTTGCGGTAGGGGAAGAGTGCTTGGACGAAGAGTTTGGAGGTGTAGCCGACGTCTTGGGCTTGGAGGAGTTCTTGTGCGGCGTCGTGTTCTTGCCTGCGGGCTAGTTCTTTGACTGCTTCGAGCTTGGTGCGTCGCTCGTCTCGGGGCTGCATGGTGCCGTGGTCTCCTTTCGGATTAGCGGCACCGACCGTGTTGTGCTTTGCTCACTGTCCGTGGGGAAGTGGTAAAGTCTTAACCGACACGGTCGGTGTCGTTTTTCTTTTGGACCCCCGCTAGAGTTGGCGCTCGATGATGCGGGGTTTCCTCATGTTTTGAGGAGTGTGCGCGCCCTGGACTTGAACCGAGGGTGTGTGCCGCTCGCGCTGCGCACCCCACGAGTGTAGGGCGGCTTTTTATTTTCTCCGACTATTAAATCACATCAGTGTTATTTACTGGGAGATTTAGTAATGGTGGCGATTCCCACCAAGAGGCCTATTGGCTATTCGATTTAATGAAGACTGCATCAGTTGGTTCTTATTTATTAGATACACCGCTACTAACGCTGTCAACACCACAAGCGTAAACAGAATAAGGTGCAGATTTTCGTGATCATTAGAGGAATCTATCCACTTACTAGCGCTGTAGGCGCCGGTAATAGCGGTATATACAACTGCGAAAATTAGCACGAATACTTTTCGAGACGACATATTAACCTCCCTTAGGACCATCCATCTGTGTGCGTGCCAGGCTGAAGGCCAGTATTAAGACCCGTAAAGAAAATGAGGGAATTTAATGCTGGAAGTGACTAATGGCTGTTGCTTGGGAAATTCTTCTCGAATAGAGGACCAGAGAAAACAAAGGCAAGAATCAAAAGTACAGTGCCAGTTCCCACTACTAGTAAAGGAATGATGGCGCTACCGGATTGCTGCCCAGTACCTGCATTATCAGCTGATACCCCTGTGCCAAACAAAAGGGCCCCGATCAAAATCATAATTAGACCTGAGAGTCTTGCCGATAGCACTAACCATAGTGCACGATTCATAGAATCAAGGGCGGCTCTGTCGAGCCGCCTGAAGCGGTCTCGTGTGTGCTGTTTTCACATGCGGTAACGGTATTGTTGTATTGTAAAACCATGAGGCAACCCCTCATTTCCGAGGCAACGCTATTCGTTTCACTTTTAGCCGAGAGTTACGGGTGGCGTTGCCATTTTTATTGCTTATATCACTTTAACTTAGCACTCTTATACATTTAGTTACAGCAGTGTGCTTTATAAAACACGTAGCTAAGACCCTGTTTTCACTGAAAATCGTTAATGTATACATTGCGTCACTCACTAAAACTAATGTATACATTAACGACTCTGTGACCTGGGGATTTAAGCTAATGCATCATATGATGCATTAAAATCGAAGCGGAAAACGCTTTAATGTATGCATTAAAAACCCCAGTTCATTATATGTTTTCGTCTAGAAATACACGGATGTAGCTGCAAGCAGCAAAATCAGCAAAAAGAGCATAAGGGGTTGTGGTGTCACCCCCTCTGAGGAGGGGGTGACAGCCGGCATAGCCGGCACAACTGGCAGCGGGTCACCGCTGCCACTAATTCGCCCGCCTGAAGGCGGGCGAATTAGCCTTATGCTCTTGCTACGAAACGTAAAAAGCGGCCCTTTAGGGGCCGCTTGTAAAAAGTCACGTAGCAATCCTCACCGTGGCACCTTGGTTACGGTTCTCGGTGGCGCCAGGAACCTTCGGTTCCAGGCGCTCGTAGCTACCAGAGAGTTGAGGGAGAGAATCTCCCTCGCCAGCGCCACGAGGCACCGGAGGTGTCCGAGTGGCTTGCTGGTCACTTACTTTCTGTAACGATTAACGTAACAGATTTCAATGTCGTTATTAGTGCGCAGTTGTAGCGCAGAAGCAACGCCGTTGCGTTACAAAGTGCTAAGTATTAGTATTTCTCCTCTTGGAGCGTTAACAACTGTGTACCAATCGCATAGACGAAGCCGGAATGGTGACTAACTCGGACATGAACCGTGTCTTAGAAACCGCCACTACTGCCTAGGCGAGCGTGGTCTTCGTTGGCGACCTCGAGCAATACTCGGCGGTTAAGACACACTCCGGGCTGCTGGCAACCTTGTTCCATGAATTGCCTGACGCAGTAGAGCTGACCGAAGTGTTCCGCCAGCGTGATACGGGCAAACGCAACCAGCTGCCTTCTGTATCTGGTCAGACAGATATAGAACTCGATACGTGGCTTCGCGCTCACAACCCTTACGACCGCGCGGAAACTGCTCGCCTTACCGGAGAGGAAGGAAACCTCAACCAGCTCAACCAAACTGTGCTGGCAGAGCACGCACGCTTTGCCCGCTCGAAGGTTGAGTCGCTGACCTGGCAAGAGGCAAGCATTACCACTTGCCTACACGAGGACAAAGACGCAGCCCTTAACGAGGTACAGGCCGACTATCAGCAGGTAGTACTTACTGCTGGGCGCATTCGCGCCTACGAGCAGGCCATGGCAGACCACAGTGCGGCCCTTCGCGAAGAAGAAGCTGCCCGCGCAACCATTGAGCACCAACGCCTACTGGCCGATGATTACACCCGCTCGGTTGCCGAGCAGGCCTATGACCACGACGCCGCAGACTATGGTACGTACCAACAGCGCATAGACCATGCGCACAAGCGTCTTGAACAGGCGCAACAGCGCCGCAGCTTAGCTCAGCAGGCCATTGAGGATACTGGTGCTAACTTGCCGGAGGCAGGTCTGTGGGACGAAATCTGCTACCGTGCCGACGACACAGAAGAATGGGACAAGCGCCTAAACGCTGCCGCACAACACGACAGCGAGCACGCCCACAAGCTTCAACAAAAACTCGATACTATCCGCCGCGAGAAAATGGACTGGGCTGACCGCGCCGACATCGCCACACGCTTGCGCGCAGAAGAAATCCCTAACGATGTCGCTGACCATGCAGGCTACATTGCCGATGAAGTCAACTTGCTGGCCGCACAACGCACCTACGAACTACGCCGCCTGGGCGTAGACGAGCCAGCACAAGAGGCAATCCGCGACATGGTCGCAGAAACCATCGCTGCTGCCTACGAACCAGACAATGACGACACCCACCACGACGAACAAGACACCACCGTCCAGAACACCGTAGAAGAAGCGCAACCAGCACCCGAGACCACAACAGAAGACGAAAGCACCGACAACGCCCAAGACGAAGACACCAGCGAACTGAACGGGGGCGCGCGAGCAAGCCTCGACTTCATCGCCAGCCTTGGCCTAGATGGCGAACAACAAAGCGATACCACCGACGAACAAGCACCCGCTGATGAGCTTGAAGAAAAACAAGGCCTAGAGCTTTAGAAAACAGCGAGGTCAATGCGCTAGCTCTCACATGGGTATATACCAGGTAATCAGCTTCTTTCCTCGAGCCATCGTGTAGCCCACTCTTCAAAAAGTTGGGAGATGCTCTTCTCTTCTTCCACTGCAGCGAGTTTGAGCTCTTTAATCAATTGTCGATCACGGACGTACAACTGAAGACGTGTCGCTTTATCATTAGCTTGAGCGAACATCTTTGTTGAAGGCGAGCTCTCCGGCCTATTTCCAGACGATTCTTCCCGCGCCTTATTCTTGGCCTTTGGAATTGCCATCATCTACCCCTTAATCCTCAAATGCTGCGACTACTTCTCGGGCCAAAGAATCCCACACCTTTGTACTGCTGGGCTTTGTTCCGAAAGCACGCCGTGTAGCCGCCCTAGTTGGGATGACTGTTTCAGCAAGCGCTGCAGTCTCATCACCCTCCAGCTCGGCATGGACCTCATCTAGAAGTTTTTCCCTCCTGTCGACATTCGACAGAACAACTGCTGTTGGTATCCCCATTTCTATTAGCCAAGAAAGCGTTATCTGAGTTCGATCAATATCCATCGGGGAAACACCAGTGGGAAGAAGGACTAAATCGGCAGCCTCGGCGCTTTCGGTTATGAAAGATAAACCACCTGGAGGGGTGTCGACTATAAGAAATTCCGGATTGTTCCCTCTTCTGACAACTCCAGAGAAATCACTTGAGCTGCGGACAGATTCGATGGGAAATGGAAAATCCTTCACTTTGGTTGCCCATCGGGTGGCAGATTGCTGGGGGTCGCCGTCTGCGACTGCGACCGTATAGCCCATCTTTCGAATTGCCTCTGCGAGCATTACCGAAAGTGTGGTCTTCCCCGTCCCGCCCTTCGACTGAATTACGGAAATTACTCGAGTCATACAATAAGAATAGATTCAGGAAGGATTTACCTGGGTAGTGACATGCGTATGTGTGTATATATTGCTATATGCATGGAAACCGCTAAGTAGGGAACTGAACTAAAAGTCACTTTATATTCATATACTGATATGCGCATATGAATATATGCTCATCCTGAAATTCAAAGCTATCCCCTTGCCGAGGGATACTCCTGTCGCGGGCGCGCTGTAAGGCGGTATGGTTTTGAGTGTCCGCAGCGCACCTCCCCCGGCGCATAGTCGGACGGAAGGAAAATAAAAAAGCCACAATCCCCCGCAGGTGGCTTCTCCCCTAGTGCTTCCAACGACGAGAAGCACTAGGGGAGTTTTCTTTATCGTCTTCTTGGAGCCTCTTTAGAGCTCAATCATGATAGTCCGGAAAGTAGCAGTGTAGACACAACAAGGTTGTTAAAAGCGTGTATGAGAAATGATGCTTTTGTTGTTTTAAACCAGAATCTGGCGAGCGTGAGTGACGACCCTAGGAATAGGGTGTAGATCATCAAGGGCGGGGCGATGTGGGCTCCGGCAAACGCTAATACGGAGATTAATCCCGCTGCCCACGCGGGAGTGTGTTGTTGTAGCCAATCAAGTAGCACTCTTCGGAATACGACTTCTTCTAGGAAAGGCATGGCTATTACAGTGCCAATTATTACTGCAGTTTGTGCGGCTAGGCCTAGGTGAGTGCTTTCATCGAGGCCGCTTTCCGAAGGTGACACTCCAGATATTGAACCAACTATAGCTGAAGCTGTAGCACTGATGAGAAGTGTCAGTGGTGCCCACCAGATTAGGTGCCATAGGGAGTGAGTGCTGTTTTGAAAACCCAGATCATTAAGGTTCCATTTTAGTCGGTGACACAGTCCGAACCATAAGGTTCCTAGTCCACCTGCTGCGCCAAAGATGACGGCACCGAAGGCGATCCACGCTCCGGATTTGAATATGTAGCCAAAAAGTAGTCCTCCTGCGCAAGTTCCGGCATCCATGCCGAGCATGCTTAGGGCAGCCCAGATGAGATGCGGCGTGCGGACTGTGGGAGGAAGCGAGTAAGAACCTACAGGGTGTGGTTGACCATTCTGCATAGGAACTATTGTCCATGCTGAATTGGCAATAAATTCCTCCCTAGGGACTAAATTCTCCTGAGGTTTAGAGGCTTCTTGCCCGTTGGCAGGTTGTCTATTTTTTAGGTGATTGCGATATGACGTCGGGACAGGGGGCTCTCCTGCTATGTTTAATTCTGCCCGCCATAGCACCCTTTGACTGTGGCGGGTTGCATAACAGATGAACACCGCTTTCCGGTGCGGTAGAAGCCCCTAGGCGTCGTGGTGAGCACCTAGGGGCTTTGTCATGACCTGACATAGAGGAAACCTTCGTGGGTGGGGATAGAAAAATTCCCCTAGCGTTTTACAAAACTCTAGGGGAATAAATCTCTCTATCTGCTCACAAAGCAGGTTGTTGGGATGTCAGTTTCCTGACTGTAGGGGTTTACATGGTGTAGACCCACTGGGAGTTGCCTGCAGCTGGCTGAGTGATGATAGCGCGGATGTTGTCTTCAGTAGCCTGGTAGGACGCGCGCTCATTCTTTAGCGGATCGTTGACGGTGAAGGTCTTCTTATCCTTGTCGTAGCCGGAAACGTAGACGTAGTGCCCGAAGCCTGGCTTAGCCATCTCGCCGCTGATGACACCGGTCTGAGCCAAGATGATGGCCTTTTTACCCTTCTTGATGTCATCGATAGCTTTGACTGCATCACCATTGAGGTGCTGCTTGCCAGAAACACCACGCTGGTTGAGGATATCGACGACCTGGCCGGTTTGCAGGTAACCGCTGATGTTGCCGCGAATATCGGTCATAGCCTGAGCCTGGTTGGACTTGGTGTAGCTGGCTGGGACGTCACCGCCGTTTTGCAGCAGAGCCATCAAAATAGTGGCAGGACCACAGTCCTCCCACTGTGTGCCCTGGTCTTGAGCCTGGGAGATGTACTGGAACTTGTGCTTGGTTTCAGCCTGCGCAGTAGCGACAGTACCGAAGCCAGAACCCTGGTTAGAGTGGGTGTCAGGCGTGGGTGCCAAAACGCCGGTGGCAGCTGCGGCGGTAAGAACACCGGCGGCAATTTTCTTGTTGAGATGGGCTAACAAGGAAGTCTCCTTCGGGTCTTAAAACGATGTAATTCCTATTCCCTAATAGGACGCCACCGACCCTACAACAAAGGTTTACGTATCGCAGTACAACCTACACCCTATTAATAAAACGGAAGACTCCGTACTAAACGCAACTTACTGCATCTTATTGGGTCGAGAACTGGCTTACTTTTAACAGTGTGAGATTAGACAACGCGTGACAAAGAGTCAGATTATTGTGCCCCCAGAAGAGGATTGTGTACTTTCCTGTTTTCTTGAGCGGCAATGCGCTGACGATGAAACCCTTTGGACGTTTGCCACAGCTTCTAGAAAATGCAGTTGAGATTTTCCTAATTGATTAGCGTGATCTATATCATTAGTGCGCAAGACTGCAACTTTTGAACCTCTATTCGATTCAGTGAACGCCATTCCGTATCGATCGCGATATGTGCAGGACCGCATTAATCGTGGGACTAATTCTGGAGTGATAGTTCGTCTTTTAAGAGGTCTAGTTCGACACTTTCTTATTCGGCGTTTCGCTGCGGTGAGAGTCATAGAGTAGACGTGCGGCCCCTGGTGGCTTTAGTGCCTCTGTAGTGCATTACAGTGAGCAGAATCTATCAATCATTCCGCGTGGTTTAGCCTTTTAGAAAGCATTGCGGTATACGGATTGATTTCACCTGTTTTACTCAGCACCGCGCTAGTCGGAGGCTAATCCTTATTGGTAGATGCCCCAGCTGGTGCGACGTATATCTCTGTCTCACCTAAGTCCCTACCCTGCTAGAGCTCTATATAGCTCACCGCAATGCTTCTTTGGGTGGCCTTCTTTCCAAAAATCAAGATAACACCTAAACGCACGTATATAATGATATGCGTATATGTCTATATGCACATGCACACATATTTAAAATGTTTAAAGACACGCCAAACCGACAAAGGGATTTCCGTAATTGTAAAGCCAAATGCGGCTGCTATGTTGGATGCTTCCCGCCGGATTTCCTTAGTAGTTTCGGTGGTCGTACAGAAAAGTAGATGCACCTTCCGGTGCGACAAATCCCTGAGCACCGTGATGGGCGGAATCAAGCGGTGGATGCGCCACGCTTGAATAGTTCGTTAAGTATTTCACGTGGGGTTGCGCCGCCGAGGA
>NZ_JASPJA010000001.1:0-315746 GCF_030232125.1 Corynebacterium sp. MSK071 | reverse complement strand
AACTCAAAGAACAAAATCAAATCATCGAACCAAGTCCGTACAAAATTCGCTCACAAGTAACCTCCCGGCTACCTCTCGGCGACTTGGATTAATCTAGCCCACCACAACCAAACAACACAAATCCCCAGCACACTACGGAAAACTGTGTACTGAGGACGTCGTTAAAAGAGCTCTTCTTCTTGAGTTCTTTCGATCGTGGCGCCGAGACGCTGCAGGTTTTCTACAAAATTCGGATAACCGCGGTCGATGTGGAAAACATCGTGAACCGTAGTGGTCTCATCCGCACACAACGCAGAAAGCACCAAGCCCGCACCTGCGCGGATATCGGAGCTCCATACGTGAGTAGAAGACAGCCGCTCTTTGCCACGGACTACTACATGGTGGCCGTCAACCTGGGCGTCGGCACCCAGGCGCAGCATTTCATCTACAAAACGGAAGCGGGATTCAAAGACATTCTCTGTAATGACCGTCGTTCCGTCCGCAATGGCGGAGATGCCAATGGCCATAGGCTGCAAATCAGTAGGGAACCCCGGAAATGGCAGGGTCTGATAGTCCACCGACTGCGGGCGCTGATCCATGCGTACGCGGAAGCCGTTCTCATAGGTTTCCAGTTCGGCACCGGCGGACTTCAGCTTTTCCAGTGGCAGGTGCAGGTGGCGCGGTGAGATACCGCCCACCGTGATGTCCCCCTGGGTCATGGCGGCGGCATATGCCCATGTACCTGCCACGATGCGGTCACCGATAACCTCGTGCTGGGTGGGCTGCAGCTTATCGACGCCCCGGATAGTCACCACCGAGCTTCCTTCACCTTCGATATCGGCACCCATGGATTTGAGCATGGTGCACAGATCGACGATTTCGGGCTCACGAGCCGCATTATGCAGAACGGTTTCCCCCTCAGCGAGAACCGCGGCGGTGAGGATGTTTTCGGTTGCACCCACTGACGGGAAATCAAGGCGAATATTCGCGCCACGTAGGTGGGTGGCTTCTGCCACGACGGCACCGTGCTCAATACGAGTGGTAGCGCCCAGCTTTTCCAGGCCCGTCTGGTGCATGTCTAGCGGGCGGGAACCAATCGCGTCGCCGCCGGGCAGCGCTACCTTGGCATGACCACAGCGGGAGGTCAGGGGTCCGAGCACACAAACGGAGGCGCGGAACTGGCGGACTGCATCAAAGTCCGCATTAGATTGTGGCTGCGCAGAAGTAGTAATCCGGACTTCAGAGCCCTCGATAACTACCTCGCAACCGAGCCCCTCGAGGACCTTCTTCATCAGGGGGACGTCCAGAATTTCTGGGCAGTTGGTCAGCGTCGTAGTGCCCTCCGCCAGCAAGGATGCGGCCATGAGCTTTAAGACGCTATTTTTTGCGCCATCTACTTTGACGGTGCCCTCTAAGCGGGCACCGCCGGAAACAATAAACTGATCTTTCACAACTGCCTACGCTACCGGTTCTTAAGGCAACGCGCCGATGCGACGGGCGGCATTGACCGCCTCGTAGCGGGTGTGCGCACCGAGTTTACGCATTACCGAGCGCAGATAAGACTTCACAGTTTCTGCGCCGATTCCCATTTCCTCAGCCGCTTCCACGTTGGTGTGGCCCAGGGCCACACAAGAGAGAACGTCGAGCTCGCGGGCGGAGAGCTTGGTGGATTGCTTCACGCGCACCGGAGAAACCATCTGGTCACATAGCGTCTCCAGTTCCTTGCGCAGCTCCTCGTCTTCCACGCGGTTAGCCAGCATGCGCAGCTTGGAGTGGGTGGAGCGTACCTGTTCCCACTCAGCACCGTTCATAACGTGGCCGCGGGCGGCTCCGCCTTTAGACCCATCGGCGCGGCGCATCGCGGAATTTACAGCTAGGTCCTGCTCAAGAGTGCGCGCGGTCATCGTCACTTCTTCAATGACCTTGTCGCCCAGGCGAACTGGTGAATGCACTCCCACGTAGAGGACGCCGCGGATTTCGCGCTGGACCGTAACGGGCACAGCCACGATGGAGTGCAGGCCCTCGTCTTGGATTACGCGATCATTCTCGTGCGAAATGGTAGTAGCACGGGTGTAATCGGAGACGCCTACCGCGCGGCGAGTGCTCACCACTCGCCCACCCACACCAACGCCTGAGTCAATGATCAGATTCTGCAGCGCTGGGGTACGTAGGCCCACCCACTGCGTAATCTGCAAGCGATTGTCTGGCAGCAGCGTGGCATACATCGTCACCGGAATACCTGTAGCGGTTTTCAGGGACGATAACGCCGCGCGTACGGATTCTTCATCATCTTTGAGGCGATGCGACTCCATGAGACTCTTTCCTCGTCGGGGGTAACCAAGCAGGTGTACCCGTCTTCCCCCCGGGAATTTGGGGGCCAGCGGGCAACTGAGTGGAAGTATAGACAGCATGTGGGGGTAATTCGAAATCGCCCCTGGCTTATCCGGTGTTGTAATCCCACATGGAATGCCCGAATGCCCGGTCTAGAATTTATATACTGACCGGTCTACTTGTGTAGTGTACCCTTGCGTTGTACACGATTTGAATCCAAATCCGATTCCCAAAGGAGTCAATACAATGGCTGTCTACAACAACATTATGGAAACCATCGGCGGCACCCCGCTGGTCCGCCTAAACCGTCTTACCGAGGGCAAGGGTGCAACCGTGCTTGCCAAGGTTGAATCTTTTAACCCCGCTAACTCCGTGAAAGACCGCATCGGCAAGGCCATCGTTGAGGCCGCTGAGAAGTCTGGTCAGCTCAAGCCGGGCGGCACCATCGTGGAAGCCACGTCCGGCAATACCGGCATTGCCCTAGCTCTGGCCGGCGCCACTTTGGGCTACAAGGTCATCTTGACCATGCCGGAGACCATGTCCAACGAGCGCAAGGTGCTGCTGCGCGCCTATGGCGCAGAGATTGTACTGACCCCAGGCGCGGCGGGCATGCAGGGCGCCGTCGACAAGGCGAATGAAATCGTCGCCGAGAACGACAACGCTATCCTGGCTGCACAGTTCGCCAACGAGGCAAACCCGAAGATGCACGAGGAGACCACCGGCCCGGAGATCTGGGAAGACGCCGAGGGCAAGGTTGATGCCTTCGTTGCTGGTGTAGGCACCGGCGGCACCGTTACCGGTGTGGGTCGCTTCCTCAAGTCCAAGAATCCGGACCTGCACTTGGCCGCCGTCGAGCCGTCCGACTCCCCTGTCCTATCTGAAGGCCACGCTGGCCCGCACAAGATCCAGGGCATCGGCGCCAACTTCGTTCCTGAGGTACTTGACCGCGAGCTTCTCGACGAAGTCTTTACCGCCACCACCGAGGAGTCCATTAAGGCCTCCCGCGACCTGGCCACACAGGAAGGCCTGCTGGTAGGCATTTCCGCCGGCGCTAACGTCTCTGCAGCTTTGAAGCTGGCAGAGCGCCCAGAGTTTGAGGGCAAGACCATCGTGGTTGTCCTGCCGGACTTCGGTGAGCGCTACGTCTCCACCATCCTCTTCGAGGACATCCGCGAGGCTTAAATCACTTCGGTTGAATAAAAGCACCCGCCAACCTTGGCGGGTGCCTTTTTTATGCCAGTACTATGTGAGCATGAACATTATGAGCTACATCCGTGAAGACTTAGCGAATGCAAGAGATCACGATCCAGCCGCTCGCGGCGACGTCGAAAATGCAATAGTGTACTCCGGCCTCCACGCGGTGTGGTCTCATCGCATTTCCCACTGGATGTGGAAGCGCGGCCTACGCGGGCCCGCGCGCATATTAGCGCAAATTAACCGCTTCTTTACCGGCGTGGAAATCCACCCGGGCGCCACTATCGGTCGCCGCTTCTTTATTGACCACGGCATGGGCATCGTCATCGGTGAAACCGCCGAGATTGGCGATGGCGTCATGCTTTACCACGGTGTCACCCTCGGTGGCCAGGTGCTTACCCAGACCAAGCGCCACCCCACCATCGAGGACAATGTAGTCATCGGCGCAGGCGCTAAGGTACTCGGCCCTATCACGATCGGTGAGGGATCGGCCATTGGCGCCAATGCCGTAGTGACGAAGGACGTGCCCGCCGAACATATCGCGGTGGGCATCCCGGCCAAGAACCGCCCACGCAATCCAAATGAGCGCATCAAGCTGGTCGACCCCGACTACTACATCTAAATTCTCTCCTAGCGGCCCACAGGCACTTGTGGGCCGCTTTTTATATGCCTTCTGGGCGCAGCAGGTCGCGGTATTCGGGGTTCTTTTCTATAAAGTGTGCCACGGCGGAGCAGGAAGCGATGACTTGCTTGCCGACGCCCCGGGCATCGTCAAGCGCTGCCTCAATCAACGGCGCGGACAGTCCTTGGCCGCGGAACGCATCCTTGATGACCGTGTGGTTGAACTCGCGGGTATCGCCCGCGTCTACGTAGTAGCAAGCACCCGCCTCAGTGCCATCCACGGTCAGCACGTAGCGGGATTTATCGGTCTGGTGTGCAATAGCGTGTTCCATGCACCTATACTAAAGCAAAAATGGCCCCTCTAAAGAGGAGCCATTATTGTGGCCAGAGCCAGGATCGAACTGGCGACCCCACACTTTTCAGGCGTGTGCTCTACCGACTGAGCTATCTGGCCAGAAACCCGAAGGTTTCGGCGACCTTGACGGGACTTGAACCCGCGACCTCCGCCGTGACAGGGCGGCGCGCTAACCAACTGCGCCACAAGGCCATTTTAAATTATGTGTGCTCTCTGGCACGGATAGTTACTTTACAGAAGACTCCCAACACTCACCAAATCAGCACGTCATAACACTATTCGGGAGCCTGAAGAGGATCGCTTCCTCCTAATTTCATCTCAAAGCGCTCATAGTCTTCCAGTGCGGCAAAGTGTCGCGAGTAAAGGTCGCAATCTCGGTCCACATAGCCATACAGGGCCGGAGCAACATCTACAATGTGGCGCAACTTCAGCTCTTCATACTCTTGCTCGTGAGCTCGGTTAGCAACCTTGTGGTGCGCCTCCTCCTCAGAATCTGCGTAGACGAGGAAGAAGTCTTCCCGGTAGAAATTACCACGCTCCGAATCCTGCGACACGAGCTCAAAGACGACAATCCCTACGTATGGTTCCACAGTGCTGACCCTCCTAATTCCTTAGTTGGCGCCAGCGTACCAAAACAAAAAGCAGCAATCGTAGAAACGATTGCTGCTTTTTCTGCGACCTTGACGGGACTTGAACCCGCGACCTCCGCCGTGACAGGGCGGCGCGCTAACCAACTGCGCCACAAGGCCAATCGAATATTTAATTCGTACCAACACTTTCATGTTGGTACCCCCAACGGGATTCGAACCCGTGCCGCTGCCGTGAAAGGGCAGTGTCCTAGGCCGCTAGACGATGGGGGCCCGTCGCGCTATGGCGACCTCTAGAAATATACTGGAGACCTCACCTAGTTACAAAATCGCTCCCCCAGAAAGATTAGGAACCATGTCTGACCAGCATCAAACGTGCTCCTGTCACGAGCCACACGTGCACGGATATAACGCAGATTCACAAAGTAAAGATCGCTACCTCGCACGGCTCAAACGTATCGAGGGCCAAACACGCGGCATCCATCGCATGATCGAGGAAGACCAATATTGCATTGACATTATTACCCAGATTTCGGCCGTGAAGTCAGCGCTAGAAAATGTCTCACTCGCGCTCCTAGAAGACCATATCGAGCACTGCGTGGCCGGTGCTGCCGCCGAGGACGGCGAAGTGGCCACGGAGAAGCTAGAAGAGGCTATGCGCGCCATCAAGAAGATGGTGAAAAACTAAAAGGAGCCACCCGATAAGGTGGCTCCCGTTGTGGGCCCTGTGGGGATCGAACCCACGACCTGCGGATTAAAAGTCCGTAGCTCTACCAACTGAGCTAAAGGCCCAACGTCGCTACATCTTAGCTTGCGGCATTTGCAAAGTCCTAATTAGGGGGGCGTCGGCAAGCGAAAGGCGCCCAGCTCATCGCTGAGCGCCTGCCAGGACGCAGCTAGATTAGCCGCGCATATCGCCCTTTTCCATGAAGTTCACCTGGAAGTCGAAGGCGGTCTTCAAATCGTGCGGGGTGTGCTGGAACTTGTTTTCCTTGGCACGCTTGAAGTAGTCCTCCAGCAGCGGACGGTAGTCTGGGTGAGCCACAGAGATGACCTTCTCCACGCGCTCCTTCGGAGCCAGTCCGCGCAGGTCAGCTACTCCATACTCGGTAATGATGACCATGGTGTCATGTTCGGTGTGGTCCGTGTGGGACACGAAAGGAACCAGCGCGGAAATGGCGCCATCCTTGGCCACGGACGGCGAGACGAAGGTGGAGATATAGGCGTTGCGGGTGAAGTCACCCGAGCCACCGGTGCCGTTCATGATTCGGGAGCCGGAGACGTTGGTGGAGTTGATATTGCCGTAAATATCGGCCTCAATCATGCCATTGGAAGAAATCAAGCCGACGCGGCGAATGACCTCTGGGTGGTTGGAGACCTGCTGTGAGCGAAGAATGATGTGCTTGCGGTAGCGCTCTGCCTCCGCGTTCATCTTCTCGGCATACTCCGGGGAAAGGGCAAAGGAGGTAGCAGAGGCCATGGTCATCTTGCCGGCATCAATAAGATCAAGCATGCCATCCTGGATAACCTCGGTGTACGCCTGGATATTTTCAAACTTGGAATCCAGGAGGCCAGCCATCACGGCATTTGGCACGTTGCCCACGCCGGACTGCATGATGAACTTGTCATACTCAAGGCGGCCGGCAGCCACCTCACCCTCAAGGAACTCGATGAAGTTTGCAGCGATCTTTTCCGAGATCTCGTCCGGCTCCTTAAATGGCGCGTTGCGATCGGGGGCATCGGTCTTGACCACTGCGACAACCTTGTCCTCCGGTACCTCCATGTAGGTGGTACCGATGCGGTCACCCGGCTTGGTGATAGGGATAGGCTGACGGTTCGGCAGCTTTTCAATGCGGTAGATATCGTGCATGCCTTCGAGGTTGATGGACTGCCACTCATTAATCTCGATGATGATCTTATCCGCAGCCTCAATGTATTCGAGGTTATTGCCCACGGCGGAGGACGGGACGACGTGGCCTTCCTCGGTGATGCGCACAGCCTCGATGATGGCTACCTGGAAATCACCGTAGAAGCCCTCCTCTACTTGCTGGCCAGAGTGAGACAGGTGAATGTCCTGGTAGAGCGCGGTTCCGTCATTGAACTGCTTACGCAAGGTGGGATCGGAGTTATAAGGAGAGCGGAAGCGAATCGCCTCAGCTTCCGCGAGGACGCCATCGCAATCCGGAGCAGTAGAGGCACCAGAGAAGACATCGATCTTAAATTCCTCGCCCTTTTCGTGCAGGGCCTTGGCCTTTTCTGCAATGGCGGTAGGCAGGCCCTTAGGGTAGCCAGCGCCGGTAAAGCCGGAAATGCCTACGCGATCACCGTGGTTTACGTGCTGAGCAGCCTCTTCTGCCGAAACTACGAGCTTTTGAAACGGGGCATACGCGATTCTTTCGGACAAGGGTAATCCTCCTTCATCGAGAGACTAGCCAAAATAACGGCCGTCCTAATTAGTTACACAGACCACATTAGCGAATCTTTGCAAGATTTCCACCACATTTGTGTGACCCCCACCCCATAAAACGGAAATAAGGAACGCCACCACTGTGGCCCTAGTTGCTATTTTGGCCCGTCAACTAGCACAATTGGGGCGTGAATTTGCGCATTGGACACTACGATCTCTCCTCCCCCGTCATCCTCGCCCCGATGGCGGGGGTAACCAACGTTGCTTTCCGCACGTTGTGCCGCGAGCAGGAATTGGCGCGCACTGGCACGGTTTCCGGCCTCTACGTCTGTGAGATGGTCACCGCCCGCGCGCTAGTAGAGCGCAATGAAAAGACGCTGCACATGACAACCTTTGCTCCGCAGGAGGATCCCCGATCACTGCAGATTTATGCGGTGGATCCGGAATATACTTACAAGGCAGCAAAGATGATCGTGGACGAGAACTTGGCGGACCACATTGATATGAACTTTGGCTGCCCGGTTCCCAAGGTGACCCGTCGCGGCGGTGGATCCGCTTTGCCTTATAAGCGACGCCTCTTTGGCAATATTGTCTCCGCCGCCGTCAAAGCTACTGAGGGCACCGACATCCCAGTAACGGTAAAGATGCGCGTAGGCATTGACGATGAACACCATACGCATCTTGATGCGGGGCGCATCGCCGTCGAATCCGGCGCCGCCGCCGTTACCTTGCATGGCCGTACCGCCGCCCAGCGCTATTCCGGTGAAGCACGGTGGGACGAGATCGCCCGACTAAAAGAGCACCTAGCAGACACTGGAGTCCCGGTTTTGGGCAATGGCGATATCTTCCGCGCCGAGGATGCGCGCCGCATGATGGAACAGACCGGTTGCGACGGCGTGCAGGTCGGGCGCGGCTGCCTCGGCCGCCCGTGGCTCTTTGCGGAGCTCGGCGCTGCCCTTCGCGGCGAGTCCATCCCAGCTGAGCCCACCCTGGGTGAGGTTACCCAGGTTATTCTCCGCCACGCAGAGCTACTCGCAGAGCACGATGGCGAGGATAATGCTTCCCGCGACATTCGCAAACACATTGGCTGGTACCTGCGCGGCTTCCCAGTCGGCGGCCAAGTACGCGCGGGCTTGGCCAAGGTGGATTCCCTCGACGCACTGCGAGAGCTCCTAGCCCCATGGGCAGATTCCGACGCCTTGGCTGCCGACGCCGACGGTGCCCGAGGCCGCCAAGGTTCGCCTTCCAAGGTGGCATTGCCAGATGGCTGGCTCGACGATCCGGAGGATGAATGCGTTCCCGTCGCCGCAGATATTATGAATTCCGGCGGTTAACCTTATTAGGGCATCAGAGCACCCTGGGGTATATAGGTATCGTGCATTTATCTTCCACTTAAGTTGCGCGGGAATGGAAAGTTTTCGCTATTATTTCTGGCATGCGTGCTGCCTACAGGGAACACTTAGACAACTTCTCCCATGACCTCATCGTCATGTGCGATACCGTGCGCACCATCATGGATAATGCCTCACAGGCGCTAATCCAGGGCGTTTTGGAATCTGCCGAAGAAGCTCTCACTATGACTGAGGAGCTCGATGAGATCCGCACTCGATGCTCGGAGCGCGCCGTAAAACTTTTAGCACTAGAAAACCCCATGGCGCAGGATCTCCGCCAAGTTGTCTCTTCCATCTATATCGTGGAAGACCTCTACCGAATGGGAAAGCTTGCCCAACACATCGCGGATTCCGCACGCCGCCGCCACCCCGATCCCGTGGTGCCTGCGAACTACATGGGCTACTTTGAGGAGCTGTACCGTCTCACTGAAGAGATGGGTTCTGTGCTGCACAATATTCTCGTTACTCCCGACGCGGATCTATCCGTGAACCTTCGCGCCGATGACGACGCCGTGGACGATATCAACTCTCATCTTTTGCGCCTCCTGACCCAGCGCGAGTGGGAAGGATCCGTCCGAGAGGCAGTGGAGACCTCGCAGATTACGCGCTATTACGAGCGCTATGCCGACCACTGCGTTTCGGTTGCCGGCCACATTATCTATTTGATCACTGGGCTGCTGCCCCACGACTATGCCAAGAAGCTAGAAGAGAGCAAGAAGGACGCGGAGTTCGAGGCCCGTATGGCCGAGCTGGAGCGTCAGTTCCGCCGCTAAGGAATAAAAACTAAGAAACGGGCCGGTTCGAATGAACTGGCCCGTTTTCTCGGACAATCTCTCTACTCTTTAGCCAAAGCGGCCAGAGATATAATCCTCGGTCTCCTTCTGGGAAGGATTCTCGAAGATCTTGGTGGTGTCATCGAACTCCACCAGGTGACCCGGCTTGCCGGTTGCTTCCAGGGAGAAGAAGCCGGTCTTATCGGACACACGGGCTGCCTGCTGCATATTGTGGGTCACGATGACGATGGTGAAGTTCTCCTTCAGCTCGTGGATAAGGTCCTCCACGGCGAGGGTGGAAATCGGGTCTAGGGCGGAACAAGGCTCGTCCATGAGCAGCACCTCTGGCTCCACGGCGATGGCGCGGGCGATGCACAGACGCTGCTGCTGACCACCGGAAAGGCCGCCGCCCGGCTTGTCCAGGCGGTCCTTGACCTCGTCCCACAGGTTGGCGCCGCGCAGGGACTTCTCCGCGACTTCCTTGAGCTTCTTCTTGTTCTTCTCACCGGAAAGCTTGAGGCCAGCCACGACATTGTCCTCAATGGACATCGTGGGGAACGGGTTAGCCTTCTGGAAGACCATGCCGATGGTGTTGCGTACGGATACTGGGTCAACCTTTGGTCCGTAGATATTGGTGCCATCGAGCAGGATTTCACCCTTTACCGAGGCGCCGGGAATGACCTCGTGCATACGGTTGATGGTGCGCAGCACGGTGGACTTACCGCAGCCGGAAGGGCCGATGAATGCGGTCACGGCCTGGGCCGGGATCTGCATATTCACGTTCTGCACGGCGTGGAAGTCGCCGTAGAAAATGTTCACGTCATTGAGCGCGAGCTTAGACATTTGGGAGTTTCTCCTCTAGCAAGTGTATGGCGGAATCGAGTGTTACGGCGTTTTACTTCTTAACCGAGAACTTTGCGGACACGATGCGGGCCGCAATATTGAGGACGGCGATGAGGATAACCAGCGTCAAAGCTGCACCCCAAAGCTTGTCCAGCACGGCTGGCTGAGCGCCGGCCTTGTACATATCCAGCATCATCAACGGGAGCGAGGACTGAGATCCCTTGAAAGCGTCCCAATTGATGACGGAGGAGGAACCAACCAAGACCAGCACCGGCGAGGACTCACCCATCACGCGGGCAATCGCCAGCATGATGCCGGTGACAATGCCGGACAGGGCGGTAGGCAGAACGATACGGGCGATGGTCTTCCACTTTGGTACACCGAGCGCGTAGGACGCCTCACGCAAGTCCATTGGGACCACGCGCAGCATCTCTTCGGTATTGCGCACCACAATCGGAATCATCAGCAGTACCAGGGACAGCGCCACGGCGAAGCCGGAGCGGCCGAAACCGAAGAGGGTGATCCACATGGCGAAGATGAACAGAGCCGCAACAATGGACGGCACACCGGACAGGATGTCCACCATGAAGGTAGTGATGCGGCCAAGCCATCCACCCTTGGAGTACTCCACCAGGTAAATAGCGGTGAAGATGCCGATGGGAATGGAGATGACGGAAGCCAAAATGGTTTGCACGAAAGTACCCACGATTGCGTGGGCAGCACCGCCGCCGGCCGAGCTATTCATGATGCCGCGCTGGGAGGCGGTCCACCACTCAGGGTTGAGGATTACGCCACTGCCGCGGGCGATGAGTTCCCACAGAACCCACACCAGCGGGACCATAGCCAAAATCATTGCGCCCCAGACCACTGCAGTGGCGATGTTATTGGTCATCTTGCGGGAGCCGGAGATGTCCAGGAATGTCGCGCCGCCTTGGGAGACAGGCTTGGCATTAGTTGTCGTAGTCATTGATCCTCCCCTCCTTACTTCTTCTTCACGATGGCGCGGGCAATTGCGTTGACCACGAAGGTCAGCAAGAACAGCATGAGGCCGGCGGCGATGTAGGCACCAGCGCGCATCTCGTTACCGAACTCGGCAGATGCCAGGGCGATGGCCGTGGCGAAGGTCGTGCCGCCATCGAAAAGCGAGAAGCGGAAGTCAATCAGCGGGGAGACGACCATGTACAGCGCCATGGTCTCACCCAGCGCACGGCCCAGGCCGAGCATGGAGCCTGCGATATAGCCGGACATGCCGAATGGCAGCACGGTCATGCGGATAACTTCCCAACGGGTAGCGCCCAGCGCCAGGGCGGATTCCACCTGGCCTGGAGGGGTCTGCACGAAGACCTCGCGGGCGGTGGCCGCGATGATCGGCAGAATCATCACGGCGAGCACGATGCCACCGGTAAACAAGTTGCGGCCGGTAGCAAAAGAGGGCGAGTTATCGAAGACATGGAAGAGGAAGAAGCCACCGGCCCAAGACTCCATCCAGGAATAGAAGCCGGATAGCGCCGGGCCGAGAACCTGCCAGCCCCACAGACCATAAACAATGGAAGGAACCGCAGCGAGCATGTCCACCAGGAAGCCGAGAGGTTTGACCAAGCGGGCAGGCGCGTAGTTGGACAGGAAGATGGCAATGGCCAGGGCCACCGGCATAGCCAGCAGGAGGGCGAAGACGGAGATAAGGACGGTGGTACCGAACATGGTCGGGATACCGAACTTCATCGCAGAAGTATCGGTGGTCTCCCAACGGCCACCATAGGTAAAGAAACCCAAGATGCCGCCGTCGTTGACTCCCAGGGCGGGAACTGCACGCCACAGCAGGAAGGCGGCAATAGCCGCAATCATGACGGTAATAAGTGTTGCCGAAGCAGTGGACAGGAACTCAAAGACACGATCGCCTGGGCGCTTTACGCCGCTATTGGAGCTGGTGGTAGCTACTTCTTCGTGTCCGCTGGTGGAGACTCGCTCGGCAGCGGTGATATTCGCGTCCGCCTGCTCTGGAGCCGTGGTGAGATTATTGTCTGCCATGAGACTGTTAATCCTTTTCAGCGTTGAAAATGGAAAATATCGTTACATACCTGCGCCCCCAAAGCGCGAATCGTGTGCGGCAGTGGGGGCGGGAGATATTAAGCTTTTACAGCTTTAGCGCTTACTGCAAAGCGTCAACAGCAGCCTTCAGCTTGTCCAGGTGAGCACCCTCAACCGGGATGAAGCCTTGCTCAGCCAGCTGGTCGTCCTGGTGATCCAGGACGGTGGTGAAGAAGGACTTGACCAGCTTGGAGGTCTCCTCATCGTAGCCCTTGGAGCAGACGATGTTGTAGGTAGTCAGGATGAGCGGGTATGCACCCTCGTTATCGGAGGAGAACAGTGCCTCAGAGTCAACAACCATGTTGTGCTCGGAGTCGGTCTTCTTGAACTCCAGGTTTTCCAAAGCCTTGTTGACGGACTCGGTGGAGAGCTCAACTGGGCCGTGGCCGAAGTCAATCTTGGCCTTCTTAACGCCTTCGCCTTCCTTCTGGTCTGCAAAGCCAGCCTCGACGTAGGTGATAGCACCGTCGATGCTTGCAACCTGGTCAGCAACGCCGGAGGAACCGTTAGCGCCCTCACCAACAGAATCCGGGAACTGCTTGCCCTCGGAGTCCCAGTCGCCCGTAGCGGCCTTCAGGAACTTCTGGAAGTTTGCGGAGGTACCGGACTCGTCGGAACGGAAGATGACGGTGATGTCCTTGTCCGGCAGGTCGGTGCCCTCGTTGTCAGCGGCGATAGCCTTGTCGTTCCACTTCTTGATTTCGCCCTTGAAGATCTTGCCCAGGGTCTTGGTGGAAAGGTTGATCTCGGTGTCACCCAGGTTGTAGGCGATTGCAACCGGGCCGATGGTGGTTGGCAGGTGCCATGCCTCGTTGCCGTCGCAACGCTTAGCGGCAGCCTCGACCTCGCCCTCGTCTTCCTTCAGGGCGGAGTCAGAACCAGCGAAGTCAGCCTGGCCGTTGGTGAAGGCCTCAACGCCGGCGCCGGAACCGGAAGCATTGTAGGACAGGGAAGCGTCTGGGTGATCCTCGGAGAACGCGGTTTGGAAGTAAGACATTGCGTTCTGCTGGGAGGATGCACCGTCGCCGACGAGCTCGCCGGAGACGTCCTCGCCGCCAGCGGAATCGGAGGAGGAGCCAGACTCCTCAGAGCAAGCTACGAGAGCGGTAGAGGTTGCGGCTACGATGCCGAAGATTGCGGCGGTGCGCTTGAAGTTGCGAATCACGGGAAAACCCTTTCCGGTGCAGATCAGAGATTGATTGTCCGAGGAAACCGCATCTCCTAGAGAGATATTTCCCGCATCCCGCTTCGCTTTCTGGGGCGAGATGCAGGTGCGCAGGTGCGGTTAACTCACAAGGTGTAAAGCTATCCGCAGGATCTGACCAAAAGGGTGCCAATAGGTGAACACTGAGTGAACAAACACGGCTCACCCCATGACTTTAATCACATACACCCCATACGACGTGTTCTTCATCAACTTTAAAGCCCAGGCGCTCATATGCTTTCAGCGCCGGATCATTGTCCGCTTCCACATAAAGAATTACCCGCTGAGCACCCTTTTCCACCATGCGACGCAGACCAATCTGCAGCAGCGGTCCACCCAATTTCTTGCCGCGATAGTCCGCAGCCAAGCCCACCACGTAGACCTCACCGAATCCCGGGGCTTCCTCCGCATGCCATTTGGTCCAGTGGAAGCCGGCTAGGACCGGATCTCCTGCCGTATCCCACAAGAAGAGCAGGTCAGCGGGATCAAACCAATCCGCCTCCATGCCGCGGTGCAGGCGATCTATATCCCAGCCACCTTGCTCAGGGTGCCAGGAAAAAGCCTCATTATTTGCCTTGAGCCACTGCTCCTCCACAAACTCCTGCCCCCATTTTGCTACCGACTCGGAGTAATTGAGCGCCGTCAAAGGCACGTCCTCGGGACGGGCGACAGCAGCGAGCTCTTCTCCCCCAATACCCATAACCACTAGCTTACGGGTGACCTGCAGACCTCGGGAGTGTGCCAGGGCCTGTGCGGCCGGCAGGTTCCCGTGGGCCCAGGCCTGGAGATTGGGGGTTTCCGCGGCGGCGTCGTAAAGCAAGGCCCCATAGCCCTGTCCGCGGAAATCTGGGGCGATAAATAGCTCGGCGGTGGAACCATCCAGCCCAGCCACGCCGCACGGCTTCTTATCTACCCACGCCACCAAGTGGCGATGCTGCAGGCGGGAATCAGTGAGGCCATTAAGGAACTGCTCTGAAAGGGGCGCCATTCCATCCACACGTTCGGCCTGCTCAGCAAGCTCTTCTAGGCGGCTCGCCAGCTCCGGGGAGTCCGGCAGGTTTTCTTCCGTGATACTAAAGGCATTGCTAGTCATAGACCCCAGAATACGTAGGGTAAGAATGAAGGGGTGAGTGTTCTAAGAATTGACCGGCGCATCGTACACATCCTCCTCGTGGTGTGCGTATTCATTGCGGCCTGGGTGGCGGATGCCTGCGTGGCTATGCACACGGAACACAAGGTGGCACAGGCCGTAAAAGCCAATTCACGGCTGGAAAATACGCCAGATGTCTTTATCGGTGGCACCCCCTACGTGTGGGCTGCGGCCTCGAAGGAAATTCCCTATTTGGAGGTCAAGGCGCTCGACGTGGAGGTGCCCAAGCTGGGAATGGTCAATGCTTCGACCGTACTGCGCGATATTACGGTGACCCCAGAACAAGTAATGAACGGCGATATTGAGGGCGCGCCTGTTTCTACCTACTCGCGCGGCATTTCCTTAGACGGGGTGGCGTTGGGCCGCCTGCTGGGAATTACCGATCTATCCATTGCCAACCCAGACGATATCTCCCCTTCCGGTGGCACCTCCGCGGAAGCTGAGCTGACAGGCACCCTGCCTGGCGATACTCACAAGTCCACCGCCAAAGTCACCCTCCGCTTAGTCGGGCCGGAGTTTCGCATGCAGGTCTATGACACCGATGACGAGCGCCTGCAAAAGGCCTTTTCCCTCAACTTTGATACTCGCCAGCTTCCGCTTCCGGCCCAGGCTACCGCGGTAAAAATGCAGGGCGGCACCATCTCCTTCGAAATACAGCGCCGCAATATCAAGGTGCAGCTGGCCCAACTCTCTCCTCTGGAGATTGAAGGCTCGGAGCAAAAGGCCGTGGAAGAGGCAGAAAAGAAAGCCGCCGACACCAAGCACCGGGTGGGACCTGCGCCGCAGGCTAGCGCAGGCGGATAAAGTCCCGGAGCACTTCCTTCATCGTGCGCTTATGGACTTCTCTCCTATCCTGCGGGGCGAATACCTCGATGGCTTCCTTTACGGAGGCTAAGGTAACGGCATCGAAGCGCCCCTCAGATTCCCCGTCGGCCTGGAAGCGCTGCGGTTCGCGGCAGACCAGTTCGACGCGCATGGCATCGTCGAAGGCCACGGTCTTTTCTTTGGTGAGCTTATTGAGCCATCCACGTTTATCGGCACCAAAGAGGTGCAGCAGGCCGACGACGCCGCCAAGTCCGCTAAACTCCTCCAGGCCAAAAAGAGCAAGGCCCTCATCAAAAGAATTGCGCGGATTGGTCACAACCGGCAGAGGGCCTAGGAAGGTCCACGGGTTGGTATTGGAGGTAAACATGAGCGGCACATCGTCTTTGCGCAGCTGCTCGCCGATGCTGGATTCGGCCTTAACCGCAATATGCGGTGGATTCTTCCGCGCGCGGCTCCACGCCCGAATGGCAACATTGAGATAGCGCAGTGGAGTGGCAGAAAATCCTTGCTCGCGCGCCCGGTCCACGCGCGCCAAAACATCCGCATCCAAGCCGAAGCCGGCATTGACGGCAAACCAGCGATCGTTCCACGTGCCCAGGTAAATGGTGCGACGGAGGTTGCGCTCCAGCATGCGCGCCAATACGTGAGTGGCTTCCACCGGAGTGTTGGGAAAACCTAGAGCGCGCACGAAAACATTGGCAGACCCGGTAGGAATTACGGCCAACGCGGGGATGGAGTGGGGGTCGGGGCGCTGCCCATCGGCCGGGCCGAGGAGCCCGTTGACTACCTCGTTGACGGTCCCATCTCCGCCTACAGCGATAATGACGTCATAGTCATCCCTGGTCATTCCCTTGACCATCTCTTCGGCGTGGCCGGGGTGGTGCGTAAATTGCACCTTCAGGCGCAGCCCCTCCACCGCTTGTAGGCAAGGAACGATTTGGCGGAAAAGGGCGTTGGTTTGTGAGGTCGAGTTGGGATTCGAGATCATCAATGCATGCACGAGGCCCAAGTCTAGTAGTTAAATAGGCGGGTTCACGACTAGGCTGGACGCCCATGAACGAAAACAATAATGAAACCACTCCCGAAAACATCGAAACCACCGCGGCTTCCCACCCGGAAAATGACCCGGGAAAGCTCAACGGCAACGATGCCGTGAACCAAGCCGCCGAGCAGTGGAAAGACGCCGCTAGCCGCAATATCCCTGCTCTCGAGCTGGGCGATACCCCGGTACCGGACGATACTGCCAACCTGCGCCAGGGCCCATCGCTGCACGACGGCCTGCTAGGACTGCTCCCCCTCGTGGGCGTCTGGCAAGGCGAGGGCCAGGCACACGATACGCAGGGCCAGGAATATACCTTTGGCCAGCAGCTGGTGATCGCCCACGATGGCGAGAATTACCTCACGTTTAGCTCCCGTACCTGGAAGATTGATACCGAGGGCAAGCCGGAAGGCCCCTCCGTGCGCGAGACCGGCTTCTGGCGCATTTCTGAAAAGGATGAAATCGAGGTCACTTACACCTCTTCAAACGGCATTGTGGAAATCTTCTACGGCGAGCCGTTCAATGACCGCGCATGGCAGCTGGAGTCCGCCTCCACCATGGTCACCGAAACCGGACCGAAAAACCTGGGGCCGGGCAAGCGCATGTACGGCCTGATGCCCAATAACAACCTGGGCTGGGTAGACGAGCGCATGGTTGATGGGGAAATGCGCCCCTACATGTCCGCGGAGCTCACCCGTATCGCTGGCTAGTCCCCCAGCGCTTTATCAATAAGGTCTCGAATGACGTCCACGTTATCCGGGGCCTTTAATTTTTTGCCATTAAGCCGGGTGACCCGGGCGGCAACGCGCACCGAGGACACCAGCCACACTGAGTCCGCCTTTTCCAGATACTCCACGGTGAGCGGCTTGGCTTTGCAGCGATAGCCCTCCTTAGTGGCGTGGGCGAAAAGGGCCGCCTGCGTGGTTCCGGGAAGGATGCCGCGGCCGGCGGCGGTGCGCAGTTTCTCTCCCTTGACGGCCACCACGGTCGAGGTTGCGCCCTCGAGGATTTCTCCGGTGTCCGGATCGGTGAGGATGAGATCCTCAAAGCCCTTATCTCGCGCCATGCGCAGCATCGCCATCGTGGCCGCATAGTTGAGCGTCTTGGCGGGTAATTCCTCCGCTACGTGCCACAGGCGCGGGCTGGTCATGACGGCTACGCCGTGCGCGCGCTGTTCTAGGACCCTTTCCTCGATGGGTTGAACCACGACCCAGGCGCTCGGCCTTCCCGTAGAGGCGCGCCCGCGGGTATAAGTCCAGGTGCATTTGGCATCCCCTGTCTCATCCCCGCAGAAGTCCGCAATCGCGAGACGCGTGGCTTCTTCCCACTTCTCCATAGGCGGTTCTGGCAGATTCATGGTGCGCGCTGAATCGCAGAAGCGTTGCGCGTGCCGCTGCAGGTTGGCGGCTTTTCCTCCGCGTACGAGCAGGGATTCAAAAATGCCATCGCCGCGGGTGACCGCGGCATCATCCGCATAGACGAGAGGCAGCGTGGGCATGTGCCTGCGTACCGACCCTCCAAAGGGCTCCACAACGTAGATGACCGGCTCTTTTCGCGGCGAGAACTTCATACCTTTGATTATGCCCTACCATCGGTAGTTGTGAGTTATTCTTCGCCTCTTCTGCAACGCACCGGTGCCGCGGAGCACCAGGACGCAACCGTACTCGATGCCCAAGGCGTGGCCTGGCATTATGGCAATCCGCTGGGTGAGCAACGAGCTGCCGATGGCGGCACCATAGTCATCGACCGTTCCCAACGCCGCGTCATCCGTGTCAGCGGCAAGGACGCCGCCGAGTTTCTTAATAATTTGCTTTCGCAAAAGCTGGATACCGCCCCCGTGGGCTTTAGCGCCGGTGCCCTTGACCTAGACATCCAAGGACATATCCTCCACCACATGGATATCGTCCGCACCGAAGACGCCTTTCTTATCGACGTCCCCGCGGCCCAATTCGACTCCCTTTTTAAGTTCCTCACCATGATGATCTTTTGGTCCGAGGTCACCGTAGAGGAAGCCGATATCGCCATCCTCACCCTACTGGGTGAGACCGATATTGCGCTACCACCCATGGTGGAGTTTTCCCGCCAGGTTCAGTGGACCGGAATCAATCGCGTTGACCTGGGAGTCCCACGCAAATCCTTGGTTGAGGCAACGAAGCTCTTGGAGGGATCCGGCGCGCGACTGGCCGGGCTTATGGCGTTTACCGCCGAGCGGGTGCGTGCGCGCGAGCCGGAACTGGCAACGGATCTAGATAATAAATCCATCCCCCACGAGGTACCGCAGTGGATTAGCCGTAGCGCAGATAATCCGGCCCACGTCCACCTCAATAAGGGCTGTTACCGCGGTCAGGAAACGGTAGCGCGCGTGGAAAACCTCGGCCGCTCTCCTCGCCTATTGGTGCAGCTACACCTCGACGGCTCAGCCCCGCAACGGCCGAATGTGGGCGATGACATTACTTTCAATGGACGTAAGGTAGGCCGCATCGGCACGATCGTGGATGACTGCGATTTTGGCCCCATTGCCCTAGGCCTCGTGAAGCGCTCTGCGCTGGATGCCGGCACCCTAGAGGTGGGCGATACGGCGGCTTCAATTGATCCTTCTTCCATCCCCGAAGATGAGGGCCCCAAGGCCGGACGTGAGGCGGTAAACCGGCTGCGCGGACGTTAGATCTCCCACTAGCTAGGGGGCGGTGCGGAATTTTTTCGTCACACAGGCTATTGTGTCTTACAGGAAGATACTCAATAGACAAGTCGATGGGGCGCCCAAGAATCCCTGGCGCGCCCTACTAACCCAAGGGGGTCATGCACATGGGACGCGGACGCGCAAAGGCAAAGCAGACCAAAGTTGCACGCCAGCTCAAGTACAACTCACCCGAGATGGATATCGAGTCCCTACAACGGGAACTCGCCGCACAGCAAGAGGGTGACTCCCGCGATTATGAAGAGGATGACCCATACGCCGACTACGTCGATGAATGGGATGACGACCGCGACGAACGCTAATCTTCCGCTCGCCGCCGGATAGTTCAAGGGCCCTAGGATTTCCTAGGGCCCTTCCTCATGCCCTCCCCTAGCGGGGCAAGACACTATTAGAAATTTGGGTGCTCGCCGTGCATGAGCACGCGCGGCTCCTCGCCAGAGGCGGAGCGAACGGTGCCCAACTCCCACGCATCGATGTGGCGCGCGGTAAGCATTGCTAGGGCGCGGTCGCGGTCTTCAGGGTTGACCACGGCAATCATGCCCACGCCCATATTGAAGGTCTTCTCCATCTCAGCCAGCTCCACCTTGCCCACTGAGGAGATGAGCTTGAAGATCTGGCCTGGGGTCCACGAAGCGCGGTTAATATCGGCGGCTAGGCCTTCCGGGATGACGCGCTCAAGGTTGCCGGCCAGCCCACCGCCGGTGACGTGGCAGAAGGTGGATACGGAGCACTCACTGGCCAAAGCCAAGCAGTCCTTGGCGTAGATGCGGGTAGGCTCCAGCAGCTCCTCTCCGAGGGGACGGCCCAGCTCTTCTACGTGGCTGTCGAGAGGCATGCCAGCCTGCTCCAAAAGGACGTGGCGGGCCAAAGAGTAGCCATTGGAGTGCAAGCCGGAAGACCCCATGGCGATGAGCACGTCCCCATCACGGACCTTATCGGGGCCAAGCACGCCATCAGCCTCAACGACGCCTACCGCGGTGGCGGAGACATCGTATTCATTTTCTTCCATCATGCCGGGGTGCTCGGCGGTCTCGCCGCCCAATAGCGCGGCACCGGCCTGCACACACCCCTCGGCGATGCCCTTGACTACCTCGGCCACCTTTTCCGGCACGACCTTGCCCACGGCAATATAGTCCTGCAGGAAAAGCGGCTCCGCGCCGCAGACGACGAGATCATCGACGCACATGGCGACCAAGTCGATGCCGATGGTGTCGTGCTTGTCCATGGCCTGGGCCACGGCCAGCTTGGTGCCAACGCCATCGGAACCCGCGGCCAAGATGGGCTCCTTATAATCGCCGAGCTTAAACAGGCCGGCAAAGCCGCCGAGGCCGCCAAGGACCTCGGGGCGGGTGGCGCGCTTGGCGTGCGGGGCGAAAAGCTCAACGGCGCGGTCGCCCTCTTCGATGCTGACGCCGGCTGCGGCGTAGGTATTGTCACTCATGGTTTCAAAAGTCCTTTGTTATTCGGTGCCGAGCAGGGTGCGCACGGCGTCTGCATTGGAGTTTCCGGCGGGCAGGCCGAGCGGGTACTCGCCCGTGAAGCAAGCGGTGCACAGCTCGGACCGGGGCTGCTCGGTGGCGGCCACCATCTCCTCAACGGAGACAAAGCCCAGGGAATCGGCGCCGATGGTGTCACAGATGGTGGCGCAGACGGTTTCCGGATCGTCGGAAGGGCTGGCATTAGCAATCAGCTCACCCGGGGAGGCGAAGTCAATGCCGTAGAAGCACGGCCACTTCACCGGTGGGGAGGCGATGCGCACGTGCACCTCGGCGGCACCGGCCTCGCGCAGCATGCGAATGAGCGCGCGCTGGGTATTTCCGCGCACGATGGAATCATCCACCACGACCAGCTTCTTGCCGTTGATGACCTCGCGCAGCGGGTTGAGCTTCAAGCGGATGCCCAGCTGGCGCAGGGTCTGGGTGGGCTGGATGAAGGTGCGGCCCACGTAGGCGTTTTTAACCAAACCGTGGGCGAAGGTGATTCCCGATTCGCGGGCATAGCCCACGGCGGCTGGATTACCGGATTCGGGTACTGGGATGACGAGGTCCGCGCCCTCCGCGGGGTATTCGCGGGCCAAGCGGCGGCCAATATCCACACGGGAGGCGTTGACGGAACGGCCCTTGATATCGCTATCCGGGCGGGCCAAGTAGACGTATTCGAAGACGCAACCGTGGCGCTTTGCCGGCGCGAAGTTCACGGATCGGATGCCAGCCTCATCGATGGCGACGAGCTCACCGGGTTCAATCTCGCGGATGAACTGGGCGCCGCAGATATCGAGCGCGCAGGTCTCGGAAGCTACTACCCAGCCCTTGGCCAGGCGGCCAAGGACAAGCGGGCGCACGCCGTGTGGGTCGCGGGCGGCGTACATGGTGTGCCCATCAGTAAAGGTCAAGCAGAACGCGCCCTTAACTCGCGGCAGCAGGTCGCGGGCGGAGTCAAAGACGGAGGTGTCTTCATCCACGCCGTCGGCAAGCAGCATGGACAAGCACATGGAGTCAGAAACGGATTCCTCGTGCGGCTTGATGAGGCCGCGTTGCACGGCTTCCTCGCGCAGCTCCAGGTAGTTGACCAGATTGCCGTTGTGCCCAAGGGCAATGTCTACCCCGGTGGAAGAGGTAGAAAACATGGGCTGCACGTTGGACCATTCCTTGCCGCCGGCGGTGGAATAGCGCGTGTGGCCCACCGCTACGTTTCCTTGGAGGGCGGACAGGGTGGATTCATCAAAGATATTGGCCACCAAGCCCATGTCTTTGAAGACGACGATACGGTCATCATCGCCCACTGCAATGCCAGCGGCCTCCTGGCCACGGTGTTGCAGGGCGAAGAGCCCAAAGTAGGTCAGCTTGGAGACTTCCTCCCCAGGAGCCCAGACGCCATAGACGCCGCATTCTTCGCGGGGCTCCTGCTCATTCTGATCGTCAAGATTGGTGATACTAGGAGTATGTACTTCTACCACGGCGTTTATATTAGCCTGTCGCGCCGCCGGAAACTAACGGAATGAGCGGCAACCACTGCGCGATTTCGCCCGCGCGGGAGCCGGAAGCATCCACGCGACCAGTGCCTACGGCCTCTTCCCAGTCCGCCAATCCGGTGGCAAGGCGCAGCCAGGTTTCCGGATCAGTCTCCACCACATTGGGTGGGGTGCCGCGGGTATGGCGGGGTCCTTCAATGCATTGCACCGCAACAAATGGGGGTACGCGCAGCTCCACGGAGTGACCCGGCGCGTCGGCTTCGAGAGTGCGGGCGGTGCGCCGGACGGCGTCGGCAAGCAGGGCTCTACCAGGCTTATCGTGCTCCGCCGGGGCGGCAATCCAGTCTTTGATGGCCATGACGGCCGCGCGGGTAGCGGCGGGATCGACGGGCTTTTTCATAACTACATCATAACTACTGTTATCTTGTTGTTTATGTCACCTACGCCTTCCGTTGCGGAAAATCAGAAATCGCCGGCGCTGACGCTGCGCTTTATGGCATCGCCAACCGACGTCACCATGGCCGGCGCCCCCGGCATCAGCGGCGGACGCGTCCTGGAATGGATTGATAAGGCCGCCTATGCCTGCGCCGTGCAGTGGTCCGGCCAGTACTGCGTGACCGCATACGTGGGCCATATTCACTTCACCCGCCCCATCCCTTCCGGGCACATCGTGGAGGTGCGCTCGCGCATCGCCATGACCGGCCGGTCTTCCATGCACATCGTCAATGAGGTGCTTTCGGCTGACCCGCGCGAAGGCATCTTCACTCGCGCCTGCGATTGCCTGGTCATCTTCGTAGCCAAGGACCCTGCCACTGGCAAGTCCACCCCGGTGCCGCCCTTCGTGCCGGAAACCGATGAACAGTGCCGCGTAGAAGAAGCAGCCAAGTCCCGCATTGAGCTGCGCAAGGCCATCGAGGCGGAGATGGAAGAGCAAACCTATGACGGGCCTTCCGATGCCCCGCGCATGGTCAACCGCTTCCTAGCCAAGCCCACCGACGTCAACTGGGGCGGCAAGGTCCACGGCGGCACCGCCATGCAATGGATCGATGAGGCCGGTGCGGCCTGCACCATGGAGTGGTCCGCCGAGCGCACCGTAGCTGTCTATGCCGGTGGCATCCGCTTCTACCGCCCGATTTCCATCGGCGACCTCATCGAGGTCGACGCCCGCATGATGCGTACCGATACCCGCTCGATGCAGATGTCCATCCACGTCCGCTCCGGCAACCCCCGCGGCGGCCGTGAGCACTTGCAAACCGCCATCCATGCCACCGTGGCCTATATCGCCCTCGATCATGATGGTCAGCCACAGGTGGCCCGCCCCTTCCATCCGCATACCGAGGAAGATAAGCGCTTGGCCGAGCACGCCACCGTGCTGCGCGAGCTACGCGCCAAGTACTCGCCAAAACCTTTGGTGGTGGCGCCGACAAATCAGCACATCAATTAACTGCTCTCCCCTCGTTTCGGTGTTAGCAAGTCCATAGTGGCAGCGGCAACCCCGTCTTTATGCTTTAGATGGATTTATACGCGGACGACGGTTTCCTGCCGTCTGCTCTTATATCCACACAGAAACGAGGGAATATGCACACCCCAACTTTGCGCCGGTCGGTACGCACCGGCCTTGCCCTGATAGCTTCGGCCTGCCTCTTGGCGTCCTGCCAGAATCCGGATAACCGCCCAGCGGACGAAACTTCGGCCACCACACCCGAGTCTTCCGCCTCGCACAGCCCCACCAGTTCTGAGCCCGCGACCACAGAAGCAACCGAAACCTCCGCCACGGAAAGCGAGGGCCCACGCGCCACCGCCGAGGGACACGTGGTGGTCCTTTCTACCGGCGGCACTATCGCCAGCACACACGATAAGACTGGCGCGGTGGTGCCTACCGTTACTGGCTCCAAGTTGGTGGAACCGCTTTCTGGCACCTTTGATAACAACAAACTCACGTTAGAGGTCAAAGACATTGCTAAGCTGGATTCTTCCGCGATGACCTTGGACGATACCGATAGCATTATCACGGCCGTACACAAGGAGCTGCAGCGCAAGGACGTCGATGGTGTTGTGGTAACCCATGGCACCGATTCCATGGAAGAGACCGCCATCGCTGTCGATACCTTCCAAGACAGTGAGAAGCCGGTGGCCTTAACCGGTGCAATGCGCCCCTTTGATGATCCGAATCCAGATGGCCCGGATAACTTGGCGCTCGCGGTGAAGACCGTCACCGATCCCGCCAATAGGGGCCGCGGCACGTTTATCGCCTTTGCGGATCAGGTCATTCCTGCCCGCGGCGCTTTCAAGTCCGATACGTCCAAAGCCGATGGCTTTGCCAATAACAATGGCGAGAAGCAGCCTCAGCGCCCGAAGGCTCTGAAGTTTAAGCCACTGGGCAATACCCGCGTCGATATTATCGCCGCCTACCCCGGTGCGCCGGCTGATCTCATCCAGCGTTCCTTGGACAGCGGCGCCGAAGGCATCGTCATTGAGGGCATGGGCGCCGGCAATATCGGCGACGAACTAGCACAGGCCGCTCAGGCCGCGGCCAAGAAGGTTCCGGTGGTGCTCACCACCCGCGTGGACCACGGCCCAGTGGAGGGAATCTACGGCGGAGCCGGTGGCGGTGCCACGCTTGCCGACGCCGGCGTTATCTCCTCTGGCACCCTGCGCGCGCCCCAAGCACGTATGCTGCTAGCCGCTGCGATTACGACCGGCACCGATGCTGAGGATCTCTTCGCTCATGCTGAATAAACACTCGCCTTGGAGCACCGGCTGGTGGAGTCACCACATTAATGAACGAGTTTTCATCAGCCACGCTTAGTTTCGACCTCGTCCCCGTCCGCATAGTCCGCCAAGAAGCGAAGAAACCGGTGAGCCGGCTCTGGGAGTCGGTTCTGCGAGCTCCACACCACACGTAGAGGCCGGTCAAACTTGATCTCAGCTACCGGAACCTCTATATACTCACCGGTGGCCAACTGCGACTCCACTGCTCGCCTGGCTATAACCCCTGGAGCGCCTAAGGCACCTATAGCAGCGCGTTGCGCCCCCAGAGATCCAAATTCTCCTGCAGGAGGAGCGAGTGACCCCAGAATGTCCTCTACTACCTCCCGCGTGCCGCTTCCCTGCTCACGCAGAACCAAAGGAGTAGTCTGCAGCTCCTCCTTAGTTACTGCAGCCATCCCCTTCAATGGTGCTGAAACTGTAGAAGTCCCAGCTTCATTTCGGTTATCCACCCGAGCCCAGTGATGGCCTGCGGGGACGACAACAACGAGTTCATCGTGTCCGGCTACACGCTGTTGCAATTCATGGGATACCCAGTTGCCTTCCACAATGGCCAATTCCGCCAATCCCTGTACTACGTAGCGCTGGGCCTCCCGGCTATTGAGCTGGCGCATACGCAGAAAAGTTTTCGGGTGAGCACGTTGAAACGCCGCAGCCCAGCGCGGGTAATCTACCTCGGCGACTGTATGCGAGACCACCAATTTAATTTCCTCGGTGACGCCTTCACCGATGGCTCTCTCAAGACCACGCGCGCAGTCGTTCAAGGCACCCTCTAGCACCTCGAGTACCCGGACAACCTGGGAGCCGACTTCCGTAGTAAAACTACCCGCAGCTCCACGCCAAAAAATGCGTTGATTTAGATGCCTTTCAAAATTGGCAATGCGATTACTCACCGACTGTTGGGAGACATTCAGGTGTATGGCGGCCTGATTCATACCCCCATACCGTGCCACAGCAAGTACGGCGTCGACTGTCTGGGCATCGGGGACAAATCCGCGCCGAACTGGTAAAAAGTCATCACTACTACCGATTCGCGAGGGGTACATATTTTCATTGTAACCCCGTCCAGAATGAACGCCCTCCCGCAATTCTGCCGTAAAGCTTAGCCTCAAGCGCATGTTAAAAATTCAGAACGAGATAGACCTTCCCCCGCTCGGCCCAGGCTGGGCCGGGGCCGTTATGGGCCTCGGAATCTCTTCTACTCTTATCGACGTACACGTAACTCCCCTATTAGGCTCGGCCCCCTCGAAAGCCATGCTTGGGGTTGTAACAATTCTTGCTATATCACTCGTATTTGGGTTTCTAAAGCACCATAATCCGGGATTTTACGCCGCCGACATGCCTGCTTGGGGCATGGTATCTATGGGCATACTTTCTTTGGGTAGCGCCTACTCCCTCATTTATGATGCCTGGTCGGTTCATACCTTGTGCTGGGCAATAGGAACGGTTCTCGGCGCGGTGACGTGCATCCGTTTTCTCGTGTTTCTCATCTGCGATCGCCCGTCAGCCCCCGCTTTCACCTGGGGACTACCGCTGGTTGCCCCCATGGTTGCGGCTACCTCCTCAGCTCAGTTGGCACCGCATGCCGGCGAGTGGGGATCGATAGTCCACAGCATTGGCGTAATCAGTTTTGCATTGGCTTGGCTTACAGGATTGCCTACATTCGCCTTCGTTTACCTGCGTACCATTCCGAAAATTCCTACCAGCTTCGCTGCCACTGCTTGGATCCCGCTCGGGCTGGTAGGCCAATCTACCGCGGGAGCACAATTGCTTGCAGGTGAACAATGGCACTTCCGCGCAATGGTCTACGGTGTAGCGATGCTCGGGCTTGGCATCCCGCTGGCCATTTACGCCATGAGCAAGCACTGGGGAGCGGCCCTAGGAAGCACCCCCATGTCTTATAACCCCACGTGGTGGGCTAGTACATTTCCCGTAGGTACCTGCTGTCTTGGTAGTCATACTTTGTCCACCCAACCTGCGGCACTGACGTTGGGCATGGGATGGATGGATACCATCAGCGCCGCCCTTCTAGTGCTGCTTCTTGTCCACGTCATGTGGGCTACTATCGGCGCAGCCGTGATCGGCTGGGCAAAAGCACGCTGAGTTTTCGAGTCTCATGACTTCTAGGTGAATACCCACCGTAGCGGCGTCAGTATGTGTACCCCCCTTCCATCTAAAAAGGAGTTTACAGGCAGTCCGGCAATTCCTGGGTGGAGGAGATAGACGTGCTAATAGTCGACCTACCCCTAGACGACGACCATCCACACCGCAACCAGGTGCACCACCGCCGCCGCAATCGTCGCGGTGTGGAAGTGCTCGTGGTAGCCGTAGTAGCGTGCGTTGCGCCCTGGCCACTTAAAGCCATAGACCAGCGCACCGAGCGAATAAACCACGCCGCCGGCAACGAGCAGCCAGACGACGGCCGCGCCGGCTTGCGTCCACAGCGTGGGCAAGAGCGGCAGCACCAACCAGCCCAGCGCTAGGTAAACCACCACGTCCAACCAGCGCGGGTGGCCAATCCACACCAGGTTCAAAATCGCGCCGAGAATCGCTCCTGCCCAGGCAACGCCTAGCATCCATGCCGCCTGTACCGGCGATAACACGATGAGGCACAGCGGCGTATACGTCGCCGCAATAAACACCGAGATGGTCGCGTGATCCGCCCGCCGCCACCACTGCACGGCACGCGCGCTCGCCCACGGATAGCGGTGGTAGAGCGCCGAAACGCCAAAAAGCCCGACCAGCCCCACGCCGTAAACAGTTACGCCAAGCCCCTGCCACCACTGCAGCGTCATCCACGCATAGGTAATGAGCACGGTGGAGGCAATCACCGACAGCAATGCTGCAATCGCATGTCCCCAGCCACGGCTTAGCGGCCTGGGACCGCGGTCGGCCATCCAGTACGTGCGCTGGACAAGGCCCGGCCCCGGCGCGCTATCCGCATGAATCTGTGCCACGAGGTACTTCCCTTCTGCTAGCCGCAACGAACCCGAACAAGAAACCTACGATACCGTAAGTCTACGGACGCAGCCGGAGGGATTCAAGGAAAATCGCCTCGAAATGCTGCTAACTTTCCACAGCAGAACCTTCCTCTACCAGCCCATCAACAATGCGTACCGTCTCCATCGCTACGCGCGTGACCTTGCCAATTAGGTCCACGATGCAGCGCGGATTGCCCACCTCATCGGCCCAATCCTTCGGGTCATTAACAATACCGGAGGCCTTGTCTTTCTTAACCTGGTAACGGTCAATCAGCCAGGCGAGAGCTGAGCGCGAGCCAAGCATATACTCATCCGCCTCCGCAGGAATACCACCGATGGTCACCTGCCTGTTGTAGATCAGCTTGGTCACGTCATTGACGTTTTTGCCTGTCTCCGGGTCCTTGCGCTTGGCCCATATCATCTTCTTAACGCGCCACGTCTCACGGTCAGACTCATCACCCTTGACCTGAATATCCAGCGGCCACGGCTCCACGGACTCGTAGTCCACGTGCAGGTCCATTAATTCTTTACCAGCCGCAGCAAACTTGTCGAACTCCGCACGCGAGGATGGCGTTTCAATATGCGGCAGCATCTTCTTCAAATCCGCCGCATTCTTCGTGCGATAGCCCGAGTCATGCAACTTTCCGTACACAAAGTGGAAGATGTCATCACCGCTTTTCGAATACTACGGCTTTGGACTCCCCCTGTAACCCAAGCATCTCGGCCTGTAGCGAGGCCCAGACTATAATCCTTGAAAATAGAAATCTTGTTTGGCTTTTGCCCCCAGTACCGGCCACTTTTCAAATTCTTCAGAGTGCTGGTGCAACCAGTCACCCTCTTCATTTGGTTCAATGGACTGCCAGTCAATGGTTTCAATCGCGGAGGAGTCGACGATCCCAAGCTTTTCTTCGACTGTCAGATAGTCACTAATGTCTCGGTAGTGAAGCTGGAAACCAGTCTTTGATACCGACGGTGATAGCCACGGAGTTGCGGGAACCAGAGCCGAAGACTTTGCCGCCTTCTTTGCGGGACTGTTCGCCAGCGGTACGTTGGTTGCCGCGAAGGTTAAAAATATAAAGGTCCGTGAAATCCTCGGCCATCGATAAGCGCACACCATCACCCGTATTGCCGTCGATCCACCCGCCATTGGACACGAAGGCTACTACCTCCTGGTCGCCGATGCGGTCGGTGCCCAGCGGAAAGCTCGCAAATAGGAATCGTAGAGGGTTCGCTGAGGCGTCGCCGTGGATTTCACAGCGTAAGTCTCTGCAATGCGCTTATCCAACCCCGGGTATTTCTGGTTGGCGTTTATATCATTGGCGGACTTTTGGCCGGCGGAATATGGCGGGTTGCCAATAACTACGTTGATGGGTGCCTTCTTCTGGCGCTCAATGGTGGCGTTGTTTTCGCGGAAGACGTTGAGGTCCGGAATGTCGCCGTCTTCGTGAATTTGGAAGGTATCCGCTAGAGCGATGTTGTTAAAGGTTACGTAGTCCGGAATTGGTTCCCCGTTGCGCTGCGGACATACTTCAAGGTCGAAATCCGAAAGGACGACACACACTAGGCCCAGCCGAGCACTAAAGGCTGCAATGGCGCTAGACCTAGAGCTGTAGCGAGCCTGCTTGCGGTTCCATTGAACTATGGAAACCATATGGGAGGCTGTGCCTTTCGGAAGCCGCCACTAAGCGGTGATTCGAGGAGAGCTTCCCAGTTTGTCGCCCCCCCTCAGTAATATCTTGCCGTTACTAAAAGGGAAGTTGGATGCCGAACTTGTGTAGAAGACTTTCTATCTGCTGCCGGTTGAAATACACCGTTCCCACTGCAATAGTCAGTACACTGGCGAGGGCACCAACTACCGCCCACATCTTCGACTGTGAAGAGGCAACGCTACTTCCTGTTTGTGGCTTGTACCCGCTGTCCGCGGTGGAATCAATATGAGCTTGAGAGTGGTCAGAGACAGAACCAAGCGGCAGACAAGCGGACAGCTCATCGATGGTATAAAACGTCGAGCCCTCACTTATTGGCTCACACCCCTCCTTGAAGGGAATTTCCTTCTCGTTGTACAGCATGCGCACGAGGGTCTCGCCATTGTCATTCTGGAAGGCATCCCACTGGATATTTGCTCCCATTGGGGAGACCTCGTCACCACGCCAATCCGAGTTCTGCCAGGTGTAGAGCTCTCCTGCGGGAACTCCATTCTCTGAGCCAGGCGTTTTCAGCAATGCGGCGAGCGGAATGATGGTTTCCGCGTGACCAAACCTATATTCCGCAGCTATATCACCACCGGCCGCGCGATCCTGTACGCCCTCAATCATTTCCTCAAGCAGTGGCTCATAATTGTCGTAAGAAACAGTGCGACCCTCGATAGCCGGCCCCTTCTCATAGAAGTCTTCTACATCCAATAGGTATGCAAAGGTAGGCCCGCTCGCATCGTCCATGTACTGATCAAATATCCACCCCTCAGCAGGGGTTTTCTCCTCATGAGCAAGTGCTGGAGCAATGATGTACAGATTGTAGAACTGCAGCGCGGCGTCCACTATTCCTTCTACTGTCTTGCCATCCTTTTCACGGGCGCTAAAAGAAATGGACCCATCTTTTAGCTCATCGATAAAATCCGAGGTGAAAATCTTGGACAGCAACTCCTGCGATGCTTCTTGGGAGGCCGGCTTGGAATAAGCTTCCTGGATCTTTTCCTGTAGCTGCGGTGAGTCTTTCCACGCCGAATATTTTTCGTACGACGGTGACTTCTTATCTTTATGCGCATACATCAGGTCGGTGCGTGGCTCGATGGTGACATGACCATCGTTGGTTCCGTCCACGAGGTTGTCAGCAAGAGTGGGAGCTTCCTTCAGCCACGCCGCACCGAAATTCCAACCAGAGTCATTAGCGCGGTCCTCACCCGAAGAGATGAATTTCACCTTGGAGTCGTCCCTGTCGATGCTGTGCATAAGCTCAGCATTGCGTTGCGCATTGCGCTGACCAATCCCCCGCAGTTCTTCCCGCCCAACTGCGGTGAGGTTTCCGTATCCGGCGTCTTGTCCGGCGCCACCGGCCAATTCCTCATTCACGGAAATCATCGCTTCTACCCGCGGAATGAGCTTTTCTCCTAAATCCGTGAGCTCACCACGCTCCTGGGCATACTCCAGCATCTGCTGCGCGAGGTCGTCATACTTAAAGCTAGACAGTCCACGCGAGCCATGCCGATCCACCGTGGAGGTATAGATCTGTCGGAATCCTGCGGGAGCTTCGGAATACTCCCGCCCCTGCGGTTCATAGTGCTGCTTGGTGGAGTAATAGGAACCATGCTCGGCGGCCGTGGCTGGCACTGTTACACCAGAACACGCAACGGCAGCAATAAGAGCGAGAGTACGAATGCGCATTGGACGTTGGCTTCCATGAGTAGTGGATATCTTGAAGAGGAACACACCCACGGTAGGCCGCTGACGTTACGGAAAGGTTGCCTGAAAGGAAAATGATTGAAAAGAACTCGTCCCGACGCTGTTCTTAGCCTTTGTCACTGCTCCTACCGAGAATTAAAGCCCGGCCGAAGCCGGGCTTTCCGCTTTGTCGCTTAGTTGCGTTTGTCCAACGCCGGGAGTTTTTACTCCACTACGGAGTTAGCACCCACGGCGTGGTCAAAGAGGTCCGGCAGGGTGGCGGACCAGGCGGCGACCAGCTGGGAGATGGCGACGGACTCGCCACCGAGGGTCAGTGCGCCGGTTTCGGTGGTCTCACCCACGATGGCGGCTGGGATGCCGAGCTCGCCGGCGCGGGCAAGCACCTGCTCGGCGCGGTCGGCGGTGGTGGCCACGAGCACGCGGGAGGCAGACTCGGAGAAGGCGGCGACAAATTCATCCTCGTGGACTGCCGAAAGGTCCAGGTTGAGGCCGAGGCCGGCGCCGTCGGCAGTCGCACCAGCGCGCTTAGCCATCTCAAAAGCGGCTACTGCTAGGCCACCTTCGGACAGGTCATGCGCGGCGGTAAGCAGCTCATTGCCGTGGAAGAACTCAGCCAGGCGCTTCTCGTTGGCCATATCCACCTGCGGCGGCAGGCCATTGAGGGAGGAAGCCTCGGAGGTATCGGCGCTGACCTGCTGCCAGATGGAGCCGCCGAACTCGTCCTTGGTCTCACCTAGGGCGATGAGAACTTCCTTTTCACCTACGGCGCCGAGCTCATTGCCAATGGCCTTGTGCACGTCATCGATAACGCCCAGCACGCCCACCACCGGGGTAGGCAGGATCGGCTCCTCGCCGGTCTGGTTGTAGAAGGAGACGTTGCCGCCGGAAACGGGGATGGAGAGCTCCACGGCGGCGTCGGCAAGCCCATGCACTGACTCGCGGAACTGCCACATAACGTCGGGGTTCTCCGGGGAGCCGTAGTTTAGGCAGTTGGTAATCGCGACAGGCTTGGCGCCGGTGACGGCCACGTTGCGGTAGGCCTCCGCCAGCGCGAGGCGGGCGCCCATGTTCGGATCCAGCTTGGTGTAGCGGCCGGATGCATCGGCGGACACGGCCACGCCGCGGCCGGTCTCCTCATCGATGCGCAGCACGCCGGCATCCGCATGGTGAGACTGGACGGTATTTCCGCGCACGTAGCGGTCATACTGGTTCATGATGAAATCGCGCGAGCACAGCGCCGGAGAAGACACGAGCTTCTGCAGGGACTCAACCAAGCCGCGCTTGTCGGTGCCCTGGTACTTCTGCAGCTCGTCCTGCCACTCCGGGCGGGCATACGGGCGGTCATACTCCGGAGCCTCATCCGCAATGGTGCCGGCCGGGGCATCCACGACGACCTCACCCTGGTGGCGGATAACCAGGTGATTGCCCTCGGTGACCTCGCCGATCTCGGCGCAGGTTACATCCCAGTGCGCGCAGATTTCGCGGAACTTCTCCACGTTCTCCGGAGACACAACGGCGCACATGCGCTCCTGAGACTCGGAGGCGAGGATCTCGGCCGCGGTCATATCCTTCGCACGCAGCGGTACATTATCGAGGTTGACCTCCATGCCGCCATCGCCGGCCGCTGCCAGCTCCGAGGTAGCACAGGCCAAGCCCGCACCGCCGAGATCCTGGATACCTACGACCACGCCGGCGTGGTAGAGATCCAGGCAGCACTCGATAAGAACCTTCTCTGCGAAGGGGTCGCCTACCTGTACGGCCGGCAGCTTGCGCTCGGCGCCGTCCTCGAAGGTATCGGAGGCCAACACGGAAACACCGCCGATGCCGTCCAAGCCAGTGCGGGAGCCGAAGAGCATGACCTTATTGCCCTTGCCGGATGCAAAGGCCAGCTTCAGGTCCTCCACCTTGAGGGTGCCCACGCACAGCGCGTTGACCAGTGGGTTACCCGCGTAGGTCTCATCAAAGACGGTCTCGCCACCAATATTGGGCAGACCCAGGGAGTTGCCGTAGCCGCCAATACCGGAGACCACGCCGGGAAGGACGCGCTTGGTATCGGGGGCGTCGGCAGGCCCAAAGCGCAGCTGGTCCATCACAGCAATCGGGCGGGCACCCATGGCCATGATGTCGCGCACAATGCCGCCCACGCCCGTGGCCGCGCCCTGGTAAGGCTCCACATAGGAGGGGTGATTGTGGGACTCCACGCGGAAGGTCACCGCGTTGCCGTCTCCGATATCCACCACGCCGGCGTTCTCACCGATGCCAGCGAGGATCTTCTCCCCCATCTCCTCGGTCATGGTCTCGCCAAAATAACGCAGGTGCGTCTTGGAAGACTTATAGGAGCAGTGCTCGGACCACATAACGGAGTACATGGTCAGCTCCGCGTCGGTAGGACGGCGGCCCAAAATATCGTGGATGCGCTGGTACTCGTCATCCTTCAGGCCGAGCTCCGCGTAGGGCTGCTGCTCATCCGGGGTGGACTGTGCCTTTTCTACGGTGTCATTTTGAACGGTCATTAAAGTGGCCTCCTTAAACCGCCGGCGCCTGGGCGACGGCCTTGATGGCGGATACGAAAAGTCCCAGTCCGTCGGTGGATGGGCCGGTCAGCGTGTCAATGGCGTGCTCCGGGTGCGGCATGAGGCCCACGATGCGGCTAGACTCATCGCTGACACCGGCAATGCCGTTGACAGAGCCGTTGTAATTATCGGTATAGCGGAAGACCACGCGGCCTTCGCCCTCGATGCGGGCAATGTCATCATCGCCGGCCTGGAAGCGGCCCTCACCGTGCTTGGCAGGCACCAGGATCTTCTGGCCCTGCTCAAACTCGCTGGTCCATGCAGTGGTGGAATTTGCCACCTCGAGGTAAGTATCGGTGCAGTGGAAATGCAGGCCCTTATTGCGGGTCAGCGCGCCTGGCAGCAGGCCCGCCTCGGTCAAGATCTGGAAGCCATTACAGATACCGAGCACCGGCATGCCCTGCTTCGCACGATCGATGACGGACTGCATTACCGGCGCAAGCGCGGAAATAGCGCCCGAGCGCAGGTAGTCACCATAAGAAAAACCGCCCGGCACTACTACCGCATCCACGCCGTGCAGATCGCTATCTGCGTGCCAGAGGCTTTTCACCTCTGCACCGGCGGTGCGGGCTGCGCGAGCGGCATCCACATCATCCAGGGTTCCGGGGAAAGTGATTACTCCGATTGTTGCGGTCACTTACTTGACCTCCAGCCCAACAACCTCGTAGTCCTCGATGACGGTATTGGCCAGCAGTGTGGCGGCTACCTTATCTAGGTCTTCTGCGCTAACAGAGTCATCGACCTCGATTTCGAAGCGCTTTCCCTGGCGCACATCGCTGACACCGGATACCCCGATGCGACCCAGCGCGCGGACGACGGCTTGGCCCTGCGGATCCAGAATTTCCGCCTTGGGCATGACATTGACAACTACACGAGCCATGAAAATATTGCCTTACTGTATGGGGCTTTGGTCTGCGCGGCTTAGTTTAGTTGGCACCCCGGCTTTTACCTAGACTCACCCCCCGCAGTGTGGGTTTCACCCCGGTTGGGCAAACTCTACGTGAACCTCAAACAACGCTCTGGCAAACTCCGGCGTGCGCTCCAGCCTGCCCCGGCGCGGCGCTCTATTAATAGACATCGCACACTATCGCTCTCTTTTTAAGGTTGAATCTATGTCTTCTCGCCGCCTAGGTGCGCTGGCTCTCGCCACCGCCTTGTCTACTGCTGCCCTTGCCGTTCCCACTGCCACGGCTGCCACCGACGGTTCCGCTGCTGTCATCTCCGAGGTCTACGGGGGCGGTGGCAATAAGGGCGCTGCCTTCACCCATGACTTCATCGAGCTCTATAACCCCACCGAAGCCCCGATTGACCTGAGCGGCTATACCGTGGAGTATTTCTCCGCCTCCGGCAACACGGGCGGCAAGGTAGAGCTTTCCGGCACCATCGCCCCGCACGGCTATTACCTGGTGCAGGGCGCAGCCGGCAATGGAGCGGGCGCTGCACTGCCTACCCCAGACGCCGAGGGCAGCCTCAACATGTCCGGTTCCAAGGGCTCAGTGCAGCTTGCCGACGCCACCGGAACCCCCATCGATGCCATCGGCTACGGCGCCGCTTCCCTCAAGGAGGGCACCTCTGCCGCGGGTCTGTCCAATGCCAAATCCGCCTCTCGCGACGCTGAGGGCACCGATACCGATGACAATGCCGCCGACTTCACCAGTGGCGCTCCCACCCCGACTAATACCGGTAATGAGGCTCCCTCCCCTCAGCCTGAGGATCCGGCCGAGCCCGAGCAGCCAGCTCCCGAGGGCGTGACCGCCATCGCGGATATCCAAGGCACCGGCGCTGAGTCCCCGCTCAAGGACCAGACCGTTGCCACCGAGGGCGTTGTCACCGGCGTGTGGAGCGAGGGTGGCCTCAATGGCTTTACCATCCAGACGGGCGGCACCGGCGCCGAGACTACCGACGCCTCCCAGGCCCTCTTCGTGTACATGGGCGATAAGCCGGCCGACCAGTACCCGGACCTCGCGGATTCCGTCGCGGTTACCGGCAAGGTCTCCGAGTTCTACGGTTCCACCCAAATCACCGCCTCCGCGGTCACGCAGCTCGATACCCCGCTAGAGAAGGTCACCCCGCTCAAGGTGGACCAGCTTCCCGATGGCAACGAGGCCCGCGAGCCCTTCGAGCACATGCTCATCCAGCCCGGCGAGCACACCGTAACCAATAACTACGCCCTCAACCAGTACGGCGAGGTCGGTCTCGCCCCCGGTAAGGAAGCCTTCCGCCAGCCTTCCGATATCTTCTCCCCATCCACGGATCCCAATTCCGATATTCAGAAGCTAACCAAGGATAACGCCGATAAACTGGTCACCTTGGACGATGGCCGCACCCGCGACTACCTGAAAACCGACCAGAATACCCCGCTGCCGTATATCGCCCAGGATGATGCCCACACCATCAAGTCCCTGCGTACCACCGATACCGTAGCTTTCCAGCACCCGGTCATCGTAGGCTTTTCTCACGAGCAGTGGCGCTTCCAACCCACCACCCCAGTCACCGGCACTACCAAGGGCACGGACCTGCCCATCTCTTGGGAGGACTCCCGCGAGGCTGAGCTGCACGCCATCGATGATGTCAAGGGCGAATACACCATCGGCGCTTTCAACGTTTTGAACTACTTCACCTCCCTGGGCGAGGAATTTGGCGGCAGCGCCTACACCGATCGCGAGGGCAATAAGGTCACCGTCAATCGCGGTAAGACCCGCGGCGCCTATACCCAATCCGCACTCGAAGACCAGGAACGCAAGATTGTCGCGGCTATCAACGGTCTCGATGCCGATGTCATCGGCCTTTCCGAAATCGAAGATGGCTACGCTGTCACCGGCGACTTTGCCCAGCGCGATAAGGCACTCAAGCACCTGACGGAAAAGCTCAATGAGGCCGCCGGCTCCGATAAGTGGGCCTTCGTTCCTTCCCCGTCCAAGGACGCCGTACCGGGCTCCCCGGATGTCATCCGCACCGCGTTTATCTACCACAAGGACGTGGTGAAGCCTGTCGGCGAGTCCCGCATCTTCCAGGACGATCGCTTCACCGGCACCGCCCGCGAGCCTCTCGCCCAGGAATTCCAACCGCTAAAGGAGGGCGAGGAGTCCTTCGTTGCCGTAGCCAACCATTTCAAATCCAAGGGCTCGGTGGCCAAGGGCGATGCCGACTCCGGCGATGGCCAGGGCAATAACCCGAACGTGCGCAACGCGCAGGCACAGGCCGTCCTCGATGCCCTGCACAAGCAGGAGGACTGGAAGGATAAGCCGCTTTTCGCCCTCGGTGATTTCAATACCTATACCCACGAGACCGCGCTCGACGTCTTCCGCAACGATGGCTTTACCGTGCCCGCCGAAAAATATGGTGCCGATCCCTCCTACCAGTTCTCCGGCCTGCTTGGCACCTTGGATCACGTGCTGGCGAACGAGGTAGCCACCGGCACGCTTGACGACGCCCAAGTCTGGAACATCAATGCCGACGAACCCGTCGCCTTCGAGTATTCCCGCCGCAACTACAATATCGTCGACTTCTACGATGACTCCCCGTTCCGCGCCTCTGACCATGACCCAGTCAAGGTCGGTTTCACCCTCGGTGCGGACGACTCCGCCGGCCAGCCAGACGATCCTGCGGATGATCCTGCAGATGATCCGGCGGATAAGCCTTCCGATGAACCTTCCGATAAGCCAGAGGACAAGCCGTCAGAAAAGCCCGGTAAGCCTGGCTTTGGTTCCAACTCCAGCACTAGCTCTGTCGGCGCCGGTATCGCCGCTGCCATCGCGGCTATCGCCGGCCTCGTCGCCATCCCCGGCTTCCTCGCTGTGACCGGCAATCTCCAGAAGGCCATCCCGGCCCCGATCTGGGTCATGCTGCCGCAGGAAGTAAAGAACTTCATCACCAGCCTGCAGCACTAACCGCCCACAGACGCGGACCCCGCTCGCTTCGGAGAAATCCTAAGCGTGCGGGGTCTTAATTTTTGCGATTTCAACGATTTCGTCCATCTAAAACACTACAACCGTTGACGGAAACAGGGTTTTAGATGGACGAAATCGTGCTACCGGACATAGACACCACCAACCATCCCCGCCACTTTTGTTCGAAGAACCTCTGACGAGGGAATGCGCTCCCTAATTTGGCAGGAAGGCGCCATAATCGGCAGGGGTCGCCCCAGCGTTAATAGCCCGGTCGGCAGCTTTGACGAAGTCATGGATCACCTTGCGGTCATCTAGGTTGCGGCCGGACACGGACAGGCGAACGGTATTGCCGCGCTGCGCGGACCGCTCTGCTGCACGAATGATGTTCTTGCGCCACCACTTAGCGGAGCCAAAGCCCTCGCCAAAGGACAAGTTACGGGCCTGGTGGAATTTGCCGGAATTGATCTGCAAAACACCGCGGGTAGAGGCTGCCACCTCAAACTTAAACTGTGGCAATACCTGCAGGGTGCCGGGAGACATGCGCCAGCGCGGCGGGGCGAAAATTGTGGGTTCGAAGCCGATCTTGGCCATCTGACGGGTCGCACCCGCGAGTCGCAGCTTTGCCTCGTGGGAGTCGAGATTCGCAAACTCTGCACGACGTCCCTGCACCGAGCGGTCGAAACCGTTGAGGATGAGTATGCGGCCGGCATCGGCTTGGTCTCGGAGCCAGCTTTTGGTGTCTTTATCTTTCGCAAGGTGCCAGTTGCCGTCGATATGCGGGGCAATAAGCAGGGAAACAGGAATCTCCTCTCGATCAAGGATCGAGAGGAGCCGGCTAGCCTGCTTCCGTGTGTCATCAAAGATGCTGGAGATCGATACCAGAAGGTGGCCATTCATAAGAAAAATTATCGCACAGGAATTTAGGATTCGCGCGCTGGCCCCCTATCCGGGTTTTACTTCTCCAGACCGGTGGCCTTATTGATCGTCCACGCATACTCGAAGGCGTTTTGGCGCCACTTTTCATAACGGCCGGACACTCCACCGTGGCCTGCAGCCATTTCAGTTTTGAGCAGGAACTCACCGCCGGTGGCCGTCGCCCGCAGCTGGGCAATCCACTTGGCCGGTTCAACGTAGAGCACGCGGGTATCGTTTAGCGAGGTAATAGCCAGGATGTCCGGATAGTCCTTGACCTCGATATTCTCGTACGGCGAGTAGGACTTCATGTAGTCATAGACCTCAGGATCGTGGTACGGGTCGCCCCACTCCTCCCACTCAGGCACGGTAAGCGGCAGTTCCGGCATGAGGATCGAGGTCAGAGGATCCACGAACGGAACAACGGCTTGGATGGCGGTAAAGCGGTCTGGGGCCATATTGGCGATTGCACCCATAAGCATTCCGCCGGCCGAACCGCCCTCGGCCACCATTTGGTCTGCGGTGGTCACGCCTCGGGCGATGAGGTCATCGGCAACGGCGATGAAGTCAGTAAAGGTGTTTTTCTTTTTGAGCATTTTGCCATCGTCGTACCACGTGCGCCCCATCTCGCCGCCGCCGCGTACATGGGCAACCGCAAAAATCATGCCGCGGTCCATCAGGGACAGGCGGGTCACGGAGAAGGCCGGATCCACGCTGACCTCATAGGAGCCATAGCCGTAGAGCAGAGTCGGATTCGGCTGGGTGCGGTCAAGATCGGCGCGATGAACAATGGAGACGGGGATGTCGGTGCCGTCGGCAGCCGTGGTCCACAAGCGGTAGGCCACATAATCATCCGGATTATAACCACCGGGAACCTCTTGCTCCTTGAGCAGGGTGTACTCGCCGGTGTCCACGCGGTAATCGAAAAGCTGGGCGGGCTGGGTAAAGGACACATAGCTTACGCGAAGCACCGGCGCGTCCCACTCCGGGTTACCAGATACGGAAACGGTGAAAAGCTCTTCGTTGAAGTTGAGCTCTTCGAATTCGCCAAAGCCGTCGTTAATGCGCATGATGGCGGCACGGCCGATGCCGCCGCGGCGGTAACCCACCACAATTTGGTCGCGGTAGGTATCCACGCCCTCGATGCGGGTGGTTTCCTTATGAGGCAGCAGCGCGGGCAGATCCCGGAGAGCGGGCAGCTCGCCGTCGGCCTTGGTATAGCCCACCTCGAAGTTGGGGCCGGTGGCATTGTGGGTGACAATCCAGTAGTTCTCGCCCTTGACGACGGCGTGATCGACGTCGTAGTCCACGCCGGATTCACGCTCCCACAGCAGGCGGAAGTCGCCCTCGGGGTTGTCCTCTTCGAGCACCCATACCTCAGAGGTCACCTTGGAGCTTATGCCAAGGAAGAGGTACTTATCAGAGCGGGCGCTGCCGATGCCGACGTTGAAGTGCTCGTCATCTTCCTTAAACACCTGCACGTCCTCGGACTGCGCGGTGCCTACCTTGTGGCGCCAAATGGTATCGGGACGCCATGCATCGTCGACGGTGGTGTAGAAAATAAAGCCGTCTCCAGCCCAGGTAGCGCCGTAGAAAATGCCTTCTAGGTGGTCGTCGAGAAGCTCGCCGGTCTCTAGGTCCTTGATGTAGAGTTCAAAGCGCTCATCTCCGGCAAAATCCACCGAATAGGCTAGGTAGCGGCCAGAATCAGAGATGGAGGCGGCACCGAGCGCGAAGAAGTCCTTCCCCTCGGCCAACGCGTTGGCGTCAAGGATAATCTCTTCCCCGTCCGGGGTGCCTTCCTCCGGGATAACCGGGGCGGTCCAGGGGTCGGACCCCTCCTCTACTGGAAGGCGGCAGGAATAACCGTAGCTCTTACCTTCCTCAGTGCGGCCGTAGTACCAGTAATCGCCGCGGCGGGAGGGCACGGACATATCAGTCTGTTTGATGCGGGACTTAATCTCCTGGAAGATATTCTCCGTCATCTCCCCCAAGTGCGCGGTCTTCGCCTTGGTGTAATCATTTTCGGCGTTGAGGTAATCCAGGGTTTCCCGGGATTCCTTATCGCGCAGCCACTCGTAGTTATCCACGAACTCCCGGCCGTGGAAGGAACGGGTCACGGGGTGGACGGCGGCTACGGGGGCGGAAAGATTCTCGTTGCTCATGCCGTCCCACTGTACGCGTGGCACCCCGTGGTGCGGGAGCTTCGGCGGGGAGTTAGTCCTCGGGCGAGAGGAAATCAGCGAAATGCTTGCCGGACAGCCGCTCGTAGGCCTCGATGTAGCGCAGGCGGGTGGCGGAAACGACGTCGGCAGGCAGCTGAGGTGGGGTGCCGTCGGCGGCTTGGTCCCATCCGGAGGCGTCGGAAGTCAGCCAATTGCGCACATACTGCTTGTCGAAGGATGGCTGAACCTCGCCCTCGACATAAGAATCAGCCGGCCAGTAGCGGGAGGAATCTGGGGTGAGGACCTCATCGGCCAGCACGAGCGTAGCGTCCTGGTCGAGGCCGAACTCGAACTTGGTATCGGCGAGGATGATGCCCTTTTCCTCCGCAAGCGCGGCGGCCGTGGAGTAGATGCGCAGGGTGGCCGCGCGTAGCTCCTCGGCGCGCTCGGTGCCTAGCTTGTCCACCACGTAGTCGAAGGACACGTTCTCATCGTGCTCGCCCTGTTCCGCCTTGGTGGCCGGGGTGAAGATGGGCTCGGGCAGGCGGGAAGCCTCCACGAGGCCATCTGGCAGCTCGATGCCACACACGGTGCCATTGGCCTTGTACTCCTTCAAACCGGAGCCGGTGAGAAAGCCGCGGGCCACACACTCGAAGGGCAGCATGTCCAATTTCTTGACTACCATCGCGCGGCCGAGGCACTCGGCAGGGATGCGCTCATCATCGAGCGGGCCGGCCAGGTGGTTGGGAAAATCGATGGAATCGAAGAAGAACTTCGAGGTCGCGGTCAGCACGCGACCTTTATCCGGGATGGCCGGCTCTAAGGCGTGGTCGTAGGCGGAGATGCGGTCCGAAACCACCATCAGCAGGGTGTTTTCGTCTACATCGTAGATATCGCGGACCTTGCCGGAGGCAAGATGGGTATAAGAAGAAAGCTCAGGACGCATGACTTTCATTCTAGCGCCCAGGGGTGGCGAGTAGGTTTCGATCAAATAAGCCCCGGAATCCGCGCGGGATCCGGGGCTTATTTGATCGAAATGCGAAGGGGCTGGAATTGCGAAGGGAGCCGGAAAATGCGGGCTAGAGGATTTCGCCCGGGGTATAGGCGGCGGCCTTGGGGTGCTCGCCTACCAAGGCGTTAATGCGGTTGAGCACCTGGTTGACCTGGGACTCGGCGGCGCCGATGAAGGCGTGCTTATCGGCCAGGGCGGCCTCGAGGTCGGACTCGTCCATGGGCAGGCGGTCATCGGCGGCAAGGCGCTGGACCAAGTCCTGCTCGCCGCCGTTTTCGCGCATATTAAGCGCAACAGCCACGGCGTTTTCCTTGATGACCTCGTGGGCGGTCTCGCGGCCCACGCCGGCACGCACGGCCGCCATGAGGATGCGGGTGGTAGCCAGGAAGGGCAGGTAGCGCTCCAATTCGCGGTCAATCATGGCGGGGAAGGCGCCGAACTCGTCGAGGACGGTGAGGAAGGTTTCGAATTGGCCGTCGAGGGCAAAGAAGGCGTCGGGAAGCGCGACGCGGCGGACGACCGAGCAGAAGACATCGCCTTCGTTCCACTGCTGGCCGGCCAGGTCTGCGGCCATGGTGAGGTAGCCGCGGAGGATGACCTGCAGGCCGCCGACGCGCTCGCAGGAGCGGGCGTTCATCTTGTGCGGCATGGCAGAAGAGCCCACCTGGCCTTCCTTGAAGCCTTCGGTGACGGTCTCATTGCCGGCCATCAGGCGGATGGTAGTTGCCAACGAGGACGGGGCGGCGCCGAGCTCCACCAGGGCAGAGATGGCGTCGAAGTCGAGGGAGCGTGGGTAGACCTGGCCCACGGAGTTGAAGATGCGGTGGAAGCCCAGGTAATCCGCGATGGCGGTCTCCAGGGAGGCAAGTTTGTCTTCGGAGCCGCCCATGAGATCCAGCATGTCCTGGGAGGTGCCCATTGGCCCCTTGATGCCGCGCAGCGGGTAGCGCGCAAGAAGATCTTCGACGCGCTCTATGGCCAGCAGCATCTCGTCGCCGGCCGTAGCAAAGCGCTTGCCCAGGGTGGTGGCCTGCGCGGCCACATTATGGGAGCGGCCGGCCATAACCAGGGACTGGTACTCGCCGGCGTGACGGCCGATGCGGGAGACCACGGCGATGGCCTTATCGCGGATGATCTCCAGCGAGGTGTGGATTTGCAGCTGTTCCACGTTCTCGGTGAGATCGCGGCTGGTCATGCCCTTGTGGATGTGCTCGTAACCGGCCAGCGCATTGAACTCCTCGATGCGGGCCTTCACATCGTGGCGGGTGACGCGCTCGCGCTCCGCGATGGACTCGAGGTTCACGTCTTCCACCACGGCCTCGTAGGCATCGATGGCTTTGGAGGGGATGTCTACGCCCAAATCCTTTTGGGCGCGCATAACCGCAATCCAGAGCTTGCGTTCCAGGATGATTTTATGCTCCGGGCTCCAGATATTGGACAGCTCTGCGGAGGCATAGCGGGAGGACAGGACGTTGGAAATCTTCTTCTTTTCAGCCACGTGGCTATTATTCCATGCCTGCCCCACCGCGGGGTGAAGGGTTAGAGAGAAATCTCACCGTCTTCTGCTCGCTTGCCGATGTCTCGGCGGACAAAACCACCCGCAAACTCGATGTCGTCGACGGTGGCGTAGGCGTCGGCACGTGCCTCGGCCAGCGTGGATCCCTTTCCCAGCACGCTAAGCACACGGCCGCCCGCGGTGCGGTAGGCCCCGTCGGTGTGAACGGTGCCGGCGTGCAGGACGCGCTGCGGATCATCCAGCGCAGCCCCGGAGATGGCATCGCCCTTGCGCGGGGAGGCCGGGTAGCCTTCAGCTGCCATGACTACGATAACGGCGAAGCCATCCTCCCATTCCAGCGGCGCGAGCTCGGCCAGGGTGCCAGTCGCGGTGGCGTGGAGGGCCTCGGCTAGTGGGGACTTGAGAAGGGAAAGCACGGCCTGGGTCTCGGGATCGCCGAAGCGGCAGTTGAACTCGACTACGGCCGGGCCCTCTTCGCCCCACGCCAAGCCGGCATAAAGCAGGCCGGAATATGGGGTTCCGCGGCGTACCATCTCCTTGGCCACTGGGACGCAAACCTCGTCCACGATGCGCTGCACGCCCTCCTCCGGCAGCCACGGCAACGGGGTGTACGCACCCATGCCGCCGGTATTGGGGCCTTCGTCGTTGTCATAGGCGCGCTTGTGGTCTTGAGCTGGCAGCAGCGGGACGACGGTCTCGCCGTCAACCAGGCAGAAAAGCGAAATTTCCGGTCCATCGAGGAAAGACTCCAGCAGCACCGGATTGCCGGCGGCAAGGACGGCGTCTACGTGAGCGCGGGCAGCGGCACGGTCCGCGGTGACCACCACGCCCTTGCCACCGGCAAGGCCATCGTCTTTGACTACAAACTGTGGGCCGAAGCGGTCGAGCGCGGCCTCAATGTCTTCCTCGGCCGCACCTGGGCGTAGCTGTTCTGCGCGAGCGGTCTTGACTCCTGCCGCCTCCATAACGTCCTTGGCAAAGGCCTTGGATCCCTCGATCTGGGCTGCTTCCTTGTTAGGTCCGAAGACCGAGATGCCGGCGGCGCGCAGGGCATCTGCCACGCCAGCAACGAGCGGCACCTCGGGGCCGATGACGACGAGATCGGCGGCGATATCCCGGGCCAGTTCTACCATGCGGTCCGCATCATCTACCTGGGAGTATTCCGGGTGGACTGTGGCGAGAGTGGACATGGCCGCGCTGCCCGGCGCGGCATGGATTTCGGTGCTCTGGGGGTCGGCGGACAGGCCCTTAACAAGGGCGTGTTCACGGCCGCCCGAACCAATTACGAGAATGCGCATGCCCACCATCATAACCAGCGGGTAGCCTGGCACACATGGCTTCTGTATTTAGCAAGATCATTAACGGTGAACTACCCGCTCGCTTTGTCTACCGCGATGAGACCTGCGTGGCTTTCCTCTCCATTGAGCCGCTGCGCTACGGCCACACCTTGGTCGTTCCCATCGAGGAAGTAGATAAGTGGACCGACCTGGATCCGCAGACCTGGGCCCACCTCAACGAGGTCGCCCTGGAAATCGGCGGTGCCATCAAGACCGCGTTCAATACCCCGCGCACTGGCTACATCATCGCCGGATTCGACGTCCCGCATACCCACATCCACCTCTTCCCTACCGAAAAGATGGAAGAGTATGACTTTGCCAAGGCCTTCGACGCCGATAACACCGACGATGCCGCGATGGATGAGGCGGCCGCCCGCATCCGCCAGCACCTGGGCTGCAACGAGGAAGGCTTTCGCGAGGAGGACTAGGACTCAGAGGGGGCGTCGGCAAGCGCGGGCAGGCGCACCGTAAAGGTGGTGCCGCGGCCGAGCTCGGAGTCGACGCTAATGCTGCCATCGTGCTGTTCCACTAGGGAGTGGACGATGGCCAAGCCCAGGCCGGAACCGCCGGTATCGCGGGTGCGCGAGGTATCCGCACGGTAGAAGCGCTCGAAGATATGCGCCGCGTCCTCTTTGGACATGCCTTTGCCATCATCGATGACATCGATCAGCACGTCATTGGCTTCGCGGCGCAGGCGCAGCGTCACCGTGGCACCCTCGCCGCCGTGGCGGATGCCATTGGTTACTAGATTAAGCAGCACCTGGTGGAGGCGGCTGGCATCGCCGTTTACCACCGGAATAGATTTGGCGTCATTGGCTACCTTAATCTCGCGGCCGGGGAAGGCAGCACGCGCGGACGAGCCTACGGACAGGGCCAGCTCCAATAGATCCACCGGACGCAGGTCGAGGCGTGTGCCCTCGGCGCGGGTAAGCGCCAGCAAGTCCTCCACCAGCAGGGACATGCGCTTCGATTCATCATCGATCTTTGAAAAGACCATGTCCACGTCCTTGGTGGCACCGGAGCGATAAAGCTCGGTATAGCCGCGCAGGCTAGTAAGCGGCGTGCGCAACTCGTGTGAGGCATCGCCTACGAAGCGGCGCATCTGTTCCTCTTTGTCCTGCGCACGCACGACGGAGCGTTGCAGCTGCCCCAACATGATATTGAGCGCGGCGGCCAGCTGGCCCACCTCGGTATGCAGCGGCCACTTGGGAACGCGCTTGTCCAGGTCGCCCGCCGCGATTTCCGACGCCGTCTTTTCCACCACCCGCAGCGGCCGCAACGCCCTGCGGATAAACCAGAAACCCACGGCCGCAATGGCGGCCAAGGCGATGGCGGCGATGGTCACCTGCACCATCGCCAGGCCGTGCAGGATTTCCTTTTCATGGGTCATATCCTTAGCGATGACCGTGATGACGCCATTAGAATCCGCAAAAGCCAGCGCGCGCCACTTGGTATTGTTCTCGATGGACCCAACGGTGGTGGGATAACCGCCAAGCGGGATATTCTCCGCATTCGGTGTGGTCGAAGACGGCCCCGAATAGCGGATGGTGCCATTGGGCAGGTAGTTCAGCACCACGTATTCGGTAGGCGGGCGCTTGGTGTGATCACCGATAAAGAAGTCATTGCTGATATCGCGTGCCCACGTAGTCGATGCGGAGCGCAGCTCATCATCGACGTTATTAAAGAGCACATTGCGCATAATGGAGTTCACCGCAAAGGACGAGCCTGTAATACCCAGCCCAGAGACTACGACAAGGAGGATGACCAACCACGTACGCAGCGGCATTGCCTGCGGAATCTGGGAAAACATCCGCCGCTTGGAGGACTTGTCCTCCCCCTCGTCTTGCCCTAGGCCTTCATGCCACATGGATTGCGGGCGCGCTGCCGCTGGCGCAGGCGCCTGGCCCTGGGTCTCCTGTGAATCTTCCATTACCACAGCACTTTAGGAGCGCGGGGTGCGCAGTACATAACCCACGCCGCGCACGGTGTGGATCAACTGGGTATCGCCCGTATCAATCTTGCGGCGCAGGTAGGAGATATAGGACTCGACCACGTTGCCATCGCCGCCGAAATCGTAGTGCCACACGTTATCCAAAATCTTGGACTTAGACAGCACCACTTCTTTGTTCTGCATGAGGTAGCGCAGCAGATTGAACTCGGTGGGGGAAAGCTCGATGAGCTCACCGGCCTTGGTGACCTCATGGGTGTCATCATTAAGCGTCAAATCTGCGTAGCTCATGGTGGCGTCGTTGGTGGATTCTTCCGCCGCACCACCGCGGCGCATGATGACGCGCAGGCGGGTGATGACCTCTTCCAAGCTAAATGGCTTGGTCACATAATCATCCGCACCGATGGTCAGGCCGTGGATGCGCTGGTCCACCCCATCCTTTGCCGTGAGGTACAGCACCGGGCCGTCCAGCCCCTCCTGACGCAGCTTTCCTAGCAGCTCGAAGCCGTCCATGCCCGGCATCATCACGTCCAGGATGTAGGCATCAGGGTTTACCTCACGGGCTACGCGCAGCGCCTCGTGGCCGGAATTGGCGCTGAAGACCTCGAAGTTCTGGAACTTCAACGATACGGTGAGCAGCTCCACAATATTGGGCTCGTCATCGACGACAAGAACCTTGGCGAGTTTTTTGTCTTCCATGTTCTCCTCAGACTCCCTTAAAGGTTGCGAATTTCTATCACGCAATCATGACACGCTTGCTTCCCAGCCTACTGAAGAGTTTCTGGCTGAATCCTGTGAACATAGATGCTCGCCCTGGTCGCCGCAAAAGAAAACCACGCCCCTCCCCTAGTGAGGAAGAGCGTGGTAACTAACGCGGCGCGCTATTTAGAAGTCCTGCGGGCGTGGGATGTTGCGCAGGTTGGACTTTGCCATGGTGATCATCTGGCCTACACCACCGTCCAGAACGGTGCGGGTTGCGGCCTTGGAGAAGCCCATGAGCTGCTCGATGGTCAGCGTTGGTGGCAGGGACAGGGCGTTGGGGTCAGTAACGACGTCGATAAGAGCCGGGCCGTTGTAGGCCAACGCCTTCTTGATCTGCTCCGGAGCTTCCTTCGGATCCTCGATGCGGAAGTGCTTGATACCGGAAGCCTCTGCAATCTTGGCAAAGTTGACAGACTCGTGGTCGGTCTCGTGCTCCGGTAGACCCTGCACCAGCATCTCCAGCTTGACCATGCCCAGGGAAGAGTTATTGAACACGAACATCTTGATAGGCAGGTTGTGGAGCTTTACGGTCAGCAGCTCACCCATCAGCATGGATAGTCCGCCGTCACCAGAGAAGGTGATGACCTGGCGGCCAGGGTTAGCGGCCTGTGCACCCAGCGCCTGTGGCAGGGCGTTGGCCATGGTGCCGTGGCGGAAGGAGCCAATCTGCTCGCGCTTGCCGTTGGCAGTGATGTAGCGAGCGCCCCACACGTTGCACATGCCGGTATCGACGGTGAAGATGGCGTCTTCATCCGCGTTCCTATCGATGAGGTCTGCAACGTACTCTGGGTGGATCGGGGTGTGCTTTTCCACGTTGGAGGTGTAGGCCTCCACGACGTGCTCCAACTTGCCGTAGTGCTTCTTGAGCATCTTGTCCAAGAAGGAGCGGTCCTTCTTCTCATCCACGTGCGGCAGGATGTTCTCGATGGTAGCGGCTACGTCGCCGGTAACCGGATAAGAAATCTTGGTGCGGCGGCCGATGTGGGAGCCGTTGATGTCCACCTGTGCCACGTTGGCATCCGGCAGGAAGTCGTTATACGGGAAGTCGGTACCCAACAGGATGAGCAGGTCAGCCTCGTGGGTGGCCTCGTGTGCCGCACCGTAGCCCAGCAGGCCGTTCATGCCCACATCGAATGGGTTCTCGTACTGGATGTACATCTTGCCACCCAGGGCGTGGCCGATAGGAGCCTTAATCTTCTCCGCCAGCTTCAGCACCTGTTCGCGGGCATCCTTGGCGCCAGCGCCAACGAAGAGGGTGACAGTCTTAGCCTCGTTGATGGCCTGGGTCAGGGCCGCAGCCTCGGCTGGGTCCGGGAAGACGACTGGGCGACCAGTAGAAATCTTGGACTCCACAAAGGAGTCATCGTCGGCGTCCTGCATGGAGACGTCGCCCGGGATGACCAGGACGGAAACGCCGTTGCCTGCCATAGTGGACTGGATGGCATGGTGCAGGACAACACCGCCCTGCTCAGCGGAATTGACCATCTCGCAATAACCAGAGCACTCCTGGAAGATTGCCTCTGGGTGGGTCTCCTGGAAGAACTTGGAGCCGATCTGGCGGGATGGAATATGGGAAGCCAGTGCCAGAACCTTGGCGCCGTTGCGGTGGGCGTCATACAGGCCCTGGATGAGGTGAGTGTTGCCCGGACCGCAGGATGCAGCACATACTGCCAGCTTGCCGGTGGTCAGGGAATCTGCCTCAGCGGCGAAGGCTGCAGCCTCCTCATTGCGGACGTGAATCCACTCGATGGAGGAGCGACGAACTGCATCCACAATCGGATTCAGAGAGTCACCGACCAGGCCATAAATGCGCTCGACACCCTGCTTTTCTAGGGTGTCAACTAGCTGTTCTGCATAGTTACGTGCCATTAATTATCATCCTTAACTCTTAATTGGTGCTAATACCACTGTGCTACTTACACCGCAGGAAAGTCCACTATTCTCCTATACACTCACACACTGCGTCCAGCTGTGAGGAAGGTAATACTAACCTATCTTTGGCTGTAAACTATAACGACCGTTCGGTACTGTTTACTCTGCTATGAGTATCCACCCACCCCGCGCAGGAAGCGTTTCCACCCCGGCCTCCACGGCCACGCAGCGGTGGTCTTTCTGCGCCGTCATCTCTCTGGGGTTACTCATGGTTGGGCTGGATAATTCCATCCTCTACACCGCATTGCCGCAGCTATCGCAGCAATTGCATACCACCGATACCCAGCAACTATGGATTATCAACGCCTACGCGTTGGTACTCTCCGGTCTCCTTCTCAGCACCGGCACGCTAGGTGATCGCACCGGTCACCGGCGGATGTTCCTCATCGGTCTGGCCATTTTTGGCGGCGCCTCCCTACTCGCCGCCTATTCCCCCAGCGCCTGGGCGCTGGTCCTAAGCCGGGCTTTCCTAGGCTGCGGCGCCGCCATCATGATGCCATCGAGCCTTGCACTTATCCGCCTTACCTTTCCCGATGAGGTGGAGCGCAACACGGCCATTGGCATCTGGGGTTCTGTCGCCGTCATCGGCGCGGCGGCCGGCCCCACCGTGGGCGGCTTCTTTTTGGAGCACTTCTGGTGGGGCTCGGTATTCCTGCTCAATGTCCCCGTCGTGACCCTTGCCCTCGCGTTGACCTTGCTCCTAGCTCCGCCAAACGTCCCAAACCCCCTTAAACACTGGGACTTTCCCTCGTCCCTGTATTCCCTTATCACTCTTACCAGCCTGGTACTGGCCATTAAATCCCTGTCACACGCGTGGCCGGTGAGCGTCGCTGCGGCTGCCGTCTTCGTCTGCGGAGCGCTCGCCTTTGCCCACCGCCAGACCCGCTTGGCAGATCCCCTTCTGACCTTCGATATCTTTGGCTCCCGCGTCTTCAGCGGCGGGGCCTTAGCGGCCGGCGGTGCCATGTTCGGTATGTCCGGCCTAGAGCTACTCAGCACCCAAAAGCTGCAGCTTGTCGACGCCCTCTCACCCCTCCACGCCGGCCTTATCATCTCCGCCATGGCGCTATCTGCCATCCCTACCTCCATCCTGGGCGGCGCCACATTGCATCGCCTGGGATTCCTCCCGCTCATAAGCGGCGGATTCCTCCTTATGGCCACCGGCATGACCCTGCTGCTCGCAACCCGAGGCGAGACGCTTGCCCTACTCGTTGTCGCCCTCGTCCTCACCGGCCTAGGCGCGGGCCTTGCCATGTCCGTATCCTCAACCGCCATCATCAATGCCGCGCCCCTCCACCGCACCGGCATGGCCGCTGGCGTAGAGGCGGTCTCTTATGAATTTGGCACCCTGATTTCCATTGCCCTGACCGGAACCCTCGTGCCTTTACTCATGGCCCGCGAACTCCCACCTCACCTCGCAGAACTAGGAACCGACGCGCTGCATCACCCCGCTTCCCACGCGACCGCCGCCAGCGCCTACAATGCCGGGTATCTTTCCACCATTGGCGGCCTAGCTTGCTTCGCCTTGCTCCTAGCCGCGATAACCGCCTGGTGCTTCCGCGATAACCCCAAATCAGGAGATCCCCATGCCGCGAATCAACAAAAAGACCGCAGCCCTTGAAGCCGCGCTCGATATCATCGCCGCCGAGGACGTCTCCGGCCTTACCTATGACTCCCTTGCGCAGGCGACCGGCATGTCCAAGTCCGGTCTCATCTACCACTTTCCTACCCGCCACAACCTGCTGGTAGATTGTCACCGTTTTTGCGCTGAGCGCTGGGAAGAAGAGCTCGAGCAACTCGCCGGCGGCCGCCCTGCCAGCGAACTCAGTTGGGCCGAGCGCTCCCGCGCCTTGGTGCTCTCCATGGGCAAAAAGGATCCGCTCGTCAAGCTGCTGATGTGTGTGCACTCCCAGACTCACCCAGATTTTTCTGCCCAATGGGCAGATGTGGATGCACGGTGGATGGTGGATCCCTCCGCCGCCGAGACCGACGAGGATGACCTGCTCGTCATGTTGCTTAGTACGGGGCTGTGGGTGCACGATCACCTCAACCAGCGCAAGCTCTCCCCCGCTAACCGCCAACGCATGGTTGACCGGCTTTTTGGGCTTATTGATGCCCCCACAAAACACCACGAAGGCTAGGCCCACGCTGGACCCAGCCTCCTTTTGAGCTGGAGACGAGACTTGAACTCGCAACCTACGCATTACAAGTGCGTTGCGCTACCAATTGCGCCACTCCAGCACCGCGGGAGATATCCCGCTCGTTGCATAGTACCCGAGCACCAACGCTAAAGGGAAAGCCGGTCCCCCATCTATGCATTGACAGGGTACAGGGGCTAAAGTTCAGGCAGAATCTATCCCACTTTCTCAGCGCTTTTTCGAGGGTTATTTCCGTGTCATTTTTGTCCGCTATGCGGGAGCGCCTGCGCGCTTCCTCGGGCCAAGTAGCCATCATCGACGCGGCTAAAGCCGCACCGCCGCCATCGCCACTCGCCCCGGTCGATCTCCATGATGCCGCCCAGGTCACCGGCGTCATGGAGATCGCCGCCCGCATTGGTGAAATCCTCATCGGCGCCGGTACGGCTAACTCGGATGCCCGCGCCCAGGTACACCTGGCGGCATCTTCCTATGGCTTGCACTACTGCCACGTGGATATCTTGATGAATACCATCACCATCCACACCACCATCGGCACCGGCGAGCAGCGCCAAAACCTGCACGTCTTCCGTGTGGTGCCGAGCATTGGCGTGGATTTTTCCAAGCTCTCGGCCGTCGATAAGCTCATTCGCTCTATCCACTCCGGCCAGATGCCACCGGCCATGGCGGAGCAGCGCCTCGACGAGATTGACCGCATGCCCGCCCCTTATAAGCCGGCCACGGTCATGCTCGGCTGGGGCGCGATGGGTGGCCTGATTTCCATGATGCTCGGCGGCGATCTGCTCGTCGGCGTGGTGGCCTTTGTGGTTTCCGCCTTCATCATGGGTCTGAACGCTTGGTTGGCCAACTATCGCTTGCCGCCCTTCTATCAGAATGTGGTCGGTGGCTTCTTCGCTGTCTTCCCTGCCGCCATTTTGTACAACGTGGCGGCCTCGTTCGGCATTAATTTCTCGCCGGCACAGATCATCGCCTCCGGCATCATCGTGCTGGTAGCGGGTCTAACCTTGGTGCAATCGCTGGTCGACGGCATCACGCGCGCCCCCGTAACCTCCTCCGCCCGCTTCTTTGAGGCGCTGCTATCTACCGGCGCCATCATCGCTGGCGTGGGCGTGGGCATCCAGCTGGCTGATTCGCTGGGCTTTAACCTGCCGCCGCTGGCCACGCTGGCCCCGCCGGTCTACCACGAGATTCCGCTGCTGGTGGTGCTCGGTGGCACCGGCTCCGCCGCCTTTGCGCTAGCCTGCGGGGCTGCCTGGATCGAGATCACCATGTCGGGGCTTACCGCCGCGGCCGGCATGATCTTCTATTACTTCGTGGTGGTGCCGTTTGGCATCGGCCCGGTGATTGCCTCGGGCCTGTCCGCTGTGGTCGTCGGCCTGGCCGGCGGCTTGATGTCGCGCCGTTGGGGCATCCCGCCGCTTATCACCATGATCGTGGGCTATACGCCGATGCTCCCCGGCCTCATGCTCTACCGCGGCATGTACGCCTCGCTCAATGAGCAGATGATTACCGGCTTTACCAACATGGCAATGGCGCTAGCCATTTCCGGCGCGCTGGCCGCCGGAGTGGTGTTAGGCGAGCGCGTGGCCCGCCGCCTGCGCCGCCCGCAGTACTTCCGCCCCTACTCCGCTTTCAAGCGCATCGGCCGCTTCTCCTTCCACAAGGCCACGCACTTGGCCCGCAAGGCCCCGCGAATCCCGCGTGTGCCGATGTCCCCATTTGCCCCGCGCGTCAATCGCCCGGAGTTACCACCCAAGCTCGGGCCGAAGCCGCCGCAGCAGCACCCGCGCCACGAGGCCCAAAACCACGGGCCGCATACCCGCTCCGCCGCGGACCTGTGGCCGGAGGATTCTCAGTGGCCGGCGCAGCCGCAGCAGCACGAGAAGACCACCTATACCGTGCCGGGCACCGAAACGTTTCGTGCCCAGAAACCGGAGCAGCCGGGCACCGAATCCGGACCCGAGCGGCCCTAAACGCCGCCGGTAGCGTACAATATTTGCTCTGATAGCTTTTCTTGCAAGCGCTTAAGTAGTTTCCACAACGTTCAGGAGGACACGTCGTGCCACCCAAGGTCCAAGACACCCACCCACAGGCTGACCAGAATCACGCCCTTGAGGAGGAGACCTCCCGCGCAGCCCGCCGCATCGTGGCCACCTACGCCCAGGACTTCCTCGACGGCGTGACCCTGATGTCCATGCTGGGCGTGGAGCCCAAGGGCTTGGTACACAAGAAGGTTCTGGCGGAGCAGGCCGATGCCGCCCCGAAGAAGTCGACCAAGAAATCCAGCAAGAAGTCCACGAAGAAGTCGACCAAAAAGTCCACCAAGAAATCGACAAAGAAGTCGACCAAGAAGGCCACGAAGAAAGCGACGAAGAAGGCCTCTAAGAAGGCAACAAAGAAGTCTGTTAAGAAGTCTTAAGTTATTCTTGCACCATGAGTGAGCATGGCAATGACTTCGTGGTGGTGGCCAACCGCCTGCCGGTTGATCTAGAAACCCGGCCCGATGGCAGCCATACGTGGACACCCTCGCCAGGCGGACTGGTCACCGCCTTGTCCCCGGTCCTGGAGTCCCATCAGGGCTGCTGGGTAGGGTGGCCCGGCGTGACTGACACCGCACCTGAGCCCTTCCGCACCGATGCCGGCGTGCTGCTGCATCCGGTCAAGCTCACCGAGTCCGATTTCGAGGGCTTTTATGAGGGCTTTTCCAATGCCACCCTGTGGCCTCTCTACCACGATCTCATAGTCACCCCTACCTACGACCGCGATTGGTGGCACGCCTATCGCGAGGTCAACCTGCGCTTTGCAGATGAGGTAGCCGAGGTCGCCGCCGAGGGTGCCACCGTGTGGGTCCAGGACTACCAGCTACAACTTTTGCCCGGCATCCTGCGCCAAAAGCGCCCCGATCTCACCATCGGGTTCTTCTTGCACATCCCCTTCCCTTCTGCCGATCTCTTCCGTCAGCTGCCCTGGCGAGAGGAACTCGTGCGCGGGCTGCTCGGCGCGGATCTCATTGGCTTCCACTTGGAGGCCAATGCCCGCAACTTCCTGGAACTCGCCCGCCGCCACGGCCTCGACGTAGAAGGCGAGGCCAGTACCCGCGAGGTCACCGCACATATTCACCTACCGCAGGGACGCACCATCGGCGTGGGGGCTTTTCCCATCTCTATCGCCGCGAAGGACTTTGCCAGGTTCACTGCGGAGGATGAGCGGGACGTCGCCAAGCTGCGCGAAGAGCTGGGCTCGCCCCAGCGCATTATCCTGGGAGTGGATCGCCTCGATTACACCAAGGGCATCCTGCAGCGGCTGACTGCTTTTGAGGAGCTGCTGGAGTCCGGGGCGCTCGACCCGGAAGAAGTAGCAATGGTGCAGCTGGCCACGCCGTCGCGCGAGCGACTTGATCATTACAAGGCCACCCGCTCCAAGGTGGAAGAAGCCGTCGGCCGCATCAACGGGCGCTTTGCGCGCGTGGGCCACCCAGTGGTGCACTATCAGCACCGGGGCCTAGCCAAAAGCTTGCTGCGCAGCTATTACCGGATGGCCGATGTCATGCTGGTCACCCCCTTCAAGGATGGCATGAATCTGGTGGCCAAGGAATACGTGGCCTGCCACGACGATGGTTCGGGCGCGCTAGTGCTCTCTGAGTTTGCCGGGGCTGCCGATGAGCTCAGCCAGGCCTACCTGTGCAACCCCTTCGATATCGAGTCCGTCAAGGCCGCCTTGCTCAATGCGCTCACCGCGCTTGACGATGCCCCCTCTGCCATGTCCCAGCGCATGCTCGCCATGCACCAGCAGGTCACTGAGCACGACGTACAGCTATGGTCCCAGTCCTTCCTGAGCTGCCTGCGCCATGCCGACGCCGAGGAGGCTGGCGCATGATTCCTCGCTGTGCCCGCCTCATTACTCCGCTCGCCGCTGCGTGCGCCGCCACGCTGCTAGTTGCCTGCGGCTCCGGCGAAGAAGAGCCCCAGGCCCCTGGTGATGAGCAGATCCTGGATAAACAGTGGCAAGTAGTCTCCATCAACACCACCCCGGATGCTGCCTCTACCATCCCCGAATCCATCCCGCAGGCACCCACGTTGAGCTTTGGTGAATCTACGCTGGTAGGCACCACCGGCTGCACCCAAATGGTGGGAAAGGTGACCTATTCCGCCGATGAGGAGCGCCAAAATATCCAGGACGGCAACCGCCTGCACTTTGATGAGGTGGATTATGACGAGACCGCCCAGGATTGCCATGGCGCGTCCGTGTGGGCCGATAACCTGCTGCGCAACTTGATATCCGCTGGCCGCGATTTCCACTACACCGTCAATAGCAATAACCAGCTGGTCTTAGAGCTGGTTACAGACGAGGTAGACTCGCCGTCTATCAAATTGGTTTCCCTCGGCAATTAAATACGTAGGCTGGAAGCCATGACGCTTTCCACCACCATCAAGGCCCTTGCCGCCGCCGAGCACCTCGCGGTGGTCTCGGATTTTGACGGCACGCTCTCCCCCTTTGCCACGGCCATCTATGACGTCGAGATGAACCAAGACTCCCTGCGCGCCTTGGATAAACTTGCTCATCTGCCGCATACCACCGCGGCCGTGCTGTCCGGCCGCCACCTCGCAGGCCTGCAGCGCGTGTGTCCACTGCGCGAGCCCGTGCTTTTTGGCGGCTCCCACGGTGCCGAATCCTCTTGGGAAGAAACGGATCTAACTCCCGCGATGCGCGAGCATCTGACCGCCAAGGAAACCGAGATCCGCGCAATTATGGAGCGCTTCCCAGGCGCGGATATCGAGGTCAAGCCGTTCCAGCGCGTACTGCACCTGCGGGCGCTCGAGGAATCCGATCCTGAGGCGGCCGCCCAGGCTTATGAAGCCGGTCTCGCACTCGATCCGGGCGGCTTCCCACGCACGGCCGGTAAGTCCGTCGTGGAGTTTTCTGCCACTCAGGCCACCAAGGGCACGTGGTTAGACGAGCTACGCGAGCGTACCGGCGCCACCGCCATGGTCTTTTTGGGCGATGATGTCACCGACGAGGACGGTTTCCGCGCCCTCCATCAGCCGCCGGACGTCGGTGTCAAGGTAGGCGAGGGCGATACGGCGGCCGTAGTGCAGCTTGCCGACGTCGACGCCGTCGCCCACTTCCTCACTGAGCTTGCCACCGCCCGCGCGGCCCATATAGGTCACTCCCGCGGCGACGACGCCTAGCCGGTAAACCCCGGCCTGCCCCGACTTAACGCGGTGGTGCCACGGTCCGCCCCGCCGCGAAATTCGTCCGCAGTACCCGCCGCGACACCGCCGGCACGGCCGCCGCCGCATTATCCGCGGCGGCGATGAGGTTAGAGAGCATGTGGCCGGCGGCGGCGCCTTTGGCCTTATTGGGCTGGATGATGGTCGTCAAGCCAAGGCGCTGCGCCGCATCGATGCCGTCGAAGCCGGTGACGGAAAGCTCACTGGGAATATCAATGCCCCGTTCGCGCGCATAGGTCATCACGCCCAGCGCCATGGAGTCGGTGGTACACAGGACTGCGGTGAGCTCAGGGTGGGCGTCGAGAAGCAACTGCGCGGCCGCCCGCGTGGTTTGCGCATCATTGATGTGCTGGGTGACCACGGGCACGGTTTCCGGCGCGATCCCCGCCTGCGCAAAGACGTCCATAGCGCCCATGACGCGCGCGTGCTGCACGTGCATATCGGCCTCTTGCAACTCCTCCCAGGAAATGGGGCCATCGTGGCGCTCGCGTTTGAGGCGAATGGCCAGCACGCCAATCTTGCGGTGGCCGGCCTCCACCAGCGCGCGGGCGGCCGGAGCAATCGCGGCTCGGTCATCGATCCCTACAAAAGGCAGGCCCGAATCCATCGGTTGATCGCAGACCACCACCGGCAGGCCGCGCCCGCGCGCCGCCTCCAGGTAGGCATCCCCAGCCGCCACGGAATAAACCACAAAGCCATCCACGGCAGCCGAGCCGACCAGGCTGGTCGCTTCCGCTTCCCCCTCCGGGCCGGCCGGGATGAGGGTAAGCATGCTTTGCGCGCCGGCCGAGGCCTCCGCCATGCCGGCCAAGAAATCCACCGAGGCCATGTCTTCGAAGGCATAGGACAGGTGCTCAGTCAGCAGCACGCCCACCGCGCCCGCACGGCGGGTGCGCAGGCTACGAGCCGTGGGGTCCGGCCCGGGGTACCCTCGCGCTTTCGCCGCTGCCAGAATGCGCTCGCGCGTTGCGGCCGAGAGCTGGTCCGGCCGGCTATAGGCATTGGACACCGTCGTGCGCGAAACACCCAGTTCGGCGGCCAGCGAGGCCAGCGTCTTGCGGGTGGGGCTGCGTTTCACCATGGCCGTAAGCTTACCCCGCGGCCGCGTTTTCAATACATATTCAATTGACAACAATTACCATCAACAGCACACTGGGAGCTATGCATAACTCACTTCGCGCAACCGCCGCCCTCCTCGCGGCCGGCGGCCTCCTCCTCACCGCCACCGCTTGCTCCTCCTCTGACTCTCAAGACTCGGCCGCCGAGCCCGGCGCTCAGAAGAAAATCTCTATCGTCGCTTCCACTTCTATCTGGGCCGATGTTGCCCAAGCCGTGGCCGATACCGCCTCCGGCGTGGACATTGAGGTCAAGCCCATCGTGGAGGGCAATGGCGTCGACCCCCACCACTTCGAGCCTTCCGCGGCCGATATCGCCAAGGCCGAAGACGCGGACCTGCTCGTAGTCAACGGCGGCGGCTACGATTCTTGGATTTACCAGGCCGTCTCCGAGCAAGACAACATCATCTCCGCCCTGCCGCTGACCGACCACGGCAAGCTGGCCGATGACCCCAATGTCATGACCATCGACGCCGCCAAGGCCACCGCCAAGAAGGACCCAAAGAAGGTCACCAATATCGAAGGCAACGAGCACATCTGGTACGACCCAGCTGCGCTCGACGAGGTCGCCGGTAATATCGCGGACCAGATCAATGAGCTCAATACCGATGCGCACGCCAGCACCGAGCGCGTGGACTCCCACGTCAACCGCCTGCGCGACAAGCTCAAGGAGCTACCGGGCGATCTCTCCTACGCCCAGACCGAGCCGATTGCGGACTACATCATGAAGTACACCTCCGGCAAGGACGTCACCCCAGAGGGCTACCGCAAGGCCACCATTTCTGAGGGCGAGCCCACCGCGGCCGACCTTGCCGCCTTCACCAAGGCCATCAAGGACCACAAGGTGGACCTTCTCATCTTTAACCCGCAGACCGAAACCGATACCGCCGGCCGTATCAAGTCCGCCGCGGAGGATGCGGATGTCAATATCGTCGAAATCGGCGAGACCCCGCCGGATGGCAAGGAGTTCTGGACCTACTATGACGAGGTCACCGACTCCCTGGGGAAGCTCTAGTGCTCATCCAATTTCATGACGCAGCGGTTGCCCCGCTGTGGTCCAGCCTTAACCTCGCCGTTGACCGCGGCGAGTTTATCGCCGTTTTGGGCCCCAATGGCGTGGGCAAATCCACCCTGCTCGGCACTATCTTGGGCACCCGCAAACTCACGGCCGGCAGCGTCGACGTGGACTGCCGCGTCGGATTCATCCCGCAGCAGCGCATGTTCCCGGCCGACCTGCCCCTGCGCGCCCGCGACTTAGTATCGCTCTCCCTTGCGCACGGCGCTTTCCGACGCCGCCGCCCTCCCCGCCACCGCGTCGACGAGCTCCTCGCCGAGGTAGGTGCCACCGGCCTGCGCGACCGCCGCGTAGGACAGCTATCCGGCGGCCAGCAGCAACTTATCCGCCAGGCCCAAGCGCTGGCCAATGACCCAGAGCTCATCCTTGCCGATGAGCCGCTGCTCTCGCTCGATCCGGCGCGCCAGCAAGACACCGTGGAGAAGCTAGATGCGCTACGCCGCGAGCGCGGCACCTCCATCATCTTTGTCACCCATGGCATCAATCCGGTACTCGGAGTGACCGATAAGGTGCTCTACCTTGCTCCCGGCGGCCATACCTTCGGCGCGGTAGATGAGGTCATGCGCTCCGATGTCCTTTCCGAGCTCTACGGTTCCAAAGTCAACGTCTTAAACGTCGATGGGAGGCTTATCGTTGTCTAGCTTCATAGAAGACACCCAGTACCTGCTGAGCGTTGATTTTGTACAGTCCTCGCTCATCGCCTCCGCGCTGCTGGGCATTCTTTCTGGCGTGATGACCTCGCTCATCGTGCTGCGCCAGATGTCCTTTTCCGTCCACGCGACTTCCGAGCTCGCGCTCATGGGTGCCTCCGCCGCACTACTTTTCGGTCTCAACTTAGGCTTTGGCGCGGTCGCCGGGGCCATCGTGGCCGCCATCATCCTCGCCGTACTGGGCTTTAAGGGCCAGCAAGACAGCGCCATCGGCGTGGTCATGAGCTTTGGCCTAGGACTGTCGGTGCTATTTCTGCACCTCTATCCGGGCAACGCGAATACCGCGATGACGCTGCTGACCGGCCAGATCGTCGGCGTATCCTCGGCCTCGGTATGGCTTTTGGCCGCAACCACCGTGGTTATCCTCGCCGCCGTAGCCATCCTGTGGCGCCCCATGCTCTTCGCTTCGGCCGACCCAGTTATGGCCCAGGCGGCCGGCGTGCCGACCCGCTTCATCTCGGTCGCCTTCGCCGTACTCGTGGGCCTAGCGGCCGCGCAGTCGGTACAAATCGTTGGTTCACTGCTCGTCATGGCGCTGCTTATCACCCCCGGCGCAGCGGCCGTGCAGATTACTTCCTCGCCCCTGCGCGCGGTCATGTGGGCCACCATTTTCGCCGAGGTGTCGGCCGTAGGCGGCTTCATCTTATCGCTCGCGCCTGGTCTTCCGGTCTCGGTCTTCGTCACCACCATTTCCTTTGTCATCTATCTGGTGTGCCGGCTCATCGGCTGGCGGCGCAATAAAAGCGCAGTGCGCGACGAGGTCGCTGCCAAACGCTTCCACGCCGACTGCCACACCACGGCCGAGGAGCACCACGCCGACTAAACTGGGCGGCTATGCACGTACACCGCCGCACCGCGGATGTGGATTGCCGCACCCGCCGCTTCCTCGTCATCACGCCGGATAATCCCGGCCCGCATCCGGACCTGCTGCTCTTCTTCCACGGCTCGTTGCAATCCGGCAACGTGATGCGCCGCTTTACCAATGGCACCTTCGACGAGCTTGCCGATGCCACCAACACCATCCTCGTCTACCCCGACGGCGTGGATCGCCATTTCAATGATTGCCGCAGCATCCTACCGGTCACCGCCCGCACGGAGAACGTTGATGACATCGCCTTCGCCACGTATCTCGTTGAAGCTATGCAGCGCGAGTTCGGCACCGCGCGCACCTTTGCTTGCGGCTATTCCAATGGCGGTCAGATGGTGCTCCGCCTGCTTTTCGACGCTCCCTTTACCCTCACCCGCGCCTGCATCTTCGCCTCCACCTTGGGCGAGGGCGATAACCACGCGCCCAGCAACCCGGATGGCTACCGGCCCACGCCGCTGCTGTTTTTCCACGGCACCGCGGACCCATATGCGCCTTATGAAGGCGGTGTGGCCGGGCTGGACGCCGAGCGCACCCGCGGCCGCGTGCTCTCCGCGCCTGCCACCGCGGAATACTTTGCGTTGGCCAATGGCTGCCAGCCACCGCGCGACTACCACCCCGCCCCGGATGTCACCGCCACCGAATACGCCGGCGATTTTCCCGTCGAACTATGGACCATGGAGGGCCTTGGCCACGTGATTCCCTCTAGCATGAGAACCGACCCGCGCATAGGCCCCAATACAGATTCCTTCCGCGCTGTGGATAAGGTCCGCGACTTTTTCGGACTCGGCACCGCGCAGTCCTAGTTATCCACAGCGGCGCGCCTTATCCCTCGCCTCTGGTCGCGTCCCGCACCTAATGTGTGGAGCCATGAACGCGCTGCACACTTTCTTGACAGGCCTAGCCGCCGGCATGGACATCATCGCCGACTGCCACGGCCTAACTCAGCGCGCGCTAATCGAGGCCGGCTGCCCCGACACCACCGCCACCCGCCTGCTCGCCCTCGCCGATACCTACTTCGGCCCGACCGCGTTTAGCCGCCTCCAGCGCGAATCCATCGCCGCCGCTCGCACCAATGGGCACAGCCTTACCGCGCTGCTGGCCATCGAGCGCTACGCCACTCGGCTGAGAAATAAGCGTCAGGCCTGGGCGCTGCGTCGGGAGTTGTGTGGGATGAAGGGGGATGCCTCGGACGTCGAAAAGCGGGGGCGTAAACGCGTGCGCGAGATTAAAGGCCCGCCGCAGCGCACACCCGGTGTCAAGCTCTACCGCCGCGCCGAGGGCCCCTGGACTATGACGATTACCGGCAAATCCGCCGATATTGCGGATATGCATGCCGCGCTGGATAAAGATGCCCCGCTAGATTCGGTGCGCAAGATTTTCCAGGGCAAGACCGCCGCCTCCGGTGCGTCCGTGACCACCAATGTGGTGCTGCGCTTGGACGAGCTCGACCGCGTCGTCGACTGCGCGGGCGATGACGTGACACTGCAGCTCACCAATGGCGCCCGGATGACCGGCGCAGACCTCGTGCGCCGCGCATTTACCGAGCATGGCTATGTCACCCTCATCCATCCCGTTAAAGGCCCGGTGAATCTGTATCGCACGGAGCGGCTCGCCTCACCCAAGCAGCGCACCATGGCGGCCGCGGAAAATCCCACTTGTCCTTGGCCCCAGTGCAATTATCCCGCCGACGAATGCCAAGTCCACCATCTCACCGCCTGGCGCCACGGCGGCGAGACAAACCCCGAAAACCTCACCATCGCCTGCCCGTACCACAACGGCGTCAACGACGATGACCCCAACGGCCCGCCAGTTCGCGGCCGCCTGGCCCGGGTGAATGGCACCATTAGGTGGCTGCCGCCCTGGGCAGAAGGCGGCTAGAAACTCTCGCTAGAGACTACTGGGCCGCGCGGCGCTGGCGTGCGAATTCGGAAAGCACAGAACCGGCCGCGACGGAAGCATTGAGGGACTCGACCCAATCCGTCATAGGGATGGACATGATGACGTCGCAGTTTTCCCGCACGAGGCGAGAAATCCCCTTGCCCTCGGAACCGATGACGATGACCACGGGGTCCGTCGCGCCGTTATATGTATCCAGCGTGTGCTCGCCGCCGGCATCTAGGCCGACGACCTGGTAGCCGCTCTTTTGGAATTGCTGTACGGTGCGGGTGATATTCGTCGCGCGGGCGACCGGCAGGCGCGCCGCCGTGCCGGCCGAGGTACGCCACGCCACGGCAGTCACGGATGCGGAGCGGCGCTCTGGGATGATGACGCCGTCGCCACCAAAAGCTGCCACAGAGCGAATCACCGCGCCGAGGTTGCGCGGGTCGGTGATGTTATCCAAGATGACGAACATGCCCGGACGGGCACTTTCGGCCGCACGGGAGATGAGCTCATCGACATCGGCGTATTTATACGGCGGGATCTGCAGCCCGATGCCCTGGTGCATGCCGTTGCCGGTCATGCGGTCCATCTCGTGGCGCTGCACCTCGATGATGGGGATATTGCGGGTATTGCACATGGCCACGGCCTCAGACAGGCGCTTATCGTTGCGGGTACCGGCCACGATATAGAGCGTGGTGGCCGGCACCTTGGCGTGCAGGCACTCGATGACCGGGTTGCGGCCCACGACCATCTCGGCGGTCTCCTTCTGGTGGCGGCCGGAGTTGCGGCGGTCGCGCTCCAGCTTGGCCTTGTGCTTGGCGTGGTAAATGCGGTCCTCTGCCTTGGGTGTCGGGCCCTTGCCGGCCAAGCCCTTGCGGCGCTGGCCGCCGGAGCCCTTGGTTGCGCCCTTCTTATTGGTCTTGCGGATTCCCGCGCCACCGCGGCCGTGGGTACGTGCCATAGTTTATTGTCCTTTCGGAGTGCTTAACGCTGCGCCAGCGACCAGGTCGGGCCGTCTGGGGTATCGGTGATGGTGATGCCGGCGGCCGCGAGGCGGTCACGGACGGCGTCGGCAGTAGCGAAGTCCTTGTCCGCACGCGCCTGGGTGCGCCGCTCCAGTTCAGCCTGCACCAGCGCATCCAACGCGGCATCCGCCCCGCTAGCTTGCGCTCCATCTTCCCACTCCAGCGGGTCAAAGCCAAGTACGTGTGCCATCGCCCGTACCTGGCCGGCCAGCGTGCGCGCCCCGGCCTCATCGCCGGCGGCAAGGGCCTTATTGCCGGCGCGAACGGTGGTGTGGATTTCCGCCAGCGCCTTGGGCACCGCGATATCATCATTCATCGCGTCTTCAAAGCCCTGCGTCCACTCGCCCAGCTCCAGGTCATCGAAGTGAGCGAGGAAGTCCTCGATGCGGCGGTAGCCTGCGGCGGCCTCGGTCAGCGCGGCCTCGGAATACTCCAGCACGGAGCGGTAATGCGCCGAGCCCAGGTAGTAGCGCAGCTCCACCGGACGCACCAGCTCGAGCATATTCGGAATAGAGAGCACGTTGCCCAGCGATTTCGACATCTTCTCGCCCGACATCGTCACCCAGTGGTTGTGCATCCAGTAGTTGGCAAACTTATCGCCGGCCGCGTGCGACTGAGCAATCTCGTTCTCGTGGTGCGGGAACTGCAGGTCCAGCCCGCCGCAGTGGATATCGAAATTGGAGCCCAGGTAATAGGTAGACATGGCCGAGCACTCCAGGTGCCAGCCGGGTCGGCCGTCACCCCAGGGGGTGGGCCAGCTGGGCTCGCCCGGTTTCGCGGCCTTCCACAGAGCAAAGTCTTGGGCGCCGCGCTTGGCCGAATCTTCGCCCTCACCCTGTTCCATTTCTTCTACCTTGTTGCCGGACAGCGAACCATAATCCGAGCCTTCGACCTTGGTCCATGCGGCAACGTCAAAGTAGACGGAGCCTTCGGCGGGGTAGGCAAAGCCGGCGTCGATAAGCCGCTGCATATAGTCGACCATCTGGGTGACAAAGCCGGTCGCGCGCGGCTCTACCGAAGGCGGAAGCACGCCCAGGGTGTTATAGGCCTTGGTGAACTCGCGCTCATACGTGGATACCCACTCCCACCAGGGGCGATTATTCTCGGCCGCCTTGGTGAGGATCTTGTCATCGATATCGGTGACGTTGCGCACCAAGGCTACGTCATAGCCCTGGGCGAGCAGCCAGCGGCGCAGGATGTCGAAAGCGACGCCGGAGCGCAGGTGCCCGATGTGCGGCTGGGCCTGCGGGGTGGCGCCGCACAGATAAATCGAGGCATGGCCGGGGCGGATCGGCTCGAAATCGCGTTGGCTGCGGGTGGCTGTGTCATAAATGCGCAAAGTACTCACGCCACTTAGTCTAATTGACGCGTGCGCGGGGTTAGTGCGGTGGGCTAGGCGCGCCAGACGACGGCCGTAGCAACCGCCGCACGCCCCTCCTTACGGCCGGTGAACCCCAGGTGGTCCGTCGTGGTAGCAGATACGGACACGGGGGCACCGAGGATTTCGCTCAGCACGGCCTCGGCCTCTTCGCGGCGCGGACCCATCTTGGGGGTCTGGCCGATGAGCTGGGCGGCGGCGTTGCCGATGATAAAGCCCTCAGATTCGAGGAGCTGGCGGCATTCGCGCAGCAACTTCGCGCCGGAAACGCCATCGTATTCGGGGCGGCCGACGCCCACGAAGGAGCCGAGGTCACCGAGGTGGGAGGCGGATAAAAGGGCGTCGACAAGCGCGTGCGCTACAACATCCCCATCGGAGTGGCCCTCGCACCCGTCAACGCCTTCGAAGAGCAGGCCGGCGATCCAGCAATCCTTGCCGGCCTCGATTTGGTGGGCGTCGGTGGCAATTCCAACGCGCGGGATAATCGGATTAGTCATGGGTCTCCTCGGTCAGGGCGTGGGCCAGGGTGAGATCGATGGGCGTGGTGATCTTGAAAGCCAGGGTATCGCCCGGCACGGTTGCCACGCGCTCGCCGTGCCATTCCATGAGGCTGGCGTCATCCGTGGCGGTAAATTCGGGCTGCTGGGCCCAATAATCGAGGTTGGCCTGGCGCAGCGCGGACAGGCGGAAGGCCTGCGGGGTTTGCACTGCGCGCAGGCGGGAGCGATCGGGGGTGCTCAACACGGCCTCATCCGCGACTTCCTTGATGGTATCGGCCACCGGAACCACCGGCACGGCCGCGGGAGCGCCTTCCAGCACCCGCTTGGCGACGCCCCGCACCATCGCCGGCGGCGTCAACGCACGGGCCGCATCGTGGATGAGCACCACGGCATCCTCGTCCGGGATTGCTTGCAGGCCGGCCCACACGGAATCGGCGCGCTCGCTGCCACCGTGAACGAGGCGAATCGGGGCGGCGCTTGCAGCGTCAGTAGCACCAACGGCGTCGATGCGGCCGATAATACGCGCGGCCTCAGCCTCCATGTCCGGGCTGACCAGGACGATAATTTCATCGACTACCCCGGAGGCCAGCAATGCTCGCACGGAGCGTTCCAGGAGGGTGCGACCGCGCAACTCGACATAAGCTTTGGGCACCTCGGCGCCGAGGCGGGTTCCCTGGCCTGCGGCCGCGATGAGCGCGATGACGCGCTGTTTAGTCTTCGTCGTCGAAGGAGAGGTCATCGAGATCGATGTCGTTGTCGATATCGGTGGTGATGGACTTATCATCTACCAATCCGGCGGCGCGGTGGCGCTCGATGGTGGCATCGATTTCTTCCATCATGGTGTCGGCCTTCTTCTCATCGACCGGCTTGGCCAGTGCGAGCTCACCTACCAGGATGGTGCGGGCCTTGCCAAGCATGCGCTTCTCGCCGGCCGAAAGGCCGCGATCCTGGTCGCGGCGCCACAGGTCACGCACAACCTCGGCGACCTTATTGATATCGCCGGAAGCCAGGCGCTCCTGGTTAGCCTTATAACGGCGGGACCAGTTGCCGGCCTCTTCGACGTCCTCGTCACGCAGCACGGAAAAGACCTTTTCTAGGCCTTCCTTGCCCACGACGTCGCGTACGCCGACGTTATCGGCGTTCTTGATGGGCACGCGGACGACCAGGTCGGACTGGTTGATGTGCAGCACCAGGTATTCGAGCGTCTCGCCACCCATTTCGCGGGTCTCGATATCCTCGATGACGGCCGCACCGTGGTGCGGGTAGACGACGACCTCGCCGACCTTATACTCCATTGCCACTCCTTGTGTTCCCGATTTATCCCGGTTGACTAAGGCCGCTATTTTATCACGCACGGCCGCCCCGACTGCGGATACCCCCGTATACCCCCACGGTCTACCCGCCCGATTTGGGACAACTGTGTACTTTATCGCGAAAGGGACTAGGCTAAAGCGTTGACAAGCCCTGTGATCGCAATTGATGGAGGATGCTCAACGTGCAGTCCCTGAAGTCCGCCGCCCGCCGCGGTGCCATTATTTCCGTTACCGCCGTCTCCGCTCTGGCGTTGGCTTCTTGCTCGGCGGGTCATGTCACCCAGACCGCTGAAAAAGTGGCTGCGGTCGATGGCGCTTCTGCAAGCACGGAAGATAATAAGGCTGCAGTTCGCGATGTCACCATCCTGGTAGAGCCGGACGGCACTGCTGCACTGAAGTTCAGCGCCATTAACCAGGGCTACGACACCGATGTCATTTCCTTGGAGTCCGTGAAGGTCGATGGCCAGCGCGTTGAGATGAAGCAGCCACAGCCGCTGCACCGCGATGAGTCCATCATCGCTGATTCTCAGAAGAACCTGGAAGCTAACCCCCAGCAGGATTCCGAAACCGTCCAGTACATCGCCACCAAGTTGAAGAATGATGACTACGGCTACGCCGGTGACCGCCCGGTTACCTTCGAGTTCTCCAATGGCTCCATCGACGTAAACGCCACCATCGCTGCCACCCAGATGCAGTCCGGCGAGTTCGACCGCGACGTCGAGTCCTCCGAGGGCTACACCTCCGAGGCTCCGGAGAACTAAGCCATACCACTTTCCTGCCCCGCTCCCAGCCCGCTTCGGGCTGGGAGTGTCTGTGTGTTTTAGGCTAGAAGCCATGGCCAAGAAAACCCGCCCCATCCATACCTGTTCCGAATGCGGCTACGTCTCGCCCAAATGGCTCGGGCGATGCCCGGACTGCGGTGCGTGGGGCACGCTGGAGGAAAAGGCACCGGTGGTGGCGGTGCCTGGGGCGTCGGCAAGCAAGGGCGTAGCCCCGTCGAGTCCGGCACAGCCGATTACCAAGATTGGGGCGCAGGCAACAAAGACGGTGCGCACCGGTATCGGCGAGTTGGATCGCGTGCTGGGAAGCGGCATCGTGCCGGGCTCGGTGGTGCTTATGGCCGGCGAGCCCGGCGTGGGCAAATCCACGCTACTGCTGGAAGTAGCCTCGCGGTGGGCACAGCTCGGCCGCACCGTGCTCTACGCGACGGCCGAGGAATCCGCCGGCCAGGTCCGCTCCCGCGCCGAGCGCACCGGCGCCTTGCAGGAAACTTTGTATTTGGCGGCCGAGTCCAACTTGGATGGGGTCTTCGGGCACGTCGATAAGCTGCAGCCTAGCCTCATCATCGTCGATTCGGTACAGACCATGCATGCCGTAGGTGTGGAGGGTGTATCCGGTGGCGTGGCACAATCGCGCGCGGTAACGGCCGCGCTGACGTCATTGGCGAAATCCACGGGCATTCCAGTGCTACTGGTCGGCCACGTCACGAAGGACGGCAACGTGGCCGGGCCACGCGTGCTGGAGCACCTTGTCGACGTCGTCTTAAACTTCGAGGGCGACCGCCAATCCAGCCTGCGCATGCTGCGCGGCATCAAAAATCGCTTTGGTGCCACCGACGAGGTGGGCTGCTTCGAGCAGACCTCCGGCGGCATTCGGGAGGTAGCGGATCCCTCCGGGCTATTCCTCTCGCACCGCGGTTCTACGCCGGATGGCTCGGCCGTGACGGTCGCGATGGACGGGGTGCGGCCGATTCTGGCGGAGGTGCAGGCGCTGACGGTGGACCCGGTGGCGAAAAACCCGCGGCGGGTGGTTACCGGGCTAGATTCCAACCGCGTGCCGATGGTGCTCGCGGTGCTCCAGGCCCGCGCCGGCCAGCGCACCAATGATAAAGATGCCTACGTCGCCACGGTCGGCGGCATGCGCATTACGGAAACCGCGACGGATTTGGCGGTGGCGTTGGCGACGTGGTCCTCGTTGCACGAGCAACCGCTGCCGGCCAAGACGGTTGTCATTGGCGAGGTGGGCCTGGCCGGCGAGTTGCGTCCAGTGCCCAATGTGGAGCGGCGCTTAATGGAGGCCGCGCGGCTGGGTTATAAGAACGCGATTGTCCCACGCGGGGAAATCGAGCCAGTAGACGGCATTCGCGTCCACCAAGCTGGGACGCTAGGGCAGGCCATCGCTGCGGTGGCGGGCTAGCGCCTAGCGCAGCGTGAAGTCCTGCGGCGGGGAGGAGTTATCGCCGATGATGGTGTGGGCGAAGTAGGCGCCTGGTTCAGCCGCGGAGCGATTGGTGCATTCGCCCGGCTTGGAGGCTTGGCGGGACCATTCGGCCTCGAATTTTACGTCCTTGCCGGCCGGGAAAGTCTGCGAGCCGGTCTGCACGGAAGCATAGCAATCCGTATCGGACCACACGCGCTCGTTATCGGCCATCTTGTAGACCTCGAAGCGCAGCAGGTTCTTGTCTAGGTCGATCTTGCAATCTGCGGCCGTGGGGTTGGTGACTGTCATGAAGAACTTCGGCAGTTCACCCTCCGGCACAGAGTAGTTCAACATGGAAGTGCGCACCTGGAGGTCTGCCAGGTCACAGGTCTTCTTTGCTGCCTCGGAGCTCGCGGCCGCGGAGCTGGAGGGCTCGCTTTCGGCAGACTCGCTTTCCGACGCCCCCTCGGCCAACGTCTCCGCGGAGGTTGCGGAGGTTTCTGGGGCAGCAGAAGATGAGGTCTGTTCCGGCGTAGGCGCGGGTGCGGCGGTATCGGCCGGCTCATCGCTGCTGCCCCCGAAAGCAGCCACAGCCGCCCAGATCAGCACCACGACCAGCACGAGTACGATGATGAGCGCCGCTACTCGTCGGCGCTTGTAAATCTCTTCTGGTAGGGGCTTTTTCTGCGTCACGCTGTCAATTTTAAGCGGTGGGCACGGGCCGGTGCGCTAAGCCCGCGCCGCGTGTCAGGCGGGCTAGTCCACCCCGAAGGTCTGCAGGGTTTCCACGCTGGAATCTTCCAGCAGGTAGCGCGCGCCGATAACGCCCAGGGCACCCTCGTCGAGCAGACGGCGGACGTTGGGCACGCTGGCCACCAGCTGGGCGACGGTCTGGCGGGTGTGCTCCCGCTCGACGTCGTCAGTCGTGGCATTTGGGCCCGCCACCAGTGCGGAGGCGGCAACCTTCTCGATGATGGGGCGCTGCAGGCCGGTGGGCAGCTTGCCGCCGGATACGAAACCGGTAGCCGCGCCCACCGCGCCGCAAGATTGATGGCCGAGGACTACCAGCAGGTTGGGTTTGAGGGCAGCAAGGGCGTAGTCGAGGGAGGCTAGGACGGCGTCGTCAAGAATGTGGCCGGCAGTGCGGATGACAAAGGCATCGCCGAAGCCGATATTGAAGACGTGCTCGATAGGGGCGCGGGAGTCGGAACAGGAAATAACCACCACGCGAGGGTCCTGGCCGTGAGTTAGGCCCTCGCGGTTATAAATCTCGCGCACGTCGACGGTCTCGCCGTCCAATACACGCTGATTTCCCGCCTTGAGGGCCTCCCATACGGCCTGCGGTTCGTGGGCAACATTACGTAAAGGCATAGGCCACATTCTAATGCCCTAGACTATCTCCCACGATGGATTCGCAAGCTCTTCTTTCCTGGTTCGATGCCAATGAACGAGACCTGCCCTGGCGCCGGCCTGGCACGAGCGCGTGGGGTGTGCTGCTCAGTGAGGTCATGAGCCAGCAGACCCCAGTCGCCCGCGTGGCTCCGGTGTGGGAGGACTGGATGCGGCGCTGGCCCACCCCGGCAGATTTTGCCCAGGCCACTCGGGCGGAGGTGCTGCGCGCCTGGGGCAAGCTGGGCTACCCGCGCCGCGCGCTGCGCCTGTGGGAGTGCGCGGCGGCTATTGGCGAGGGCGAGGTACCGGCGGACGTCGATGAATTGCTGTGCCTGCCTGGCATTGGGGATTACACCGCGCGCGCTGTGGCCTGTTTTCACTTCGGGGTAAACGTACCGGTGGTCGATACCAATGTGCGGCGGGTGTATACCCGCGCAGAAGAGGGCCGGTTCCTTGCGCCGCAGCCATCGAAGCGGGAGCTGGCGGCCGTGGCAGAGCTTTTGCCGGCCGAGAATGGGCCGCGCTTTTCAGCCGCGCTTATGGAGCTGGGCGCGCTGGTGTGCACGGCGAAGAATCCCGCCTGCGAGCAGTGCCCGCTGCGCGCGAGCTGTGCGTGGCAGCTCGCTGGCCGGCCGCAGCCCAGTGCAGAGGAGCAGGCACAGGCGAAAAAGCGCGTGCAGAAATTCGTCGGCACGGACCGACAGGTGCGCGGCAAGATTCTGGACGTGCTGCGCGCGGCGGAGCGGCCGGTACCACAGTCCGAGATTGACGTGGTCTGGCCCGATGCGGCACAGCGCTCCCGGGCGTTGGCTTCGCTGCTTGCCGACGGCCTCGCCGAGCAAAACGACGCTGGCCTGTTCCACCTCCCTATTTAGGAGGTTAATAATGGCCAGCTATAATCGCAGGTCGCGATCCAGGGCGTGTGAGCTGGTTAACGCCAGCGGCCGCGGAAATTGAATCCGCCCGGCAGGTTCACCCACATGCCGCCGCGGGAATTAAAGGTGACCGGCCCTACCTTGGTAGACATCGACGCGCCGGATCCAGAGACGTTGATCCAGCTATTCTTGCCGGTCTTTTTTCTTGAACGATACTGAAGTCCCATAAGCATTTATTTTAGCAATTCCACTTCCACCGTTCCTACTGCGCAGTAGGTTTTGGATATGGAAAAGATTTGTATGAGACTCCTCACAGTTTGTTCACTAATCCTCGGGTCGCTCTTTCTGCCGCCAGCTGCAAACGCGGCGGTGACTTCAGCTCACCCGGCGCCGCACCTGGCAGAATCGGCGGGCCAGGCGCAGGTGTTTACATATGACACCACCACCGATGCCGGCAAGCCGGTGCAAGCCTCGGCTACCTTGTACGAGCCCACTGCACCGTGGCGTGGCAAGGGCGAGCGCCCGACCATCGTCTTCGGACCAAGCACGCGTGGGCAGGGCGACCAATGCGCGCCGTCGCGCGCGGGCATGCAGCTGGGGTCGGTGGGCCTGAGCAAAGTGGGCTCTCCCACCATTAATGCCAGCTACGAGTACTCATTTTATATGATGGCCCTGCGCCACGGGGCACGCGTTATCGTTGCCGACCTTATTGGGTTGGGCATGCCAGGACACCACACGTATGTAAACCACATTGAAGAAGCACACGCGCTTCTCGACGCCGCCCGCTCCGGCCTAGAACTCGCGCACGCCCCGAAGGACGCCCCTATTGGCTTTGCGGGCTATTCGCAGGGCGGCGGCGCCTCGCTCTCCGCAGCCGAGTATGCCGAACGCTACGCTCCTGACCTCAACGTAGCCGGCACATACGCTGGCGCGCCGCCAACGGACCTGCCGGAGACTATGCGCAGCATTGACGGTTCAGCTATCGCCCACGTGCTGGGCTATGCCATTAATGGCTTTTCTGAGCGTAGCCCAGAATTCCGCGATGCAGTGTTGGCGGAACTCAACCCACGAGGCAAGGACTTCTTACGTTCCGCGGCCACCAGCTGCACGGGCGATTCTGTTCTCATGTGGGGCTTTACAAATACCCGAATGCTTACCCGCACCGGGGAATCCTTGTCCGGGATTGTGGAACGCAAACCTGTCGTTAAGGAAACTTTAGAGCGCCAAAACCTGGGCAAAGCGGTGCCAAATGCACCGGTAATGATGGCTAGCTCACCTAGTGATGATTTAATCTCTCATGACCAGGTACGCAGGACTGCTGGAGCGTACTGCTCTATGGGCGGAACCATCGATTTCGTAGCCGCACCCGGCACCGCAACGATTCCACGCACTGGAATCGACCACGCCGTGCCCTTGCACCTAGAGATGCCGGTCGGGTTGCAGTATCTCTTTGACCGCTTTGAGGGCAAACCGGCCCCCACTAACTGCACAGCATAAATAGATTCCTGGGCGCAAATAAAGCCGCCCAGTTCTCGCAGGGAAAGCGAGGGCTGGGCGGCTTTAAGGCGCTATAGCGCCACTACATCGGCTGGCCGGCGCCTGCTGGCGGCGGGTTATGGCCATCGTCATCGGAGTCGGAACCGGAGCCGGACTCTAGGTCGGTTCCGGCGGCGGTGGAGCCGCCATCGCCCGGAACGTCCGGGGTGATGGTGTCGGGCTCGCCGGCATCGGTGGAGTCGGCGTCGTTTTCGCGCACCTCGGCGTCGTCAAGCTGCGGCTCCTCGGTGTCCTCCGGCAGAGGCTTCGGGCGTGGGCTGAAGGTGAACTTCGCGCCAGTGTTGTCCTTGGACTCGCCGTCCCAGCCCTCGACGTCGACGGTGATGATCTCACCGGCGCCGATTTCGCCGAAGAGGATCTTTTCGGAGAGCTGATCCTCGATCTCGCGCTGGATGGTGCGACGCAGCGGACGAGCACCCAATACTGGGTCGAAGCCACGCTTGGCCAGGAGGTTCTTGGCCTTGTCCGTAAGCTCGATGCCCATATCGCGCTCCTCCAGCTGCTTGGCCACGCGGCCGATGAGCAGCTCGACCATTTCCACAATCTGCTCCTGAGTGAGCTGGTGGAAAACAACGATGTCATCGATACGGTTCAAGAACTCCGGGCGGAAGTGCTTCTTCAGCTCGTCGTTGACCTTCTGCTTCATCCGATCGTACTGAGCATCCGCATCATTTTCGGAAGAGCCAGTAAAGCCCAAGCCCACCGGCTTCGAGATGTCCTGGGTACCCAAGTTCGACGTGAAGATGAGAACGGTGTTCTTGAAGTCAACAACGCGACCCTGGCCGTCGGTAAGCCGGCCATCCTCTAGCACCTGCAACAAGGTGTTGTAGATCTCCTTGTGGGCCTTCTCAATCTCATCAAAAAGCACGACGGAGAACGGCTTGCGGCGAACCTTCTCGGTCAGCTGGCCGCCCTCTTCGTAGCCGACGTATCCCGGAGGAGCACCGAAGAGACGAGAAGCGGTGAAGCGGTCGTGGAACTCACCCATATCGATCTGGATGAGGTCATCATCCGAACCGAAGAGGAAGTTAGCCAGGGACTTCGACAGCTCGGTCTTACCCACACCGGACGGGCCAGCGAAGATGAAGGAGCCGGACGGGCGGCGCGGATCCTTGAGGCCTGCACGGGTACGGCGGATGGCGCGGGAGACGGACTTGACCGCCTCGTCCTGGCCAATGATGCGCTTGTGCAGCTCTTCTTCCATGTTGAGCAGACGGTTGGATTCCTTCTCCGTCAGCTTCAGCACAGGGATGCCGGTCCAGTGTGCCAGCACCTCTGCAATCTGGTCCTCGCCAACCTCGGCGATTTCCTCGAGGTCACCGGAACGCCACTGCTTTTCCTTCTCAGCGCGCTCCTCACCCAGCTTGCGCTCCTTATCGCGCAAGCCAGCTGCCTTTTCGAAGTCTTGGGCATCGATGGCCGCTTCCTTCTCTTTGCGGACCTCCGCGATGCGGTCATCGACCTCGCGTAGGCCCTTTGGCGCGGTCATGCGCTTGATGCGCATACGCGCACCAGCCTCATCGAGAAGGTCGACGGCCTTATCCGGCAAGAAGCGGTCATTGATGTAGCGATCCGAGAGGGAAGCTGCAGCGTGCAGCGCCTCATCGGTATAAGACACGCGGTGGTGAGCCTCGTACTTATCGCGCAGGCCCTTCAGAATCAAGAAGGTGTCATCCAGGGAAGGCTCGTCTACCTTAACCGGCTGGAAACGACGCTCGAGGGCGGCGTCCTTTTCGATGTGTTTGCGGTACTCATCCAAGGTGGTAGCACCGATGGTCTGCAGCTCGCCACGGGCCAACTTTGGCTTGAGCAAGGAAGCTGCATCGATAGCACCTTCAGCAGCACCAGCACCGACCAAGGTGTGGATCTCATCGATAAACAAGATGATATCGCCGCGCTGGTTAATCTCCTTGAGGACCTTCTTCAGGCGTTCCTCGAAGTCACCGCGGTAACGAGAGCCGGCCACCAGGGAGCCTAGGTCAAGCGAGTAGAGCTGCTTGTCCTTGAGGGTTTCCGGGACCTTGCCGTTGACGATGTCGAGCGCCAAGCCCTCGACCACGGCGGTCTTACCAACGCCCGGCTCACCGATGAGGACCGGATTATTCTTTGTGCGGCGAGAGAGCACTTGCATGATGCGCTCTACCTCGGACTCGCGGCCAACGACAGGATCAAGCTTGCCGTCCTTGGCAGCCTGGGTGAGGTTGCGGCCGAATTGATCAAGCACCAGGGAATTGGAACGCTCACCGGAACCACCGGAGCCGCCACGAGCGCCGGCGCCAGCACCTGCACCGACTGGACCGGAGCCTTGACCATTGGAGGAGCCGCCCTCCTGCTGTCCACCTTCGTAGCCGGACAGCAACTGGATAACCTGCTGGCGCACGCGTGGCAGGTCGGCGCCGAGCTTGGTCAGCACCTGCGCGGCGACGCCATCGCCCTCGCGAATGAGACCCAGCAGCAAGAACTCAGTACCGATGTACTTGTGTCCCATCTGCAGGCCCTCACGCAGGGAGAGCTCAAGAACCTTTTTGGCACGTGGAGTAAAGGGGATGTGGCCAGTATGCGGCTGGCTACCCTGGCCGATAATTTCCTCGACCTCACGGCGGACATCCTCCAGGGAAATACCCATGGATTCCAGTGCCTTGGCAGCGACGCCTTCGCCTTCATGGATAAGGCCGAGCAGGATGTGCTCGGTGCCGATGTAATTGTGGTTAAGCATGCGTGCTTCTTCCTGCGCCAAAACGATGACGCGGCGAGCACGATCGGTAAACCTCTCGAACATGATTCCCCTATACTTTCGCTTCTAATGTGTCACCCACTCTAACGCGGCAATCCGCCGATCATTTCCGGTTTTACTCCCAGATGCCCGCAATACCGCGATAATTCCCCATCTTCGCAGCTCACACGGGTGTACGCCGGTAGCGAACAGGGGCACGGGCATGTAATCTGGAATCGTTTTATTGTTCCCCGCCCCTCTTCCGCACTGTTTAAGGAAATCTCCACCGTGCCGCAACTTCCTGAGTTCTTCGCCACCCAACACAACCTGCACGAATTGGCAGTAGTGGATGAAGCTCCTTCCTCTACACTCTTTGCCGTGGAAGACGGGGCCACGCACCAGCCGCTGAGCGTGGAGATTTTCGCCCCAGGAATCACCGGCATGGTGGAAAAGTCCACCGCGTTACATGGATTGCATCACCCGGCTATCGCACCGCTGGTAGGCACGGGCACTACCGCAGACGGGCAAGAGTTTATTGTGCGCGAGGGGTTTGTCGGCACCCAGCTTTCGCAAATACCCAATAATCTCAGCCGCACGGACGCGGCGGAGATCTTTGGCCCCCTGGCCGGTGCGGTGGACTTTTTGATCTCTCGCAAGCAGGCAGACTTTGCGGTCCATGGGCTAAGGGAGGCCCGGGTGGGCGTCGACAAGCAACGGCAGATTTCGGTACTGGCCGCGGCCGGCCCGTCTCCCGAGGAGCACGGCGAAGCGGTAGAGGCATTCGAGCAACTCGTCGCGCGCAAGTGCCCGGACTATAAGGCCACCGGCACGGCGGATAGCGCCAAGGATGTGGTGGCGCATCTGCGCCCGCAGGGAGAGTTCGATACCGCGCAGATCCCGCGCGTGCAAGCCCCCGAACCGCGCCCCCAGCAGCAATTCGCCCCGCCGCAGCCACAGCCACAGCCGCAGCAGCAGCAGGCGATGGCCCAGCCCATGGGGCAGCAACCCATGGGGCAACAGCCCATGGCGCCAGCGCCGCAGAAGAAGGGCAAGGGCGGTCTCATTGCGTTGATTAGCGTGTTGGCGGTGGCCGCGATTGCTGCCGCGGCGGCGCTGTGGTTCTTCTTGTCCTACCCCAGCTGGAATGACAAAGAACAAAACCTGGCGGATGCGTACCCGAACCTGGTGAGCTCCCGTAGTGGCCAGGAGGGCTTCGATGGGGCAAAGTGTTCCTCGCGTGAGCCGGAGTCTGGCCAGGAGGCCAAGATTTCCTGCGTGGGCGATGGGTTTAGCTATATCGTGACCTACTACCCCAGCATAGAAGAGCGCGATGCCATGCTTCCCGACGCCGAGCCGGTGGAGCTTTCCAATGACCAGTGCACCATCCAAAGCTATGAGACCACCGCGGATGTTCCTACTTACGTCATGGCCGTTGAAGGCACCCAATCCGCGTTCCTCGTGTGGGGCGATAAGGCTGAAAACGAGCGGCTGAACCTGCCGCTGTGCGCCTCTTAAATCGCACTCTCAGAGTTTCCGGCCCGCCGCGCATAGCGTGTGCGGGCCTTATGCCTGTCCTAGTGGCTACTCCGTCGACGGCACGCGCTTGAGGAAGGGGGCCAGCACAATAACCACCAGCGAGAGCACGCCTGCAAAAAGGAATGCCCAGTGCGCACCGTGAGCGGTGGCAGCAGCATCATTCATGCCTTGTGCCAGGCCAGCCTTGGTGCCACGGCTAAGGAACGTCATCAAAAAGGCAGTGCCGGCCGCGCCCGCCAGCTGCTGCAAAGTATTAAGGATGGCGGAGCCGTGTGAGTAGAGCTCATCCGGCAGGGAGGCCAGGGACGTCGTCATCAGTGGCGTCATCATGAGCGCAATGCCGAGGGCGAATAGGACGTGCATAGCAATGACCATCCACACAGCGCTGTCCTCAGTGAGCAGGGTCATCAGCCACGTACCCGCGGCAAGGAGAAGGGCACCTGGAATCATCAGCGGACGGGGCCCGTGGACATCATAGAGGCGGCCTACCATCGGGGAGATGCCGCCTTGCAGCAAGCCGCCGGGCATGACGACGAGCCCGGTGACCAGGGAACTTACCGCCAAAGAGGTCTGCAGGTAGATGGGCAGGACATTGACCACGCCAAGCAATAGCCCGAACATCAAAAGCATGCCGAGTACCGCCACGGTGAAGTTCGGAACCTTAAATGGTCGCATATCCAGCAGGGCGCGATTGTCTTTAGCCAGGCGCACTTGCCGGAGGGTAAAAAGCGCCAAGGCCACAAGTCCTATGGCGAGGACGAGGATGTCTATGAGGCCTTCGCCCTCCAGAATATTTTCTAGGGACGATACGGCATATACCAACCCGCCAAAGGCAAGGACGGACAAAATAACTGAGGGGAAATCCAGCGGGGTATCGCGTTTATCGCCCACGTTGACTAGGCGGAGGTAGCCGGCGACGCCGATGAGGCCGAGCAGCGGAACCATGGTCCAGAAGATAACGTGCCAGGTGAACATGCTAAGAACCAGACCGCCCACCGTAGGTCCGAGCGCTGGGGCCACGGAAATGACCACGGAGATAATGCCCATGACGCTGCCGCGACGCTGCGGCGGGACGAGGGTCATCGCCACCGTCATCAAGGTGGGGATCATCAACGCAGTACCCGCCGCTTGGAAAACGCGCCCCACCAGCAAGATGCCGAAGGCTGGGGCGAGTGCCGCAAAGACTGTACCGGCAAGGAATACACCCGCGGAGGCGAGAAAGATCTGGCGGGTGGTGAATTTATCCATGAGAAAGCCGGTGGTCGGGATGACCACGCCCATGGTGAGCAGGAAACCGGTAAGCAACCACTGGGCGGAGGTAGCCGGGATGTCAAAGTCCGCCATGATGGCAGGCAATGCCACCGAAAGGGCGGTCTCGTTCAGGATCATCACCATCGCACCAAGGACGAGGATGGTGAGGTTGATTTTTACCTCTGCGGAAATGTGCGGATCTGGTTTCTGAGACACCCAGATAGGATACTGAGGCCGCCGATATGGGGAAAGTCGGGGAGTATAATTTTAATGTCTTCCTCCGCGCGGTCAGACCGCGCCACCCGAATATATAGAGAGGCCATCCCAGTGCGTTTTCTCCAGGATTCCCGCCCGCCGTACGAATTGACCTATTCCGATGTGTTCATAGTGCCCAGCCACTCCGAGGTGGGCTCGCGCCAGTCGGTGGATCTCACCACTGAGGACGGCACTGGCAATACCATCCCGCTCATCGTGGCCAATATGACCGCCGTGGCCGGTCGCCGCATGGCCGAGACCATCGCGCGCCGCGGCGGGCTCACTATCCTGCCACAGGACCTATCCCTGGATGCGGCCGCAGAGACCATCGCCTCCGTGAAAGCGGCTGACTTGGTCTATGACACCCCCATTATCGTGAAGCCGCACCATACCGTGGGCTATACCAGCAACCTTTTGCACAAGCGCGCTCATGGCGCGGCCATCGTGGTCGACGGGGACATGCCCATCGGCATTATCACACCGAAGGATCTGCGCGGGCAGGATAATTTCACCGCCGTCGGCCAATTGATGACCACGGATCTGGTAACGCTGCCGGTGGGCATTGACCCACAGGAGGCCTTCACCAAGCTGCGCAAAACCTCGCGGAAGTTGGCACCGGTGGTCAACCCGGATGGCACCCTGGCCGGAATCCTCACCAGGAAGGGGGCGGTGAGGGCGAAGATGTATAAGCCGGGCGTCGACAAGCAGGGCCGGTTACACATTGGTGCGGCCGTGGGCATCAACGGCGATGTGGAAGGCCGCGCCCGTGCCCTAGCGCAGGCGGGAGCCGACGTCCTAGTCATTGATACCGCACACGGGCACCAAGACAGCATGCTCAGCGCGCTGCGCAAGGTAAAAGCGCTGGACTTGGGGCTTCCCATTGCTGCCGGCAATATCGTCACAGCGGAGGGCGTGCGCGAACTGGTGGCCGCCGGCGCGGACATCATCAAGGTCGGCGTGGGCCCAGGCGCGATGTGCACCACCCGCATGCAAACGGGTGTGGGCCGCCCGCAATTCTCGGCCGTCCTGGAGTGCGCTGCGGCAGCCCGCGAGGTTGGCGCCCACGTCTGGGCCGATGGCGGCGTGCGCGACCCGCGCGATGTCGCTCTTGCTCTGGCCGCCGGTGCCTCCAATGTCATGATCGGCTCCTGGTTCGCCGGAACCTTTGAATCCCCAGGTGACCTGCACAAGGACGCCGATGGCGCCTTCTACAAGGAATCCTTTGGCATGGCTTCGCGCCGGGCAGTGCGCGGCCGCAACTCCGATACGGAGGCCTTCGAGCGCGCCCGCCGCGAGATGTTTGAAGAGGGGATTTCTACCTCTCGTATCTACCTCGACCCCGAGCACGGCGGCGTGGAGCATCTAGTGGACCGAATCATTTCTGGCGTCCGTTCCTCGTGCACTTACGCCGGCGCCAATTCCTTGGCTAGCTTCCACGAACGCGCCACTGTGGGCGTGCAGTCCGCCGCCGGGTTCGCGGAGGGGCAGCCGCGCGCCACGAACCGTTAATAGGCTGCATGCTACGTTGACAGATATGCTAACTCGCTATGACCAAGCGGCCTCCCGCGCGGCCGCACAGGTTATGGGGCGCTACTCCACCAGCTTCTCGCTGGCCACGCGGCTCTTGCGCGGGCGGGTGCGCGCCGATATCCGCCACTTATACGCGGTGGTGCGCATTGCCGATGAGCTTGTCGACGGCGCCGCTGCCCAAGCCCACACCGACCCCGCCGCCGCATTGGATGCCTACGAGAAAACCATCCTGGCCGCACCGCAGCAGCGACTGCACACGGATCTCGTGGTCCACGCTTATGCCTTGACCGCGCGTCGCTGTGGCTTCCCCCGCGAGTACCTTGCTGCCTTCTTTCACTCCATGCGCGCGGATCTTAAACAACGCGAGTATTCTTCGGCCGAGCTGCAAGACTATATCTACGGCTCGGCGGAAGTCATTGGGCTTTTGTGCCTACAGATTTTCCTAGCCGAGGAAAGCGTTTCACCCGCCGACCGCACTGCCATGGAACGCGGCGCCCGCGCGCTAGGTTCGGCATTCCAGAAGATAAACTTCCTGCGTGATTTGGGCGAGGATAGCTCTACTTTGGGGCGCACCTATTTTCAGCAGGCCCCATCCGGCCGGATTGATGAGGCCACCAAGTCCGCGCTCATCGCAGAGATCCGCCAGGAGCTTGCTACCGCCGCGCTCACCATCGACTTGCTACCTGCCTCCGCACGGGTTGGTGTGAGCGCGGCGGCGGATATCTTTGCCGAGCTGACCAATCGCCTCGCCGCAACCCCTGCTACGGACCTCGCCACCACGCGCGTATCCGTGCCCAACCACACCAAGGCTTGGTTAGCGGCCCGCGCAGTGCGCCGCCGCGGCCACAGCAAGCACGCCCCACACCAAGCCGAAGATTAAGGAGAACGTCATGCACGCCGTCGTCATCGGAGCCGGCATCGCTGGACTCGCCACCGCCGCCTTGCTCGGCCGCGAAGGATACGAGGTCACCGTGGTGGACTCGCTGGATGAGGTGGGAGGCCGCGCCGGCAGCTTTGCAGAAGACGGCTTTCGCTGGGATACGGGCCCGTCCTGGTATCTCATGCCCGAGGCTTTCGATCATTTCTTTGCGCTGTGCGGCACCTCTACCGAGGCGGAGCTAGCTCTGGTGGACCTCTCCCCCGCCTACCGTGTTTTTCATGGGGATGCGCCCGTAGACGTGCACTCCGGCATCGAGGAAGTCACCGCGCTGTTCGAGTCCTTGGAACCCGGCGCGGGAGACAAGGTCCGGCAGTACTTGGCGCAGGCCAGCGATACCTATGACATGGCACTCGAGCACTTCCTCTACACCACCTTCTCCGCGCCGCTCAATTTGGTGCACCGCGATATTCGCACCCGGCTTTCTCGCCTCGTGGCGCTGCTTGCGGCAAACCTGCAGCAGCACGTGGGCCGTAACTTCGCTGATGCCCGCCTGCGCCAGATTCTGAGTTATCCGGCGGTCTTTTTATCCTCCGAGCCGGCCGCCGCCCCAGCCCTATATTCCCTGATGAGCCACACCGACCTGGTGGAGGGGGTGCGCTACCCACAAGGTGGCTTCGCCGCCGTGGTCCAGGCCGTCTACCGGCAAGCGAAGAAGTTTGGCGCCACCTACCGTTTGGGCGAGGAGGTTACCTCCATCAAGGTCTCTAATCGGCAGGTAACAGGCGTGCGCACGAATAAGGGCGCCATCCACGCCGATATCGTGATCTCCGCGGCGGACTTGCACCACACCGAGACCCAGCTTTTGCCGCCGCAGCTGCGCACCTACCCGGAGCGTTACTGGGGCCGGCGCAATCCGGGCCTGGGTACCGTGCTCATCTTGGCCGGGGTGAAGGGCAAGCTGCCCGAGCTGGCACACCATACGTTGCTATTTAGCAAGGACTGGGATCCGGATTTCCGCGCCGTCTATTCCGGCCCAGAGCCCTCCCGGCCGTTGGGGGCCTCCGAGTCCATCTACGTGTCCAAGACCTCCGCTACCGACCCGAGCGTCGCCCCCGAGGGCCACGAAAATCTCTTCATTCTGGTGCCGGTGCCGGCCGCGGAGGCACCAGGGTTTGGCAATGCCTATCACGCTGAGGAGTCCGAGCGCGTTGCTGCGATTGCCGACGCCGCCCTCAACCGCATCGCGGCCACGGCCGGAGTGCCGGATTTGCGAGAGAGGGTCGTCGTCAAGCGCACGCTCGGCCCGGCCGATTTTGCCGAGCGCTACCATGCCTGGTCGGCCGGCTCCATCGGACCGGCACACACGCTGCGACAGTCGGCGTTTTTGCGCGGACGCAATACCTCACGCAAGGTAAACGGCCTCTACTATGCGGGGGCTACCACCGTGCCGGGCGTCGGTGTGCCAATGTGCCTGATTTCGGCCGAGAACATCATTAAGCGCCTGCGGGGCGATAAATCCGCCGGCCCACTCGTGCGCTAAAAACTTAGATATCCAGGAGAACTACTCGCCCGCTGCCACTCAAATCCACGCATTTGGGCAAGCGGTTTTCCGGCTCTGAATCATCTAAGAACTTTGGCGCGGATACATCGCATGCCCAGCCTTCGACCTTGAGGAAGCCGCGGGTATTTACTTCCTCCAGCTTAAAGTCGTGATTCACGTAGCTATCTACGACCTGCATAGCTTTGGTGCAGTTCGTGCCATCGACTTGCACGTAGACGTTCTTTCGTCCCCATTTGGTATCCATCTGCCCACAGATAGTGCCCATTTTGGCGTTGCCATTGGAATCGGGCTTAGGTGGGAAGGTATCGGAGTAGTACTGACCGTTGTCTTTTACGGTGAAATGATGTCCCTTCGCTGTGACCGTGAACTCATCCGAGTTTGGTGCCTCGAAGGTAACGCCTTCAATTTCTACCTTCTCCCCTGCCTTGAGCTGTTTCGACGGAGTCATATCACCTGGATCCACCGCGCCAGATGGGAAGAATCCCTCCCCCCTTTTTGAAGCTGACCATATTAGCCTCCCACTGCGGCTGGTTTGGGTCTGGCATTAGGGGTGGATCTGCGAACTGCACGGTGCACCACGGGCCTGCGGAGAGCTCTTTAAAGGAGCACGAAACTTTTCCATCGGGACTTTTAACTCCCCACGCCTTCGACTGCGCGTATTCGGGGCCCTTCGCCAAAAAGTCCTCGGCCGAACGCATGGTCAGCCCCGAGGAATCCACCTTCTTTTCTGATTCGGTAGTTTCTTCCGCTGTGCTCTCTGGGGAGGAAGCTTCCGCCGAGCTAGTTGCGGTGCTTTCGGTCATCCGTGGACGGAATTGGGGCGCTTCCTCGTTACTGTCAGCAGAGGAACATGACGCAAGCCCAACGGCCAATACAGGTAGGGCAAGGATAGGGAGAATTCTTTTCATGCCTCGCATTTTTCCATGCGGTGAGAAACTGCGCTGGTCTTTTGCAGCAGGGGTGCAGGAACGAACATGAGCAGGAAATAGCAAAGCCGTCAGCCCGCGCGGGCTGACGGCCAAGCGATAGGACGCTAGGTGCTACTTCTGCTCGGGTTTGACCAGCGGGAAGAGCACGGTTTCGCGGATGCCCAGGCCAGTCAAGGCCATGAGTAGACGGTCCATGCCCATGCCCGTACCTGCTGTAGGCGGCATGCCCTGCTCCATAGCGGCGAGGAAGTCCTCATCCAGCACCATGGCTTCATCATCGCCACCGGCGGCCAAGCGGGCCTGATCCTCGAAGCGCTCGCGCTGGATAACCGGGTCCACGAGCTCGGAGTAGCCGGTTGCCAGCTCGAAACCGCGCACGTAGAGGTCCCACTTTTCGGTCACGCCCGGCTCGGAACGGTGCTGGCGGGTCAACGGGGAGGTCTCAACCGGGAAATTCTTGACAAAGATAGGGCCTTCGAGCTGGTCCTCGCACAGGACCTCCCAGATTTCCTCGACCAACTTGCCGTGGCCCCAGCCGCCGTCCTTAGGGACGTCGAGACCAATGACGTCTGCAATGCCCTTGAGCGTCTCGACGTCAGTATCGATGGTGACCTCCGGCTGGCCCGGGAGCTTACGCTGCAGGGCCTCATTCAGGGAAGGGTACATCTCGATTTCCGGCCATTCTTCGCCACCGAAATCGAACTCGGTGCCATCGGCAAGGGTAACGGTGGTCGAGCCGAAGACATCGCGGGCAACAGCCTGGATGGACTCACGCGTCATGCGGGCACAATCGTTGTAATCGCCCCACGCAGCGTAGGTCTCCAGCATGGCAAACTCTGGCGAATGGGAGCGGTCAACGCCCTCATTGCGGAAGTTGCGGTTGATTTCAAAGACGCGGTCAATGCCGCCCACGACCGCGCGCTTCAAATACAACTCTGGAGCGATGCGCAGGTAGAGGTCAATATCCAGCGCATTGGAGTGGGTGATAAACGGGCGAGCGGCTGCGCCACCGTGCAGGGTCTGCAGCATCGGGGTCTCGATTTCTACAAAGTCCTGGCTTTCCAGGTAATTGCGCAGCGCGCGCATGACCTTGACGCGAATCATGGCGTTCTTGCGGGCATCTTCGCGGATAATGAGGTCGTTATAGCGCTGGCGCACGCGGGTGTCTTCTGCCATATCGGCGAAGGACACCGGCAACGGGCGCAAGGACTTAGCGGCCATGGTCCATTCGGAGACCATGATGGACAGCTCGCCGCGGCGCGAAGAAATCACGCGGCCGCGCACGGAGATGAAATCGCCCAAGTCGACGTCGGACTTCCAGGCGTCGAGACGCTCCTTGCCTACCTCTGCGAGGGAAAGCATGGCCTGCACCTGGGTGCCATCGCCATCTTGCAAGGTGGCGAAGCACAGCTTGCCGGTATTGCGCATAAAAATAAGGCGACCGGCAATGGCATGGGTGACCTCGGTTTCCTCGCCAGGGGCCAGGTAGGTTACGCCCTCTTCGTTGCCAGGCTCTTCGCCTTCAGCCACGACGCGGAAATCATGGCGCAAATCCTTTAAAGAGATGGTGCGCTCAACGGTTACCGGGTAGGCCTCTACGCCGGATTCCAGCAGGCGATCGCGCTTTTCGCGGCGGATGCGCAGCTGCTCAGGGACATCGTTTACTTCATTATTCTTCTGCTCGCTCACGTTAGCCAAGGGTAGTCGATCCCCACCGCAGCACGCGATTTAGCCCACGCCACCCTCTCCCGGGAAAGGATTTACGCATAATTCACTTCACTGTCACCTCGGGGTCAACACACAGTTACGAAGATGACCTTTTATATATGGCTGTCCCCATATGCAATCAATATTTTTCGACATTTTTGGAGCAATACCCATGGCGCTTAAGGGCCGCAATCTTCTCTCTAGTCTCTTCGCATCCTCTCGTTCCAGCCTGACCTGCACTTACAAGTGTGGCAATGCGTGCTTCGGAGAGTGCGAGAACAAGTCCGATAACCCGTACTTCGGTGATCAGTTCTCCCGTCGTACCGCCCTGCGCGCGGGCAGCCTGTCCGTCGTAACCGTCGGCGGCGGCGCCGCGCTGGCTGCCTGCTCTAGCCCAGACGATGCTTCTACTGAGGCGTCTTCTTCCGAGGGCAAGGGCGGCAAGACCTCTGAGGCGAACGTCGAGCTCACCTCCGCCGAGGGCATGAAGTTCGACCCAGTACAGCCGAATGAAAAGGACGAAGTAGTCATCCCGGACGGCTACAAGCAATCCGTGCTCATCGCGTGGGGCGATCCGCTGTTTAAGGACGCACCGGAATTCGATGACAAGAACCAGACCGCCGAGGCAGCAGAGAAGCAGTTCGGCTTCAACAATGACTTCGCCGGTCTTATCGAGCACCCAGACGATGACAATCGCCTTATCTACGTCTGCTCCCACGAGTACACCACCGAGCCGCAGATGTTCCCCAACTACGATGCGGATAACCCGACCGAGGAGCAGGCCAAGATTGGCTGAGCTGGTCACGGTCACTCCATCGTGGAAGTATCCAAGGTTGGCAACACCGGTGAGCTCAAGCGCGAGTTTGGCCCACTCAACCGCCGCATTACCGCCACCACCGAATTCACCTTGGTCGGCCCAGCTGCCGGTTCCGAGTTTGTAAAGACCTCTGCCGATAAGACGGGCAAGAAGGTCAAGGGCACTTTGAATAACTGTTCCGGTGGCATCACCCCGTGGAACACCATGCTCTCCGGCGAAGAGAACTTTGACCAGTACTTTGCACACGCCAAGCTGGATGACAAGAAGGCGCAGGAGTCGCTGGAGCGCTTCGGCATGGAAGATGGCGAGTCCCAGCGCAAGTGGGAGCGCTTTGATAAGCGCTTCGACGTCTCCAAAGAGCCGAACGAGCCGAACCGCTTCGGCTGGATCGTAGAGATTAACCCACTAGATCCTAAGTCCACGCCGGTCAAGCACACCGCTCTGGGCCGATTCAAGCACGAGGCCGGCAACATCCACATCGCCTCCGATGGCACCGTGGTGTGCTACGCCGGCGATGACTCCCGCTTCGAGTACATCTACAAGTTCATCTCCACCAAGAAGTACAAAGAGGGCGATATCGAGCACAACCTCACCATCTTGGACCACGGCACCTTGTACGTAGCCAAGGTAGAGGGCAACTCCCCAGCCGACGAGATTGACGGCTCCGGCGTACTGCCCGAAGACGGTGCCTTCGACGGCGAGGGCAAGTGGATTAAGCTGCTGACCTCCGATACGGAAAACAATAAGTTCGAGTCCCACGTCGACGGCATGTCTGCAGAAGAGGTTGCTGTCTACACCCGTGAGGCCGCCGATAAGGTGGGCGCGACCAAGATGGACCGCCCTGAGGATATGCAGGTCCACCCAGACTCGGAGAAGGTCTACGTTGCCCTGACCAACAATAAGTACCGTGGCGCTACCGGCGAGAACGCCAAGAAGAACAAGGAAGAGCCTATGGAATGGGCTCCTATCAAGGAGAACAAGAACGGCCTGGTCATGGAGATTGAAGATGATCACGCTGGTGAGAAGTTCACCTGGAACCTCTTCCTGGTCTGTGGCGATCCGAAGGAGGCTAATACCTACTTCGGCGGCTTTGACAAGGAGAAGGTATCTCCGATTTCCTGCCCGGATAACCTGGCCTTTGATAGCCACGGCAATCTGTGGATCTCCACCGACGGTAACGCGCTGGAGTCCAATGATGGCCTCTACGCAGTGACCACCGAGGGCGATACCCGCGGTGAGCTGAAGTGCTTCCTTACCGTTCCGGCAGGTGCCGAGACCTGCGGACCCATCGTCACCGATGAGCGTGTGATGGTCAACGTTCAGCACCCAGGTGAAACCGATGACGCCACCTTTGAAAAGCAGACCTCTCACTGGCCTGACGGTGGCAAGTCCACCCCACGCCCGGCAGTGGTTGTGGTGTGGAAGAAGGACGGCAATATCGGCGTCGATAAGAAGTAACCACCACCTGGTTTAAATACCCAGCGCGCGGCCCCTGTTCCTTTTCGAGCAAGGGCCGCGCTTTGGTCTATCCACGGCGACTAAACCAAAAGTCTCCGGGCACACTTCAAATATAAATCCACCCATCGGTCTCCCCCACAGGCAAATGCATATGTGAGTTATGGCATACTACTCGCACGTGTGATGCACGCCACCTGCCCGTCTATGAGGAGACACACACTATGAACTCTCTTGTCCTCGCCATCATCGGTATCGCGATGATGGTTGCCGGCTATCTGCTCTACTCCAAGTTCCTAGGGCGAAGAATTTTCCGGCTATCCCCGAATTACTCCACCCCGGCCCACACCATGGAAGACGGCGTGGATTATGTCCCGACCAATAAATACGTTTTGTGGGGCCACCACTTCACTTCCGTAGCGGGTGCAGCACCGATTATCGGTCCTGCCGTAGCCGTTATCTGGGGCTGGGTACCGGCATTTCTCTGGGTCACCATCGGCACCATATTCTTTGCAGGCTTGCACGATCTCGGCGCTCTGTGGGCCTCCCAGCGCCACAAGGGCCAATCCATTGGTACCTTGTCTGGGCGCTATATCGGCAAGCGCGGGCGCAACCTCTTCCTCATCGTCATTTTCCTGTTGCTTTTGATGGTGAATACTGCCTTCGCAGTGGTCATCTCCAACCTGTTGGTATCCACTCCCACGGCCGTCATTCCCACGTGGGGCGCCATCGCCGTCGCGCTGCTTATCGGCCAGGCCATCTACCGCCTGAAGTGGAACCTACCGCTGGTATCTATCGTGGGTGTGGTCGCGCTCTACGCGCTGATGATTATCGGCGACCGCGTGCCCGTGGTCTTGCCAGATACCGTCCTGGGGATTCCCGCCAATGGCGTGTGGATCATCTTGTTATTCATCTACGCCTTCATCGCTTCGATGCTGCCAGTATGGGTGTTGCTGCAGCCACGCGATTACATCAACGGCCTGCAACTTTTCGTAGGTTTGGCCATCTTGTACGGGTCTTTCCTTATCACTCGGCCCTCGATTATGGCGCCAGCGTTGCGCGATAACGTACCAGACGGCACCCCGGGCATCTTTCCGCTGCTCTTTGTCACTATCGCCTGCGGCGCCGTCTCCGGTTTCCACGGCGTGGTGGCCTCCGGCACCTCTTCCAAGCAGGTGGATAAAGAAACCGACGTGCGCTTTGTGGGCTACTTCGGCGCCGTGGGCGAGGGCCTGCTCGCACTGGGCACCATCATCGCTACTACCGCTGGCTTCAAGACCGCCGCGCAGTGGGAAGAAATCTACTCCGAGTGGAACGCCGGCGGCGTGGACGCCTTTGTGCAAGGCGGCGGCGCGCTCATGAATGAGGGCTTGGGTATTCCTACCTCGCTTTCCGGCACCATCTTGGCCACCATGGCCGTGCTTTTTGCGGCCACCACGATGGACTCGGGTGTGCGCCTGCAGCGTTTGGTGGTCCAAGAAATCGGCGAAATCATAGGCGTACGCATCAAGGCTTTGGCCGCCACCGTCATTGCGGTGGGCTTGGCCTTTGGGCTGACCTTCTCCGCCGGCGTGGATGGCTCGGGCGGCATGACCATCTGGCCGCTATTCGGTACCACCAACCAGCTCATGGCAGGACTCTCCTTGGCCATCGTGGTAGTCATCCTCACCCACCTACGTCGGCCGACGTGGCCAGTGGTCATCCCGCTCATCTTCGTTACCGCCATGTCCCTGTGGGCCGCGCTCCTGCAGCTAAAGTCGCTATTTACTAGCCAGAACTGGCTGCTGTTCTGCATGGACGCCATCATCGTGGTCGCCACCATCTGGGTCATTGTGGAGGCCGTCGGTGCCATCTCTCGTGCCCGCAAGGAGGCCCCACTGGAGTGGTCCGATGATGATCTTGACGCCCCGCTGCCCGAGCATGCTCGACAAGCTTAGGGCGTTCGGGGCTGGTCTCAATGAGTTCTACCAGGCCCCGTACCGCGCCAGTTTTGCCAAAGCCCAGCAGCAGGAAGACGATCTCTTCATGATGCTGGTGGTCTCGGAGGCCCTGGGCATTCCCAACCCGGCCAGTTACTACACCCTGGAGCTTTTGCCGTTGGTCTATGAGGATTTCCACGCCTGGCATACGCGCATGGGAATGGAAAGATCCCCGCTGGAGAATATTCAATGTTGTTAGAGACTGCACCCATCATGTTCTTTGGGGGCAAGGGCGGGGTGGGAAAGACCACCCTGGCTACCGCCACCGCGCTGCGCCTGTCCCGCGATCACCGCGTCTGCTTGGTCTCTACGGACCCAGCGCACAACTTGGGGCACATCTTTGGCACCGCGCTTGGCGATGCCCCCGTGGCCCTCACCCCTTCCCTCTCCGCCATCGAGATCGACCCGGCGCGCGCCACGGAACAACATCTTGCGCAGGTAGGTTCTGCGATGCGCCGTTTCATGCCCGAGCATCTGCATGGCGAGGTCACAAAGCACCTGGACTTGGCCCGGCAATCGCCCGGCACGCAGGAGGCAGCACTATTGGAGCGTATCGCGGCGCTCGTCGGCGAAGAGTCCGACGTCGATTTCCTCATCTTCGATACCGCCCCGTCTGGGCATACCTCGCGGCTGATGGCTTTGCCAGAAATCATGGCCGCCTATACCGATGGCTTACTTTCCCGGCGCGAGAAATCCGATAAATTCGGCTCGCTAGTACGCGGAATGTCGCCCGGCAACAGCGCGAATAATGACCCCGTGGACCGGCGCAATCAGGAAATTCGCGCCACTCTTTTCCAGCGGCGCGAGCGCTTTTCCCAGCTGCGCGCGGCGCTGACTTCACCGCGCACGGTCTTCCATATTGTCCTTACCGCCGAGCGCCTGCCCGTACTCGAGTCAGCCGAGTTCCACGCGGACCTCACCGGAAATGGCGTGCGCGTGGGGTCCATGCTGGTTAACCGCCGTACCCCTGCCAACCAGGGAGAATTCCTCGCCGCCCGTCGCGCGGCCGAAGATGAGGCGCTCGCACTTCTCCGCGCCAAGCTCCCGCAGACCCCAGTGCGCGAGGTTCCGTGGCTGCCGGAGGAAGTGGGGACTCCGGGGGCCGTCGAAAAGCTGGCGGAATTTCTCTAGCTCTTCCCCCAACCAGCCCCATCAGGATTTCTAGTCTGCTAAAACCGAAATATGACTTTGCTCACCAAGGAATACCTGTCCCAGTTGCGCAAGGAGGCTGCGGCCGATTCACGACAGCGGCTGGCCCGCAACGCCATCACCAACGTTGGCGCGGCCAAGGCGGCGCTTGACCGCGACCGCATTACCGCCTTATACCCCACCACGGAAACCAAGCTGGATAGCTTGGATGTAACGGATCAAAAGCGTTCCGGCCGCTGCTGGATGTTCGCTGCGTTAAACGTCTTCCGCCACCGCGCTGCGCAGGAACTCAACGTAGATAATTTCGAGTTTTCCTTCACCTACCTGCAGTATTTTGACAAGCTGGAGCGGGCCAACCTGGTTCTCAATCAGCTGCTGGATAAAAAGGACGCTGGTTGGGATGAGCGCACCGTGGCCGCAGTGCTCGACCACGCTGGAGCCGACGGCGGCTGGTGGTGCTTCTTTAGCAACCTGGTGGCCAAGTACGGCGTGGTACCTGCCGAGGTCATGCCGGAGATCCGCTCGTCTGGACATACCGCGGAAATGAACCGCGATCTCGCCACGGTGGTGCGTCGCGCCGCCGCGCTAGATGGCCCGCGCGAGGACATCCTTGCTCAGGCACGCAAAGATTTCCACCGCATCCTGGCCATCCACCTGGGCACCCCGCCCGAGGATTTTACCTGGGCGTATCGCACCAAGGACGAGCAATTCGTGCGCCTGCACTCCACCCCGCGCGAGTTTGCCAAGAAATACCTACCCCACCTCGACGAGTTCGTGGTGCTGGCTGATGACCCCCGTTCCACCAACCCCAAGCATCGCGTATTTAGCAGCGCTGATGAAAGCAATGTGCTGGGTGGCGCGCCACAAGAGTACTTAAACGTCACCGTGGAAGAGCTCAAGGAGACCGCCAAGCGCAGCCTAGCCGCCGGCGAGCCGGTGTGGTTTAGCTGCGACGTCAACCGTCAATTCTCTTTCCTCAACGGCGTATGGGACGAGGGACTGGTGGATACCGATGGCCTCTACGGCATCGATTCCACCATGACTAAGGAGGAGCGTTTTACCTCCGGCGAGACCGCGCCTACCCACGCGATGGCGCTCACCGGTGTGGATGGGGACCGAGCTTGGCGCGTGGAGAACTCTTGGGGCTCCAAGCCACCACGCAAGGAAGACGGCGAGGATGTGCCCGGCAAGGGCTTTGCCACCATGTCCGATGCCTGGTTTGACCAGAACGTCTTCCACATCGCCGTGCGCAAGGAGCACCTGAGCGATGAGCTTTCTCAGGCGCTAGATACCGAACCGATTGAGCTTCCCCTCTGGGACCGGATGAACTAAGGAGAATCGAGAAATGACCGAGATTAACCCGAACGAGGTTCATGCCGCCAATGCTGAGCTCGCCAGTGATGCCACGCTGCGCTTGGTACGCAATGGGGTGGCTCAGGAAGGCGTCGATAAGCTCAGCCTCGACCGCGAGGTACTGCACACCCTTAACCGGGTGACCAGCCATAAGCTAGATTCCTGGGGCGTGGCCGACCAGAAGGCTTCGGGCCGCTGCTGGATTTTTGCCGGCCTGAATTCCCTGCGCGGTGGGCTGATGGACAAGGCCAAGCTTAAAGATTTTGAGCTTTCCCAGACCTATATTTACTTCTTTGACAAGCTCGAGAAGGCCAATTGGTTCCTTAGCGCCATGGCTGAGCTGAAGGACCGCGATATTACGGACCGCACCGTAACCAAGCTCATGGATGATCCGATCGATGACGGCGGACAGTGGTCCATGTTTGTCGCACTGGTGGAAAAATACGGTGTAGTACCGCAGTACGCCATGCCGGAAACCGCTTCTTCGGAGGCCACGGCGATGTTGAACCGTAACCTGCAGACCGTGCTGCGCCGCGCCGCGCACCGGATCCGCAGCGGCGAAGAGGGCGCGCACAAGCAGGCGCTTGCCGACGTCTACCGTATCCTCACCGCCAACCTGGGCCTGCCGCCGGAGGACTTTGTCTGGCAATATCGCGATAAGGATGATGAGTTCCACCGCGCGGGCACCTTTACCCCGCAGGAGTTTGCCAAGGAATACCTGCCCGCAGACCTCAGTGAGTACGTGTGCGTGGTCAATGATCCCCGCAATGCCTACGGCAAGCTCTACACCGTGGAATACCTGGGCAATGTGGCCGGCGAGCGCGTAACCTATCTGAACGCGCCGGTGGAGGTGCTGCGCGATGCCGCGCGTGCCTCTATCGAAGACGGCCAGCCGGTTTGGTTCGGCTGCGATACCGACCAGCAATCCGATGATGAGCACGGCGTGTGGGCCAAGCACCTGCACGATTATGAGGCCTTCTACGGCGTGGAGATGGATCTGGACAAGGCACAGCGTTTGCGCCTGCACGAGTCCATGATGCCCCACGCGATGGTGTTTACCGGCGCCGATATCGGAGACGACGGCACCGTCAATCGCTGGCGCGTGGAGAATTCCTGGGGTCCAAAGAAGGCCGATAAGGGCTTTTGGACCATGGCCGATGACTGGTTCGACGAGTTCGTCTTCGAAATCGCCGTGCACCCCTCCCGACTGCCGGAACAATACCAAGCGGCGTTGCAGTCCGAGTCCGTGACTACCCTGCCGGCTTGGGATCCGATGGGAGCGTTGGCGCGTTAAGACTGCGGCACGCTAAGCCTGCGGCGTGCCCAAGCGGCGCACATACAGCATGCACTCCAAGTCGCGGTCCTCGTTGACCGCGATGGTGCGCTCGCCCACCTGAGTGAAACCGCGGCTGTCATAGAACTGGTAAGTGCAGCCGTCATCGGTAAACAGGTAAACATTCTTTCCCTCGTGACGGGCTTCGAAGGCCTCGAGCAGCGCCGTGCCCACGCCGCTCACGCCGGAATTGGGATCCGCGACGAGGAAACCAATTTCGCCATCGATGGGGTGCTTGCCCAAGTACTTGAGCAGCATGTCCTGATTGGCGGCATCGTAATCATCGCGGTGCCCGCCCGGGCGCAGATTATTAAAGATTTCCACCGCGCGGACAAACGCCTTGCGCCACCACGGATATGGCAACGCGGGCTCGCCCTTCATGGAGGCCAACAGCACGCCGAGGAAGCGGTCGCCATCGTAAGCGGCCAAGATATCGGTGGCCTTGGCGCGCTCTAAATCCCAAAAGTAGCGGCCATAGGCGCGCTCGAAGCGGCGGTTTGTGACAAACCAGTGCAGGTGCATGCCCTCGATGGCAAAAGAAATGGCTTTGGGCTCATCGCGCGGGTCAAGATCGCGGATCTGGATATCGGTCATTAGTCCTCCGATGGCTGCTGGGAAGCGGTACCCTGCGCGCGCTGTAGCGCGCGTTGTTGCTCGCGCTCGAGCTCGGCCTTGGCTTCGTGCTCTTCAATATTATTAAAGCCGATGCCCAGCGGCAGGCCCACATTATCGATGAGGCGGACGCCACCGATTGTCGCGGCGACGAGCAAGCGGGCATCACCCTCCTCGGGAGGGGTGCCGAGGTCGCGACCGCGCACCTCGAGGTAGTCCGGCTCAACGCCTGCTGCGCGCAGGACTTCCGCGGCGACCTCGCGGACCTTCTCCGCACCGGCTTCGGCGGCATGCGCGCCGGCGGTCAGCGCGGCGGATAGGGCCGCAGCTTGGTCACGGGATTCGGCCGGGACGTTGGTATTGCGCAGGCTCATCACCACGCCGTCGGGCATGCGTACGGCGGGCACGCCCTGCACGCGCACGCCTAAGTGGAAGTCTTGGACCGCGTGGTGGATGGCGAGGAGGAGCTCGTAGTCCTTTTCGCCGAGGAGGACTTCGGTAGGCGAAAGCGTCAGGATGAGCGCAAGGTACAGGGAGAGGTCCTCGCTGAGGTCCGGCTCGAGGGCGGTCGCGGCGTCGACAGGGGCCACGGCGATGCGGCGGCCGTGTGGCCACAAGATTTCTGGCGAGTAATCCCACACGATGTCCACGCCCTCGGCGCGCAGGAGCTCAAGATCTTCCTCGTGTGGAGACTGCAGGGCCACGACGGTAACCGCGCCGCGGATGTGCTTGGCCGCGCGCATCAGCGCGATATGGCCGGCGTGCACGCCGTTGGTCAGCGGCACGAAGGCGACTGGGCGACCAGTCTTGTGAAAAGCACTACCGACCATGCGGATGCGCTCAATGTCGTTGATGACGGTAGCGTTTCCCATCTCCAGGCTCATCGGCTCTCCTCTTGTAGGGCCCACATTTCTAACTCTTCGCGGCCGTCCACCTCTCCTAGGCGGCGGGCAACTTCCACATAGCTGCGCCGCAGTCCGGGGTCGGTGGCGCCGCGGTAGGCGGCGATAATTTCTTCGGTGTCCATGTCCTCACCCACCAGTGGTGGCTCTTCTGAGGGCGAGAGGAAATGAGCATCAACTGCAGCAGAGATATGCAAGCGCCGAAGCATTTCGGCGTAATAGGCGCGGGCAGCGAAGGGGGCACGTTCGGCGTCAGAAAGCGCTACGGTTTCTGCGCGAAACTCGGCGATATTAAGTTCCACCACGGTCTCGCCCAGCTCATCCAGGGTGGTCACCGCCCAGCGCTTAAGCGTAAATGGGGCGAGCGCCGCGACAACGCAGCCGTGGGTTTCCAGTGGATCCAATACCTGCACTCCGCGCGAAAGGCAGGTGTGGAAAACGATTAATCCGCGATGTACGTGTGGCTCAAGCAACTCCACGGTAGCTTCCAGGCGGGAATCGCCCACGGCGATGATGAGGGCCTCAAAAGAGGCAAGTTCGGCCGGGTCCGAGAGCATCTGCACCTCATGGCCGGCGCGTTCCATAGCATTGGCCAAGGTAAAGCCCGCCAGGCTCCGGCCAAACAGAGCTACCCGCATGCGTGGCGGGCGCATTTATTTATCCTTCTTCTTCGCCTGGGCCAGCAGCTCGGCCACGGAGACCGCGCCCTCGCGCTTATCGTCGCTGCGGCGGCGGCCGCGGGAATCGGGCTCTTCGGCCGCGCGGTGATGCGCGCGGCCCGCCTTCTGGCGCACCGGCTCGGACTTTTCTGGGGCTACGTGCTGACCGGAGCCCGGGTACTCCGCACGCTCATCGCGCTGTGGTGCCGGCTGCTGCGGAATATCCTGGGTCTCGTCATTGGCCTTGGTAGCAGCCTCTGGCTTGCGATGGCTACCGTGGTGCTCGCTGACCGCGGACGTGCGGGTATTCTTCAGGGAAGCATCGCCGCCGGTATCCCAGCGCACGGCCTGGAAGCCACCAGTATTAAAGGTGGAGGCACCAGAAGCCTTGCCGGAGTTGCGCTGCGCACGAGTCTTTTCGCTGATGATGTCATTGAGCGGGTTGGACTCGGCGTGAGCAGCAGATGGCTGGTTACCCAAGCGACCAGCGATGGCATCGGCGGACGGGGCGCCGGAGGAAGACTGGGTGAAGTCCACATTACCCTCCTCAGAGCCAGGGCGAGCAGCGGCCGCGGTCTGAGCCTCGAGCTGCATGATGCGGCGCGCCTCGGCGTGCAGAGCGGCCGGTTCATAGGTGAAGTTCTGGCCCGAAAGATCCTCAATCTGCTTGCGGATGGAAGCCAGCTCGGTGCGGATCTCATCCAGCAGTTCCTGATCCGGCAGCAGCTGGCCATCGGCTGTGCGGGCCTGCTTGAGCTCGGCGCGGTGAGCGCGCTCCTGCAGCTCCAGCTTGGTCACGGACTCCTCGGCCTGGCGGCGGTAGCGCATCACCAGGAAGAAGCCAAGCACGGCAGCCCACAAAGCGGCGATGAGCGCAATCTTAAGGGCTGCGGCAGAGCCGGAAATCAGCATGACGATGCTGGCTACAACGGCCAGCACCACGAGGACGATGAGCCCGGTCTGGCCCAGATCCGGCTTGGTCGTCTTGGCGGGAGTTTTGCTAGAAGAAGAGCGCGGCTCAGTCATGCTCACTAATGTACCGCTTGTACCCCATCTGGTGGGGGCGGGGTCTCGCAGTGTCGCTCCAGCCGCAGGCCAGCGGCGGCCATCGCGAGGCCGCCGAGCGCGGAGGCAATGACCCCTACGAGGTCATCGGAGGCCGCGGTCAGCGTACCTGCGTTGGGAATGACGTAGACAGCAATTCCGGCATAAATGCCACCCACGATGGAACCCGTCCATGCCGAGGCCTTTCCTACCAGCATGAACTGTGTGATGGTCATGGGGTTGAGCTGCGAATTATCCAGGCCAATGCCATGCTCGTCCTCGGTGGCTTGGTCCACCTTCCAGGTCAGCGCCACACAGATGACGGCCATAAGCCACAGCGTGGCCGAAACCGTTACCGGGATTTGCAGCATGGAGCCATAAAAGCGCGTGGTGAGGATGGCCGCCGCGGCAGCAAAGAAGACCCCGGTGCCGATGAGGGCACCCAGCGAGGTCCGTGTCATAGCTCCTCCATCATGCCCAGCCGGCGAATCTCGGCGCGCTCTTTCGGGTCGAGTGCTGCTACCCGCTTGGCGACGCCCTCCCCACTCAACCTAGCACCAGCATCCGCCGCCAACCACGGAATCAGCACGAAGGCACGCTCGTGGGCATAAGGATGCGGGACGATAAGCTCTGGGGCGTCGGAGGTATAGCCCTCGATATCAATGATGTCTACATCCAGCGTGCGCGGGCCCCAGTGGCGCACGCGGACACGCTCGGCGGCCTCTTCGAGCTTCTGCCCGCGGCGCAGGAGTTCCTTCGGAGTCTCCTCGACGTCCACGATGAGCACCGCGTTGAGGAATTCGTCTTGGTCCGTCACGCCCCACGGCGGGGTGGCATAGACGGGCGAAGCGGCGACAATTTCGCCGGCGAATTCGTCGAATACCGTGCGCAAAAGCTCCACGCGGTCATCCATATTGGATCCGATGGACAGCACCGCCCGCATTAGAGGGTCCTCGCGTGCTTGCGGGAACGGCGGGCGACCACCGCAACGTCAGCAAAAGTGCGCGGAATCGGCGCCTGCGGCTTGTGCAGGGTGACCTCCACGGCATGCAGGCCCTCGAAGGTGTCCATGATGGTATCGGCCACCTCGCTGGCGACAGTCTCGATAAGGTCGCGGGCGGGGCCTTCGATGATTGTGGCGGCGACGTCGGCAAGCTCGGCGTAATTGATGGTTTTGGTCAGATCATCGGTGGCGGCGGCCTCTGCGAACTCCGACCAGCAAGTGATGTCCACGATGAAGGGTTGGCCGGTGCGCTTTTCTTCGTCGAACACGCCGTGGTAGCCAAAGCATTCTAGGCCGGTGAGCTCAATGCGGTCTGCCATGTTTTACTCCTCAGGATTGCGCGGTAGGGCGGTGGATTTCATGGTTCCATTGCCATCGGCACCATTGCTATAGCTGCCGGTCGCCCTGGCGCCGCCCGCGTAACCGGTGCCGGCGTTCCAAGCAGCGGCCACATCGACGGCGTCGCGCGAGACAGCGACCTCGTGCACGCGCACGCCCCACGCGCCCATGTGGGCGGAAATGGCGGTTACGGCCGCAGTCGCGGGATCGGCCAGCAGCGGGCTGGATTCCACGCCACGGTCCTCCCGGATGGCGGCAAGGAAGCGCTTACGCGAGGCACCCACCAGCATGGGGAATTCGGCGTCGAGAAACTCCGGCAGAGCCTTGAGCAGCGCCCAGTTATCCTGCGGGGTTTTGGCAAAGCCCAAGCCCGGATCAAGCACGATATTATCGCGGCGTACGCCAGCCGTCAGCGCATTATTCGCCAGGCGCTCGAGGGTCTCATGTACATCCCGCACCACATCGCCGCCGTGGTCGGCGCTACCGGCCGCGGAACCAAAGGCGCCTTCCTGCAGCGTGCGCCAGTGCATCAGACACACGGGCACGCCGGCCTCGGCCATCGCGCGATACATCTCCGGATCAGCCAGGCCGCCGGAGACATCATTAATCATGTCCACACCGGCCGCTGCCGCCGCGCGGGCCACCGAGGCGCGCATCGTATCCACGGAGGTGCGGATGCCCAGCTCGCTCAGCGCCTTAATGACGGGCACCACGCGGCGCTTTTCGACCTCCGCTTCTACCCGCACCGCACCCGGCCGGGTGGACTCACCACCGACGTCAATCATGTCAGCGCCCTGCGCCACGAGTTCGCGGGCGTGGTTGATGGCGGCATCGACGTCCAACCACTTACCGCCATCGGAGAAGGAATCCTCCGTGACGTTGACGATGCCCATCACCAGCGTGCGTTGAGCAATGGTCAGATCCGATACCGAGGTTGCCTGCTGCATGGCGTGCTCCTTCTCGCTTTCGTGGTAACCGGGGTGGGATTAGCTGCGAATCAGGCTGAGCACCTCGGCGCGCGAGGCGGCATTATTTTTGAAGCCGCCGCGCACCGCGGAGGTGGTCGTCGTCGCCCCCGGCTTGCGGATGCCGCGCATGGCCATGCACAAGTGCTCGCACTCAATGACCACGATGACGGACTGCGCACCGAGGACCTCCACCAAGGCGTCCGCTACCTGCTGGGTGAGGCGCTCTTGGACTTGGGGGCGCTTAGCGTACATATCCGCCAGGCGGGCGAGCTTGCTCAAGCCGGTGACGTGGCCGTCTTTGCCCGGGATATAACCAATATGCGCCACGCCGTAAAACGGCACCAAATGGTGCTCGCAGGTGGAATAGATGGGGATATCGCGCACCAGAACTAATTCTTGGTGGTCTTCGGCGAAGGTCTTGTGCAGGACCTCGGTGGGGTCCTCGTGCAGGCCGGCGAAGACCTCGCGGTAGGCGCGGGCCACGCGGGCCGGGGTTTCACGCAAGCCCTCGCGGTCAGGGTCCTCCCCTACCGCAAGGAGCAGCTCACGCACCGCTGCCTCCGCCCGGTCTTGGTCAAAGGCGGCGCGAGCGGGAATGTGATTATCAGGCATTAGCTATCTTCTTGCTTGTCGTCCTCGCGCGCATAGGGGTTCTTGCGGCGATCCTTCTCGTCCCAGCCAGGGGTAAACCACTGGCTGGTCTCGGCATCAGCCTCCGCGCCGGCGTCCGGCTTGTGGTGCTTGCCACCGCCGGCAGCGGGGCGTGCGGCCGGACGGGCGGTTGGCTCGGAAGCCGGAGCAGACTGAGCGTCGCGAGCCTGCTGGGCAGGCTCGCTCGGCGCGGAGTCCTCGGAATCCTTTGCGGCTGCGGGCCCGCTGCCCAGCTCGCGGACGGTGTCCGGATCGACGTAATCGCCGGCGTGCTGGCCAAAGTTGAAGCCCACCTCGCCCTTCGGCTCTTCGCCGGCGAGGCGGCGCTCGCGGGCGGCCCGGGAGGCATCAAGAAGCGTCATGCGCTTAGGCAGCTCCTCGCCGCGCTCCTTCGCCAGCTCAACCGGGGTCTTCACTGGGGCGTAGCCAATCTGGCGCGGGAAACGATCGTCCTCACCTGGGAAGACGTCGAAGGCCTCGCGCGGCTCGATGCCGTCGAAGATGCGCTCCAAGTCAGGGCGGCGCAGGGTTTCCTTCTCCAGCAGGGCCTCGGCCAGCTTATCCAGGTAGTAGCGGTTATTGCGCAGGATGTCATAGGCCTGCTCGTGCGCGCGCTCGAGCAGGTAGCGCATCTGCTCATCAATCTTGGAGGCAACCTCATCGGAGTAATCGATGGAGCCACCGCCACCCATCTGGCTGAAGGGATCGCCCTGCTCCTTGCCGTACTTCACGGTGCCCAGATCCGGGGAGAAGCCGTACTCGGTGAGCATGGAACGAGCAATCTTGGTGGCGTTTTCAATATCGGAAGACGCACCAGTGGTCGGCGCACCGAAGACCAGCTCTTCGGCAGCGCGGCCACCCATGGCAAAGACCAGCCGGGAGAAGAGCTCGTCGCGGGTATACATGCCCTTGTCGTCTTCCTGCGAGGTCATGGCGTGGCCGCCGGTGCGGCCACGGGCCAAGATGGTGACCTTGTACACGCGCTCAATATCCTTCAGGGCCCACGCGGAAAGGGTGTGGCCGCCCTCGTGATAAGCGGTGACCTTCTTCTCGTGCTCGGAGATGATCTTGCCCTGGCGGCGCGGGCCGCCCACCACGCGGTCGGTGGCCTCTTCCAGGGCGTCATAGGTAATGACGTTGCCGCCGATGCGGGCGGTAAGCAGGGCGGCTTCGTTGAGCACATTGGCCAGGTCCGCGCCGGACATGCCGGCGGTGCGCTTAGCCAGCTGCGCTACGTCAACCTCTTCTGCCAGCGGCTTGTTCTTCGCATGCACGCGCAGGATCTCCTCGCGACCGGCCAAGTCCGGGTTGGTGACCGGAATCTGGCGGTCAAAGCGGCCCGGGCGCAGCAGCGCCGGATCGAGGATATCCGGGCGGTTGGTGGCGGCGATGAGGATCACGCCTTCGCGGTCACCAAAGCCGTCCATTTCTACCAGCAGCTGGTTAAGGGTCTGCTCGCGCTCATCGTGGCCGCCGCCGGTACCGGAACCGCGCTGGCGGCCCACGGCGTCAATCTCGTCCACGAAGATGATGCAGGGGCTATTTTCCTTCGCCTGCTTGAATAGGTCGCGCACGCGGGAGGCACCCACGCCGACGAACATCTCCACAAAGTCAGAACCAGAGATGGAGTAGAACGGTACGCCGGCCTCGCCGGCCACGGCGCGGGCAAGCAAGGTTTTACCGGTGCCGGGAGGGCCGTAGAGCAGCACGCCGCGCGGGATCTTGGCGCCTAGATCGTGGTAGCGGGTGGGGTCTTCCAGGAAGTCCTTGATTTCCTGCAACTCGTCTACGGCCTCGTCCGCGCCGGCCACGTCCTCAAAAGTATTGGTCGGCATATCCTTGGTCAGTTCCTTAGCCTTGGAACCGCCGATGCCAAACATGCCGCCTGCACCCTGCTGCATGCGGGACATGAGCCAGAAGAGCACGCCGAAGAGGATGAGCATAGGCAGCAGCATGCTGAGCATGGAGCCGAGGAAGGATTCCTGCGTGACATTGGTCTGGTACTTCTGGGCACCAGAATCCTTAACAGAGTTAAAGACCTGCTCGGAGGCGCGGGCCGGGTACTTGGCCACAATCTCCTTCACGCCTTCGCGCTCATCTACCGTGATTTCGTCCTTGAGCTTGATGCGCAAGCGCTGCTCGCGGTCATCAATTTCCACCTCATCGACGTTTTTGTCTTTAAGCTGGGTCAGTGCAACGGAGGTATCCGCTTGCACGTAGCCGCGGGCATCGTTGCTAAAGAAGGTAAAGGCGTACAGCGCGATAAGGATAAGTGCCGCTATCCCGCCGTAGCGAATAATCTTGTTGTTTTTCATTACTGCGCGATTTTAGTCGGTGGTGTAGACATCAGGGTGAAGGGTGCCCACGTAGGGCAGATCGCGGTAGCGTTCCGCATAATCTAGCCCGTAGCCGATGACGAATTCATTAGGGATATCAAAGCCCACATCCAAAAGGTCAATATCGGCCTTTACTACCTCCGGCTTGCGCAGCAGCGTGACCACATCAAGCGAGGCTGGGTTTCGCCCCTTCAGGTTCCGGATAAGCCATGACAGGGTAAGGCCGGAATCGATGATGTCTTCCACGATGAGCACGTTGCGCCCCGCAATATCGCGGTCCAGGTCCTTCAAAATGCGCACCACACCGGAAGAAGAAGTGGAGGCGCCATACGAGGACACGGCCATAAACTCCAACTCGGAAGGGATGGATAGCTTGCGCGCGAAGTCCGTAAGGAAGAAAGCCGCACCCTTGAGCACGCAGACCAAAAGCAGGTCTTGCTCAGCGTCGGCATACTTTTCAGAGACCATATCCGCGAGTTCTTGGACGCGGTTTTGCAGTTCCTCTTCTCCAATGAGGATTGCTTCTACATCGTCACCGTAGCGGTTTGCGGGAACGGCGAAGTCTTTCTTGTCGTGCACGAGTGGGCTCCTTTAATGACCAGACAACAGTGCCAGTTTGCCACCTATACGGGCTACTTCCAACCTCTGCCCCACCTGCCGCGCCGATCGCACAGCCACCGGCCCTTGCCCATGCCAGTGGGTACACAGCTTAGCGACGTCCCCCACTCCCCTCCGCGTCACCTCTACCCCTTCGCTGACTAGCCACGCCGCGATCGCTCGCCGACGCCGCGGTTCTGCCATCGCCGCCAGCTCCGCGCAGTCCGTGGTGGGTGGGGTGTAGAGGGCGGCGTCGTCAAGCGCGGCGTCGGTGGCCGCTTGCGCCAGCGCTGGCACCGCATCCCCGCCAATGATGCGGCTCAGCTGCGGGATTACCTCGCGGCGCAGCGCCACGCGGCGGAAATTCGTGTCCGCATTCTGCGGATCCTGCCACACCGAAAGCCCCAATTCCGCGCAGGTGCCCTCGGTATCGGCGCGGCGCACGCCTAATAGTGGGCGCACCACGCGGGCGCCTTCCACCTCGCTGCGCTCGCTCATGCCGGTCACTCGCCCGCGCAGCGCCCCCAGCAGCAGCGTTTCCGCCTGGTCATCGGCCGTGTGCGCCACGGCTACTTCTAGCTCTTCGGCCGCACTGGCGGCGGCTAGGGCCCGGTACCGCGCCACCCGCGCGGCCGCCTCCATCGACTCTGGACCCGCCCCGCCGGCCTCAACGCTGAGCACCCGCGCCCGCGCGCCCAGTTCTCGGGCTTGCTCAGCAGCGCGCTCGGCTTGCGCCCGCGACCCCTCTTGCAAGCGGTGGTCCACGCATAATGCGAGCACGTCGTGCCCCTCAGCCACCAGCGCCGCCAGCAGCGCCAAAGAATCCGCGCCTCCGGAAAGTCCCACCGCCACGGTGCGGTTGAGGGAGGCGGCGCGCACGCCGCGTCGACAAGCTAAAAAGTGCGGTGAGACCCGCGGCCAAAAGGGCTTTTTAGAACTCATGCAGCGCAGAAGCCAACGCGTCTTGGGCCTGGCGAGCGGCCTGGATATCGCCGCCATTGACGAGGAAGGCAAAAGCATACACACGCCCCGAATTGCCCTGCGCGGTACCGGCCAGGGCCGAAACACCCGTCAGCGTGCCGGTCTTGGCACGCACATAGCCCTTGGCCGCGGAATCGCCGTAACGCTCATACAAGGTGCCATCGCCACCTGCCACCGGCAGGTAGGACACCAACGGGCGTAGGTGCGGATCCTTCACCGCCCCATTAATAAGTTGCGTCAAAAGCCCGGCCGTGAGCCGATTGTCTTCCGATAACCCGGAATTGTCCTTAATATCCACGCCCTCAACGTCGAATCCCTGCTCCCGCAGGACCTCAAGCGTGGCCTGCGTATCGCCTTCAAAGCTGGCCTCATTACCGCGGGACACAGCCAACTCGCGGGCAATGGCCTCGGCCATGACATTATCGGAATGACGCACCATCTCCCGGGCGCGGTCCGACAGCGGCGCCGAGTCCACACTCGCTACTTCCTGCGTATTCTCGGCCACGGAGCCCATGCCTGCCTCGCTTGCGCCGAGGCGTTCGCCCAGCTGCTTAGCGACGTCCAAAGCCGGCGTATGGCTGCGCGGCACATCCCCCGTCGTCGCCCCCAAACGTCCGCCGTAGAGCATGGCCGGTTCCATCGGCGCGACGAAACCGCCGTCCACGTTTTCCGGGTCCCAGCCCGGAGCCTGCGGCTCGCCTTTCCACGCAGAGGTATCAATGAACACGCCATCGACCTGATCGATGTTCTGAGAAATCTGCTCAGCTAAGTCATCGAGCTGCTCGTGGGTCATCCATACATCACCCGCAGCCTTGATGACCACGTTCTTCTCATTCGCACCGCGGTAGACCTTAGTGGTGATTTTCTCGTTCTCATCCAGCGCCAACGTCGCCGCCGCGGTAGTGAGCACCTTCGTGGACGAGGCCGGGGTCAGCCGCTTATCCGCGTCCCGCTGCCACACCACGTCCCCGGTCTCGGTATCAATTACCTCGCCGCCGAACGTGGCAAGGTCCTTATTCTTAGAGAGCTCGTCCAGCTTCGCGCTTAGCGCATCCAGGTCCGCTTCCCCCGGCTCGGCGGTGCGCAAAGGCTCCTCAGGAGCCTGCACCGCCTGTGCTTCTCCGTGTGAGAGATCGCCGTATTCGCGCTGGAGGGTAACGCCCAGCGCAGCCGTACCTCCGACCGCTGCCGCTACCACGAGCGCGGTCGCTGACCACCAAACATGCTTTGTTTTCATTGCCTTTAACCCTAGCGCGAATCCGCAACGCGCTAGACTATGGGCAGTAATTGATACCCAATCCCCCATGGAGGACATCGCTGTGAGCGTTGAAGTAACCATTGAAATCCCGAAGGGCTCCCGCAACAAGTACGAGGTTGACCACGAGTCCGGCAAGGTCTACCTCGACCGTTACCTGTTCACCCCGATGGCCTACCCGGCTGACTACGGCTTCATCGACCACACCCTGGGCGAAGACGGCGATCCTCTCGACGCCCTAGTCATCCTGCCGGAGCCGGTCTTCCCGGGCGTTGTCGTTGAGGCCCGCATCGTCGGCGTGTTCAAGATGACCGACGAGGCCGGCGGCGACGACAAGCTGCTCGCCGTCATCGATGACCCACGCTGGGAGCGCTACCAAGACATCAACGATGTGGAGCAGCACATCAAGGACGAAATCGAGCACTTCTTCGTCCACTACAAGGACCTGGAGCCGAACAAGGAAGTCACTGGCTCCGGCTGGGGCGACAAGGCTGAGGCAGAAAAGATCCTCGACGAGGCTAAGGCTCGCTTCAAGTAAGCTTTTGGGCCCTGGCGCTGGGCCAGGGCCGGCCCCAGGGCGCCTCCCGGGCGTTTCGATCAAATAGCACCGCGAAAGCGGCGGTTTCCCAGACCGTATTTGATCGAAACGCCCTTTTTCCTGCTTCCCCTCCTCCGTACGCTCTCCCCGCGACACCGACCCGCCCCGGCAGTACAATTCGATCACATAGCAGGCCGAAACCACCGGCCTCGGGGGACCTAAATGATCGAATTAAACGCCTAGGGGTGGGCGCATGAAAATCTTCACCACGCGCACGGCCGCGCGCCGTGCTACCAATAACCAAGCCTTGAAAATCTGCCACGGCCTCTACACCGAAAGGGAGCCTTCGCCGCGCGAACTCGCGGAAATCGTCTCTCAGCACTGGCCGGACTCGGCACTCGACGGCTACTCGTGCGCCCACCATCACCTAGGCAAAGCCCTACGCTTCCCGCTCTATTTCCTGCGCGCGGGAACCATGGCTTCCAGCCCGTACTTTCGCAGCCGCCGCGCCCGGCCGAAAGCGCTCGGCCAGCTAAATGGAATTAATGTGTGCAATCCACTACAAGCCACAGAAATCATGGCCGAAGAAGACGCTGTCGCCTTCCTGGAGGCCTACTTTTCCGGCCAGTACGGGGCTGCACAAATGGAGGGCCACATGCTCGACTTCCAGCGCTTCCCGCGACACACCCGGTGCGTAGTGGAAAACACCATCCTTGGCGCCGATAGCGTTCCGGAGCGCAGCCTCACCCGCGCGCTCCGGCGGCATGTCACCGTCCGCAATAACAGCTACATCGGCCCTTACCGCTGGGACTTACTCTTAGAGGATCACAAGCTGGCCATAGAGGTTGACGGCTACGCCTACCACCACGGCGAGAACCGGCAACGGTTCGAGATTGACCGCCAGAAGCTTAACGACGCCGTCCAAAGAGGTTACAAGCCCCTCCACTTCACCGCCGCCACGATTGAGCACCACCTCGATGTGGCCGTCAACCAGGTACTAGCCATTGTGCGGGGAAGGGCGAGTTCATAAACCCACCCTGGCAGTGGCACCACTACTGGCGGTTCCAGCACTAGCGCAACGACACCGCGCGGCTGATCCACAAGCACACGAGTAACTAAGGTAAATGGCATGAAAAACGTTCAACCACATGAAGTACCAGAAGGCGCACAGCTTATTGACGTCCGCGAAAATGACGAGTGGGCAGTGGAACGTGCGAAAGGCGCAACCCATATCCCGATGAGCGAGATTACGGGTCGCATCCAGGAAATCGACCCAGATAAGGATATCTACGTAATCTGCCACGCAGGCGGTCGCAGCATGCAGGTCTGCCAGTATCTAGAACATGCGCTGGGCTGGGACACCATCAATGTGGATGGCGGCACGGATAAGTGGAAGGCTTCTGGGCTCCCCATCGAAACGGATTAATTGGCCTTAACCAATCTTTTGGGATTATGATGATGGTATGGCTTCCACGAATAATTCTGTAATCCCAACGACCCTGCTCGAGTCCCCGTCGTTCCAATTGGAGCGCCTCCGCCGCCGCACCCGCGATGGCGTAGAGGCTGCTTTGCAGACCAAGCAGACAACGCTGCGCGAGTACTGGGTCCTTACCTGTCTGGTCGACGCGGATGCCGCGTCGCAGTCTTATCTGTCCGAAACCCTGGCCATTGACGCCTCTGACATGGTGCGTCTTATCGACGCCCTCGAGGACCGCGGCTGGGCAAAGCGCGAACGCGACCCAAAGGATCGCCGCCGCCAGATCGTCGCTTCCACCAAAAAGGGCACAAAGGCCCACAAGGACCTGGCGGTGCTGGTCGCTACCGCCGAGGACGAGGCATTGGATGAGTCCACCAATAAGCAGCTCAAGCATCTGCGAAAGTTGGCTAAGTCCATCATTGCCGCGGACGAAGAAGAGGCATAAATGGCGGGTCCCGAATCGCTCGTCCCACAGCAGTACCTTCTAGGAAGCGCGGCACCGCGGCCGCGCACGCTGTGGGACATCATTACCACCACCGCGGAAATGAACCCCGATGCCGCCGCGCTTGATGACGGCGAAATCATCACCTATTCCGAGCTCATCCACGAGGTCGAGGCATGGGCTGCCGAGCTGCACGCCAATGGCGTGCGCCGCGGCGATCGCATCGGCATTAGGATGACCTCCGGCAAACGCGAGCTCTACCTCGCCATTTTGGCGACCTTGGCGGCAGGCGCAGCCTATGTGCCTGTCGACGCCGATGACCCTGACGAGCGCGCCGAGATGGTTTTCGGCGAAGCCGATATCGATGGCGTTTTCACGGACGACGGATTCCGCTTCCTGCGGGACTCCGCGCGCCCGGACGCCCCTGCCGAGGAGACGAATGCTCCGCGCCCGGAGGACACCGCGTGGATCATCTTCACCTCAGGTTCGACCGGCAAGCCTAAAGGCGTGGCCGTCAGCCATCGTTCCGCGGCCGCCTTCGTGGACGCGGAAGCGAGCCTCTTTTTGGTCAACCACCCGCACGGGCCCTTAGGTCCTGAGGATCGCGTGCTCGCCGGCTTGTCCGTCGCCTTCGATGCCTCCTGCGAGGAGATGTGGCTGGCCTGGGGCCACGGCGGCTGCCTGGTCCCAGCACCGCGGTCTCTGGTGCGTTCCGGCATGGATTTGGGCCCATGGCTCATCCGCCGCGACATCACCGTCGTGTCTACCGTGCCCACCCTGGCGGGCCTCTGGCCGGCCGAGGCTCTCGACAATATCCGCCTACTCATCGTCGGCGGCGAGGCCTGCTCGCAAGAATTGGTGGACCGTTTGGCCACCGAGGACCGCGAGATGTGGAATACCTACGGCCCCACCGAGGCCACCGTCGTCGCCTGTGCGCAGCAGATGCTGCCGGGCCGGCCGGTGTCCATTGGATTGCCGCTTAACGGTTGGGACCTGGTGGTCGTCGATAAGCAGGGCATGCCCGTGGAAATGGGCGGCGTCGGCGAGCTGGTAATCGGCGGCGTGGGACTGGCGTCCTATCTGGATCCGGCCAAGGACGCGGAAAAATACGCACCGCTGGAGTCCATGGGCTGGCAGCGCGCCTATCGCACCGGTGACCACGTTCGCCTGGAAGAAAACGGGCTGTACTTCGTCGGCCGCGTGGATGACCAAGTAAAGATTGGCGGGCGCCGCATCGAGCTCGGCGAGGTCGAAGCTAATGTTGCGGCGCTAGATAACGTCTACAACTCGGCCGTGGCCGTGCAAAAGACTCCCGGCGGCGAGTCCGTTCTGGTGGGCTATGTCTCCCTCGAGGATGAGGCCAAGGGCTTCGATCACGAGGCCGCGCACGCTCACCTGGCCGATACCATGCCGGCCGCGCTCGTCCCGCGCATCTGCGTGATGGAAGAGCTGCCGGTGCGTACCTCCGGCAAGGTGGATAAGAAGGCCCTGCCGTGGCCGCTGCCTGGAGTGGGCGTGGAATCGACCACGCTGACCGAGACCGAGAAGTGGCTCGCGGAGCTGTGGGTAGAAACGCTCGGCGTATCCGTGGAGGACGAGAACGCCGATTTCTTCTCTCTCGGCGGCACCTCGCTCGCGGCCGCGACCCTCGTGGGTCATATCAGGGAGCGCTACCCCACCGTGGCCGTGCGCGACCTCTACGACCACCCACGCTTGGGCTCGCTGGCCGAGCTCATTGCGGGAGCCGAACCGCGCCCCGCTGCTGCTGACGTCCCCATGCGCGAGGTCACCAAGGTCGGCTTCGGCACCCGCCTCGCCCAGACCCTGATTCAGATCCCCGTCATGACACTGGCCGCCTCCAGCTGGCTGGCCTGGCTCATGTTGGGTTCTACCGTGGCGGCATCACTGGGCTTTGAGTGGGCCGCGGCCTATCCGTGGTGGCTGGTCATTGCCCTGCTCATCGTCTTTGTCACCCCCGTCGGCCGCATCCCCATTGGCGGCTACGGCGCGCGTCTTATTACGGCCGGCATTAAGCCGGGCGATTACCCGCGCGGCGGGTCGACGCACCTGCGCATCTGGGCGGCCGAGCGCTGGGCTAATGCCTCCGGCGCGAGCTCCCTGGCCGGTGCCACGCGCGTGAATAACTACGCCCGCACGCTTGGCGTCAAGGTCAAGCGCGGCGTGGACCTACACTCCCTGCCGCCGGTGACCGGCCTGCTCACGCTGGGCAAGCACGCCGCCATCGAGCCCGAAGTGGATCTTTCCGGTTATTGGCTGGACGGCGATATCTTGCATGTGGGCGCCATCGACGTCAAGGAAGGCGCTCGCGTGGGCGCGCGCTCCACGCTGTTGCCTGGCACCGTGGTGCGCAAGTATGCCCACGTGGAGGCCGGTTCCACCGTTACCGGCCGCAAGAAGATCAAGGACGGCCAACGCTGGTCCGGCTCGCCTGCCCAGAAGGTGGGCCGCTCCAAGCACCGCTTCCCGTCCCATACGCCAAAGCGCCGGCCGTGGTGGGTGGCTATCTATGACGCCACCTCCGTCCTCCTCGCCATCCAGCCGGTCGTGGCGCTGGCGATAGGCGCGGCCATCGTCCTCGCCCTTGTGCATTCCACGGGTGGCGATAGCTTCATCGGTGCGGTCTTCTTCGCGCCCGTCGGCGCGCTGGCGGCCTTTGCCACCTATATGCTGCAGACCTGGCTGGGCGTGCGCATTCTCTCGCTGGGCATTAGCCCGGGCGTGGCACCCGTGCGCTCGGCCACGGGCTGGCGCCTGTGGGCCATCGAGCGCCTCATGGACGAGGCCCGCACCAAGCTCTTTCCGCTCTATGCCTCCCAGCTGACCCCAGCCTGGCTGCGCTCGCTCGGCGCGGAGATTGGCGCCAACGTGGAAATCTCCACCGCGGTCATGATCCCCAAGCTCACCGAGGTCAAAGAGGGTGCCTTCCTGGCCGATGACACCATGATCGGCGGCTACGAGCTCGGCGGCGGCTGGATGCGCACCGGCGAGACCAAGGTGGGTAAGCGCTCCTTCGTGGGCAACTCCGGCATCACCGCACCCGGCCGCAAACTATCCAAGAACTCGCTGGTTGCCGTTCTTTCTTCTACCCCGAAGAAGACGAAGGCCGGCGCTAACTGGTGGGGTGCGCCGCCAGAGCGCATGCGCCGCGTGACCGTAGAGGTGGACTCCCCCGCCAACTCGGGTGAGGCGCTGACCTATAACCCGGGCTTTGCCGTCAAGGCCGCCCGCGGCGTGGTGGAAACCATGCGCCTTTTGGCACCGATGTTTTCTGCCATGTTGCTCGCGGCAACCCTTAGCGTCTACGACTTGCTTCTCGACGCCCTCGGCTTCCCCCTGACCTGGCTCCTCTCCGGCCTCGTGCTCATGGGCATGGGTGCGGTGGCCATGGCCGTCACCGTCGCGGTGAAGTGGATCTGCGTGGGCAAGCACCGCGCGGCTGACCACCCGCTGTGGTCCGCTTTTGTCTGGCTCAATGAGCTGCAGGATACCTTCGTGGAGGTCGTCGCCGCGCCGTGGTTCTTCCAGCACACCTACGGCTCCGGCGAGATCAACCTGGGGCTGCGCGCCCTCGGCGTGGAAATCGGCCGCGGTGCGTGGATCGATTCCTACTGGTTCCCGGAAACGGACCTCATCCGCGTCGGTGAGGCCGCCACCGTGGGCCCTGGCACGGTGGTGCAAACCCACCTTTTCCAGGACCGCGTGATGAGCCTAGATACCGTCACCATCCAGGACGGCTCCACCCTGGCCGCCCACTCGGTGGCGCTGCCTGCCTCGCTCATCGGCACTGCATCCACCGTGGGTCCCGGCTCGCTGGTTATGCGCGGTGACCGCGTGCCCACCAACGCCGTATGGCAGGGCAACCCCATCGAGCCGTGGGAGCGATAGGTCGCCGGCCATAATCTGCGCCCTACCGCGCGAAGTCCTGGTATTTAATCATCTCGCCGGACTTGAAGTCCCAGGCCTCCACCCGGACACGGTCAGCAAACACCTTGACCCGCAGTCCGGTGGAGGCCTCTTCCTTTTCCTTAACAATTTTTTCGTCGTTATCGCCATCCGGTAGGTACTCATTGAGAATGGCGCCGGTGTTGACCACGGGGAAGCCGGTACGGCCAGCCTCACCAGTGCCGTCATAGCGGCGGGTTCCCCACCAGTTATTCTGACGCAGCGAAGAGTGGCTGTGGCTGCTAAACCACACGATGTTGTTGTACTTATTGACCACGTTGGATAGCGCCTCGAGGTCCTCAAAGTCATTCTGGTACCACGCCGAATGAGACATCGATACCGTCTGCGGCAGCAGCGGATGGCTAAAGACCAACGCCGGAGTGCCCTTAGCATCCCAATAAGCCAGGCGCTCATCTAGCCAATCGAGCTGCTCCTTGCTGATGCGCTGGAACGGCTCCTTGCCGTGGCGCAGAATATCGGAATAAAACTCGGTATTTACCGAAATGAGCGGCACCCCATCCACCACTTCTTCCTTCCACGGTTTATCCTGGCCGGAGTATTTGAGAAAGCGATCCAGGTAAGTCTTAGAGCCTTCCTTGCCATACATTTCGTGGTTGCCGATGGTCCACAATTCCTTGCCCGAATCGTGCGGCACCTCGCTGTGCGCGGCCAAGAAATCATCCCACTGCTGCTGCGAGCCATCGTCCACGAGGTCGCCGTTGAGCACCAGCGCCCCGGCCTTGTCCTCCATACCGTTCAACTGGCGGACCGCTTCTGTGTAGTCTTGGGGGTCGCCCTGGACGTCGGAAAGCACGTCCACGGTAGCCTGCGGCGAGCCCTGAAGCTCACCGAGCGGCTTGACGACGCCCACGTTATCCACCGCCCACCACCAGTCATCATTGCCGTTGTTGTAGCTGAAGCTAACCTGCATATTCTTCGCGCCGGCTGGCACGTCCACGCCAATGGACTCGTGCTTGGAGAAGACATCCTTATCAAAGACGGCGATTTCCTGGGCTTCCCCGCCATCGAAGGAGACAGTCACCTTGGCATTTTGCCCGTCCTTGCCCTGGCGGTAATGGTGGTCGAATTCCACATTCACCCGCTCCTGCCCCGCCACCGGGATGGCCGGGCTCTTTAGACCCGCGGTCATGGAATCGCCTTCGGCCAAGCGCTGCTGCTTGTTGTCGATGATGGCGAAGGTGTCATGCGCCTGGGTGAAATAGTGGCGCATATCGGTACCAGATGCCCAGGTCCAATGGCGCATATCGCCAAAAGTCCAGCCCTTCCAGCGGGCCTCGCCCGAGTCCACGCCGTGCACGTCGGTCTTCCACCCCTCCGGCGCGCGGTGAGTAAACCATGCCGGGGTATCCACCCCGTCGAAGCTTTCCAGCCACAGCACCCGCGATTCTGTGCCTTCCCCCGGCTGCACATCGTCTCCCGCCGAGGACCCCTCGGACGAGCTCTGGGAAGACCCCCAAGAAGAGCCTAACGATGACCCCAAAGAAGAACCAAAGGAGGAACCCGGAAGCGAGGACTGGGCCGCCGCAACAGGTGCGCCCACCATTCCGGTGAGCGCCAGGATAGATGAGAAAGCACAGAGTTTATTTTTCATAATTCAATTTCTATCCGTCCTGGGCAACGACGCGGTTACATATACGTAAACTCTTGGCAAGCACTACATGCCTGCCAAGAGTCCTCACTTTGAGGTCCGCGTGAATTTAGGCGTGGCGGTCGAGCCAGTCCACGACGGTATCGAGAGCCTGATCGGCAGCCGGCTCATTAAAGACCTCGTGCTTCTGCCCCTCCCAGGTCACGTACTCCACGTCCTTGGAGGAGATGGAGTTATACCAATCCTGGGAGAAGTACGGCGGAACGATTCCGTCTTTGGTGCCGTGCATGATGAGCGTCGGTGCGGTGAAGAGGTCCGCATTGACGGCGTCGTAATTCGCAATTGCCGCCAGCTGCAAGGCCGTGCCGGCACTGGTCTTCTGCGCAATGAGCGGGCTAGAGGCATACTCGTCCTTCACCGCTTGGTTAGTGGAGATACCATCCGTAAATGGATTAGACAGCTGAATGTCCTTGCTCCACTCCGGCGATTGTGCGCCGATTTCGGTGCGGTGCGGAATCAGGTTCTGCGCATAGTTCGCATTAAAGCTGGTGAGTTGGGCTAGCGGCAAGCGTTCAAAGATGGTGGGATCCAGCTTCTTCTGGGTCTCAGAAATATCATCCGGCGTGATGTTCTTTCCCGCAACATTCTTGCCCGAAAGGTTCAGCGGCGCGCCGCCACCGTTAGTGATGATGCCATCGACCTTGCCCGGCTCACGAATGCCATAGGCCTCCACGGTCAGCGAGCCCATCGAGTGGCCCAGCAGGAAGGTCTTTACTCCCTGATTTTCTTCCTTCGCCATGTCCACGACACGGTCGAAATCATCGAGGATGTACTGGAAATTATCGATATGCCCCATCGGTACGCTGCCGCCGGCGGATTTGCCGTGGCCGCGGTGATCTACGCGGTAGACGTTGTAGCCTGCATCGAGCAAGCGCTTGGCGACGTAATCGTAACGCCCCGAGTGCTCAGATACACCGTGCGCCAAAACCACCGCACCGCGTGGGTTTGCCACCTTCTGCTTCCGGTAGTAGATCTTTACACCCTGACCGCGCTGGCTATCGAAGTAGCCATCCTCGTCAGAAACCTGCTTGTCAGAGACGGTCGGGCGTCCCAATACATCTGGCTTCTGGTCTGCCGTTGGGGCCGGTGCCTCTTGAGCAGCTGCGCCAACTGTAAACGTTCCAGATACCGCCACTGGTGCCGCCATGACAGCAGCCGCCGTCAAGCAAGCGGTTACATGCTTCTTCATCATTACCGTCTCCTCTTTAGTGTTGTAGCTCATAGTGCTTTCCTGGATGAGATTGAGATAACAGTGATGCTAAATACGCGACGATATAAAGCACAAATAACTTCCAATTATGTAACCTACGGTTCCGTAAAATAACCGCACGGAAACGGACTTTTAGGAAGAACAAATTTTGCCAAAACTATTGCCCAAATCCACCCCCGTTACCCCCTTAATACAAAAAGCGGGAAACTCGAAGTTTCCGAGTTTCCCGCCGTCGTGATGGCTAATCCAGCTAAAGCTTAGTCACCAATCTGGTCGCGACCACGCTTAACAATATTCTCATCAACCTCGCCCACCAGCTCGTGATCCTTGTTCGTATACTCGAACTTGGACAGTACATAGCGCATAGCGTTAATGCGGGCACGCTTCTTGTCGTTGGACTTAATGGTAATCCACGGCGACTCTTCCGTATCCGTATAACGGAACTGCTCTTCCTTAGCACGGGTGTAGTCGTCCCACTTATCCAGCGAGGCCAAGTCCATCGGGGACAATTTCCACTGGCGCACTGGGTCAATCTGGCGAATAGCGAAGCGAGTGCGCTGCTCCTTACGAGTAACCGAGAACCACAGCTTGGTCAGGGAGATACCCGAGCCCAGAATCATATTCTCCAGCATCGGAACCTCGCGAAGGAATTCCGCGTGCTGACTTTCGGTACAAAAGCCCATAACCCGCTCCACCCCGGAACGGTTATACCAAGAGCGGTCAAAGAAGACGATTTCACCACCGGCCGGGAAATGCTCGATGTAACGCTGGAAGTACCACGAGGTGGACTCACGCGGCGACGGCTTTTCCAATGCCACTGTGCGGGCACCGCGCGGGTTCAGGTGTTCGTTAAAGCGCTTGATAGTGCCGCCTTTACCGGCTGCGTCGCGCCCCTCAAAGATAATAATATGACGCTGACCAGTTTCCTTGGTCCAGTTCTGCCACTTCAGCAATTCAATCTGCAGCGCACGCTTAACGGACTCGTACTCATCGCGAGTCATGCGTTCATCGTAGGGGTAATTTTCACGCCAAGTCTGAACCGGGGAACCATCCGGCATGATCAGCGAAGGGTCATCCTCATCGGTTCCGTCGACGACGTAGCCGTCTGTTTTTGCCAGGTCAATCTCGGGAAGATCGTCGTCTTTAATATCAGCCATGCATTAAGTGTAACCCGAATATAGACAGCAAGCGCGTTAAACTTTCGAAGTTATCCCTTCCCTAAGAAGTTATCCCTTCCCTAAACAGCCACCAAAACGAAAAGAAGGCCTACCGAGACGGTAGACCTTCTTGCTTCAGTGAGCTTTAAAGCTCAGAACTGGAGGATGTTCTTATACGAACATGCCGATCAGCTTGGAAGCGCCTTCAGCAATGGACAGCAGCGGAGAAAGAACCTCGTGGATAGAGTTGAACAAATTGCTGCTCAATTCTACGAAGCTGCCGAAGTTGGAGGAAAGTTCCTGCATTTTAGTGTCTCCTTATTGAAGGTTGGTTGATGGAAAGGTCTTGCTTACTTGGAGCTCAGTTCTTCCAAGCCGTTACCGAAAGTCTCGAAAGCTTCCTTCAGGGCCTCAAATCCTTCAGCGACGCCTTTCCAGTCCTGGATGCCCTGAACAATCTTGCCCCAGCCTTCCCAGGTAGTTACGAAGTTATCCAAGTGCATCTGAATGGTGGAGAGATCCATGTTTGAACTCCTAAAATAGATCCGAAGCTACTGCGCGGAGGGGTTTGCAGTTTGCAGACACCCTCAGCGGGCGTCACAAAAGATATTTTGACACAAGTTTGAACGAAATCAAGTCAAATTTGCATAGATGCCCCATCACGCAGGCAACTTGATAGGGATAAGTTTATGGCTTTTGGAGGCATTAAAATTTTTTAACTTAACTGAAAGGCTACTAAACTGGGCTTTTACATTACGCTTTAAATAGCTAGGTTAGCTCAGGCTTAACACTGTAACGCTTCCGGAGTAACGAACGATAGGTAGGCGCAAAACCCACTCTCCGAGAGCGAAAAACCTTTTTAAATTCCGCTCCTTCAGCTACCCCTATACGGGGCCACTGGGGTGCATGGTTCGCATGTTAAAAGCTGTGGCGGAGAATCGCGAGCCATATAGCGCGGTGAATTTCCCAAAAGCTCTCCGATCTCCAGCCCCAATTGAAACCGACTATGACGAGCACATTCGGAAAGTCATCTCGTAAAGACGCAGCGTTCACATATCGCATCACTTAAAGAAAATGGTGCAGACACGCCGAAGCGCCCCGTTTCATGCGCTCTAAAGCACAGAAACGGGGCGCTCAGGCTGATGCTAGGCCCGTTGTTATTGGCGGCCTATGGGGTATAGGGCGTTAGAAGCCCATGCCGCCCATGGCGTCAGCGTCCGGCATGCCGTTGTTGGCTCCGGCCGGCTCAGGCTTGTCGGCAACGACGGCCTCGGTGGTCAGGAACAGAGCTGCAATGGAAGCAGCGTTCTGCAGTGCGGAGCGGGTGACCTTGACCGGGTCATTGATGCCAGCCTCCATGAGGTTGACGTACTCACCGGTAGCAGCGTTCAGGCCCTCGCCTGCTGGCAGGGAGGAAACCTTGTCAGCAACAACGCCCGGCTCCAGACCAGCGTTGTGTGCGATCTGCTTCAGCGGTGCGGACAGGGCCTCGCGGACGATCTTGACGCCGGTAGCCTCATCGCCCTTGAGGTCATCCAGGGAATCCAGGACGGAAGCAGCCTGCAGCAGGGCTACGCCACCGCCGGCAACGATGCCTTCTTCCACGGCAGCCTTTGCGTTGCGGACTGCATCCTCGATGCGGTGCTTGCGCTCCTTGAGCTCGACCTCGGTAGCGGCGCCGACCTTAAGGACGGCAACGCCGCCGGAGAGCTTAGCCAGGCGCTCCTGGAGCTTCTCACGGTCGTAATCGGAATCGGAGCTTTCGATCTCAGCGCGAATCTGCTTGATGCGGCCGTCGATCTGCTCCTGGGAGCCAGCACCCTGAACGATGGTGGTCTCATCCTTGGTGACAACGACCTTGCGTGCCTGGCCCAGGTACTCGAGCTCGGCGGTCTCGAGGGAGAGGCCGACCTCTTCGGAGATGACCTGGCCGCCAGTGAGGATGGCCATGTCCTGCAGGGTGGCCTTGCGGCGATCGCCGAAGCCAGGAGCCTTAACGGCAACGGACTTGAAGGTGCCGCGGATCTTGTTCACCACGAGGGTGGACAGGGCCTCGCCCTCAACGTCCTCGGCGATGATCAGCAGCGGCTTGCCGGACTGCATGACCTTCTCCAACAGCGGAACGAGGTCCTTGATATTGGAGATCTTGGAAGAGACCAGCAGGATATATGGGTCCTCCAGGACTGCCTCCTGGCGCTCCATATCAGTAGCGAAGTAGCCGGAGATGTAGCCCTTGTCAAAGCGCATGCCCTCGGTTACCTCGAGGTCAACACCGAAGGTATTGGACTCTTCCACGGTGATAACGGAGTCCTTGTTTACGGAGCCGTTGCCCACGGTGTACATAGCCTCGGCGATCTTCTCGCCGATGGCCGGGTCAGCAGCGGAGATGCCAGCGGTGGTAGCAATCTGCTCCTGGGTTTCTACTTCCTTGGCGGAAGACAGCAGGGAGTCCACAACCTTCTTGGTTGCGGTCTCGATGCCGCGCTTGATGCCCATTGGGTTGGAACCTGCGGCTACGTTGCGCAGACCCTCGCGTACTAGAGCCTGTGCCAGCACGGTTGCGGTGGTGGTGCCGTCGCCTGCGACGTCGTCAGTCTTCTTGGCAACTTCCTTGACCAGCTCGGCGCCGATCTTCTCGTAAGCATCCTCGAGCTCGATTTCGCGAGCGATGGAAACACCGTCGTTGGTAATGGTCGGGGCGCCCCAGGACTTTTCCAGGACGACGTTGCGGCCCTTAGGGCCGAGGGTGACCTTGACGGCGTCGGCAAGCGTGTTTAGGCCGCGCTCAAGGCCGCGGCGGGCCTCTTCATCAAAAGCGATAATCTTTGCCATTGTGTTTGTGCTCCTTGGTTTATTGAGGACGACACTCACGTCTTTCTCGCTGCGGACGCCCGCGACGGCATGGCTGGTGAGTGTGAACCAACCTCAACCACAACGATGTAGATTTATCTAGCACTCATACTGTGCGAGTGCTAACGACCATTCTGGCACTCTCCCACCGCGACTGCAAGAAAAAATGGCGCCCCCGCGAAGGGACGCCATTATATAAGGAATGGATCAGGAACTAGGAGCTCTTCACCGTGCGCTTGGTCCAGCGGTAGATGAACGTTAGCGCGATAATGAAGAGGATCACGCCTACCACGGTGGCGGAGGCACCACCCTCAAAGATTTCCAGCGGGCTCTCGCCGCCAGCGGCGGCGATGATGCCGGCGTTGACCACGCCGAAGAGGGACTCACCCACAATGAGGCCGGTGGCCAGGAGGGTACCCATACGCTTGGCAAACTCTGGGTGGGATTGCTTCGCGGCCCACTTGTCGTAGAAGGTGCCCAAGATGGCACCGATGGGGATGACGATGGTCAGGGCGGCCGGTAGGTACATGCCCATGCCGGCGGCCAGTGGGGACAGCGAGTACTTATCGGTGAACTTGCGCAGGAGCTCGTCAATAATAATAAGAACAGCGCCAATGGCCATACCGATGAAGATGAGGTTCCAATCCAACGAACTATCGAAGATGCCGGAGGCAACGGAGGACATCAGGGCGGCCTGCGGGGCGGCCAAGGCGTCTTCGCCGGCGCCTTCCATGCCTTGGAAGCCGAAGCCGTTGAGCATGACCTGCAGAATCGGCGGGATAACGAGAGAGCCGAAGACCACGCCGATAATGAGCGCTACCTGCTGCTTCCACGGAGTAGCGCCGACGAGCTGACCGGTCTTGAGATCCTGCAGATTGTCATTGGAAATTGTGGCAATGCCAAAGACGATGGCCGCGGTGAAGAGCGTGTAGGCCACCAAAGACAAAGGATCCGCAGTGGTGCCGCGGGTGACGGCCGCGATGAGCAGCGAGGCGGCGAGCACGGCGATGATGCCGATGGAGGAAATTGGCGAGTTAGACGCACCAATCAGGCCGGCCATGTAGCCGCACACGGAGGCGATAATCAGGCCTACCAACAGGGTAAAGAGGACGGAGACTGTAATGAGCACGGCCATGTGGTCGTGAATATCAGTACCGCGCACAAAGTCCCACAACAGCAACGCGATAGGCACCATAAACGCCACGATGGTGGTGGCAACATAGGGGAAGGGAATATCTCGCTCGGTCACATCCACGGCGGAACCGGACTTACGGGCGCGCGAGGAGGCTAGCGACTGGCGGATACCCAGCGCAATGGGCCCGGCAATCTTCAGCAGGGTCCAGATAGCGGCAATGGCCATGGTGCCCACGCCGATGAAGCGGATATCATCGGAGAAGGTGGTATCGACGACGTCGGCAAGAGCGGTGGCGCCCGAAATATCACCGGTGGTGAAAATGGGCAGCAAGATGAAATAGGAAATCACTACGCCAACCAGCATGGCGATGCCCACCGGCAGGCCCACCAAGTGGCCCACGCCGATAAGGGCGGTAGAAAGGCTCGTGCCCAGGGTGGTCGCGCCGGCGCCGAGTTTGAAATAGGCGGTGACCTCAGAGGCGGCCGCCTTCATTGCGGTCAGCAGCGCCATGACGGCCGAGGTAATACCGCCGGCGACGATGATGCGCAGACCCTTGGCATTTTCTTCCTGGCTGGCGCCGGAAGCATTTTCATCGCCCACCTTGAGGACCTCGGCCGCGGCCACGCCCTCCGGGTAGGGCAGATCGGAGCCTGTTACCAAAGCGCGGCGCAACGGGATGGAATACATCACGCCCAGCACGCCGCCGATGATGCACACACCGGCCGTCTGCAGGAAGCCGAAGCCCTGCCAGTACCCCACCATCACTAGGCCCGGGAGGACGAAGATGATGGCGGACAAGGTGCCCGCAGCAGAGGCGATGGTCTGGACAATATTATTTTCTTTAATGTTATGACCTTTGAAATGGCGCAAGACTGCCATGGAAATCACGGCAGCGGGGATGGAGGTAGCAAAGGTCAAGCCCACCTTCAGGCCTAGGTACACGTTGGCAGCGGTGAAGATGAGGGTAATCAGGCCGCCGATGATAATGCCGCGCAGAGTCAGCTCGGGCAGGGTGGCCTTGGAACCTGCGGCGGATGATGCGTTCGCCATGCCAGGTCCTTTCTATTCTCGGCTATGAAAGTTTCTCGTTTCACCCCGCGTAACAAACCGCAGCCTGCCACGTCCGTTCCTGTCTGTTTGGCCCCGATTCCTCGCCGGAATAGGGTCCGAACGGACAAAATCCGCACAGGGTGGAATGAATAAATTTTAGTTCACCACCCCAGCGTTTTCCTATTCCGGTTGCTCTATAGCTTGGGCAGGGCGGGTACGGTAGTACACATGACTGCACTTAATGAAAGCATCCGCAACGACCGCGAGACCATTTTCCGCCAGCTCAGCGAGCTCGTAGCCTTCAACTCCGTCCACAATGAGGAAGGCTTGGAGGACCAGACCAAGGGCGCGAGCCAGTGGGTTAAGTCCGCACTCGAAGAAGCCGGAGTGAGCGTGGAAACCATCACCACGGCCGATGGCTCCACCGCCATCTTGGGCGAGCGCAAGGGCGACGAGGGGGCCAAAACCGTCCTGCTTTACTCCCACTATGACGTAGTACCGGCGGGCAACCGCGAAGCGTGGGATTCTGATCCTTTTACCCTTACTGAGCGCCAGGCCGCCGATGGCTCTACTCGTTGGTACGGCCGCGGCGCCGCCGATTGCAAGGGCAACGTGGCCATGCACCTAGCGGCCCTGCGCGCGGTGGACAATAACGGCGGCACCAAGGTCAACCTGAAGTACCTCATCGAGGGTTCTGAGGAACGCGGCGGCGAGGGCCTTTCCCAGCTCATCAAGGACCGCCCGGAGCTTTTTGCGGCCGATGCCATCCTCATCGCCGATGCCGGCAACTCCGCCGTAGGCCAGCCGACCTTGACCACTTCCCTACGCGGCGGCGCGCAGATTGGTGTGCAGGTCGATACGCTGGCCGCCGGCGTTCACTCCGGCCAATTTGGTGGCGCGGCCCCGGACGCCGCCAAAGCCCTGATGCGCGCCATCGACTCCCTATCCGATGAGTACGGCCGCACCGTTATCGATGGCGTAGATACCACCGCCGAGTGGTCCGGCCAGGAATACTCGGCCGAGGCCTTCCGTGCCGATGCACAGCTGCTGGAGGGCACCAAGATCATGGGCGAAGATGACCCGGCTGGCGCCACCCCGGTGGCGAATATGGTCTGGTCCCGCCCAGCCATTACCGTGACCGGCTTTACCTCTACCCCGGTTGCAGAAGCAGTCAACGCCGTGCCCGCTACCGCTTCCGCCCAGCTCAACCTTCGCGTTCCGGCTGGCGCCGATGCCGCCGCGATTGCCGACGCCGTCTGTGCGCACCTCCGCAGCCACACCCCTTGGGGCGCCCACGTCAAGGCCGAGGTGCTCGAGTCCAATGCCGGCTTTGCCACCGATCCGGAAAAGCCAGCCGCTGCCCTGCTAGGCGAATGCCTTTCCGAGGCCTATAACGCAGAGACCGCCGCTCAGGGCATGGGCGGTTCCATTCCGCTAACCACCGAGCTGCAAGAGGCGCATCCTAACGCGGAGATCGCCCTCTACGGTGTGGAGGAGCCCAAGTGCACCATTCACTCCGCCAATGAGTCGGTGGATCCCACCGAGATCGAAAATATTGCCGCAGCCGAGGCACTCTTCCTGCAGCGCTACTCCTAAGGCTTGCGCCCCTGGCCCAGCCTGGGTCCTGGCTATTGCCGCGGCACTGCGGCGTACCCCGCTCCCCACGGAGCGGGGTTTCTTTATGCCGCAAAACAGCAGCATATAATACAGCGCCAAAAATAGTTCTTTCAAAGCCGTAGAAAAGCCGGTAAAGTGGCAAAAGTTGGCCCCGCGCTCGGCCATGTTGCTTGCACTATGCCACCGCGGCGTACTCAGCGGCGTGCGGCTCGTGAATGTTCTCGTCTCTCAGTAGTTGTGATGCTCGTGGTGTTCGCGGCAGCGGGGCAAGAGAACGCGATACAACCAAAAGGAGCGCAGTAACCAACGTGCTAATACTCCTAGGTACTCTCATCGCCGCCACCGTGGTGGCACCGCTGCTCATCATGCGAATGGGTCGCCCGGCATTTGGAATTTTGGCCCTAGTCCCCGGCGCAGGCTTTGTGTGGACGCTCATGCACTTTCTGCGCGGCACCTTCGCAGACGGTGGCGCGGTTGAGCATACCGTGGAATGGATGCCCTCCGCGAACCTAAGTTTTGACCTCCGCTTAGACGGACTAGGCGCGCTGTTTAGCCTCATCATCTTGGGCATGGGCGCGCTGGTATTGATCTACTGCTGGGGCTATTTCGACGGCACGCGACGCCGCTTGGCCATGTTCGCGGCGCAAATGGTGGGCTTCGCCACCGCCATGTTTGGTCTAGTGGCCGCGGATAATTTCCTGCTGATGTACGTGTTCTGGGAGATTACCTCCCTGCTGTCTTATCTCTTGGTTAGCTACTATGCGGAACGAGCCTCCTCCCGCCGCGCGGCCCAGCAGGCGCTGATGGTCACCGCGCTGGGCGGGCTAACCATGCTCATGGGCTTTATCTTGCTCGGGCGGCAAACTGGGGCGTGGACCTTTAGTGATATCTCCGCCTATGAGAACTTTGCGCAAACACCCTATGTCACGGTGGCCATCGTGCTCATCTTGGCGGGCGCGCTGACAAAGTCCGCAATCGTACCGGCACACTTTTGGCTCCCCGGCGCGATGGCGGCGCCGACTCCGGTCTCCGCTTATCTCCACTCCGCCGCGATGGTTAAGGCCGGCATCTACCTCGTCGGGCGCTTGGCGCCCTCGATGTATGAGGTGGCAACCTGGCACGTGGTGGTTATCTCCTTAGGCGTATTTACCATGCTGCTCGGTGGCTGGATGGCGCTCAAACAGCGCGACCTGAAGCTGATTTTGGCCTATGGCACCGTCTCCCAGTTGGGTTTTATCACCTCCATCATGGCCGTAGGCTCGCGGGAAGCCATGCAGGCCGGCCTCGCGCTGACCTTTGCGCACTCGCTATTTAAGGCGGCGCTTTTTATGGTCGTCGGAGCTATCGATCACTGCTCGGGCACGAGGGATATCACCAAGCTATCCGGCTTGGGGCGCAAGGAGCCCTTCCTTTTCGGTATTGCGATCATTTCCGGGTTCTCCATGGCCGGCGTCCCACCACTGTTTGGCTTCGTGGCTAAAGAGGCCGTGCTGGAAGCCACCATGCACGAAGAGCTCTTGGCCGGCATGCCGCGCAATATGATGCTTGTGGCCTATGTCCTCGGTTCTATCCTCACGATGGCCTATACGCTGCGCTTTTTGTGGGGTGCCTTTGCCACCAAGAAGGAGGTCAATGGAACGGAGCTGGCAGAGGCCGTCGCCAAGATGCATCCGGTCAACCTGGGGCTATGGCTCTCCCCTGTCTTACTTACCGTCCTGACAGTGGTACTTGGTGTATTCCCCAAGCCGCTTTCGGCAGCCTTTGACCAACACCTCAATTCCACCTTCGGCCCGGAGGAGCATAGCGAGCTAGCCCTGTGGCATGGCTTGACGGTGGCGCTGGGCCTCTCCGCACTCATTATTGTGGCCGGTATTATTATGCACTGGCAACGCCAGGTCCTGGTCAAGTGGCAATTCTCCTACCCCGCACTGGGCAATGCGGATGACGCCTACGATTCGGTCATCGCTCTTTTGCGCCAGCTCTCGCTGCGCACGACGGCAACCACGCAGCGCGGCTCCCTGCAGCTGAACTTGACGGTTATCTTTGCCACGTTGATGCTGCTGCCACTGGCTATGATCATCAAAGGCGATCTCACTGATATCCGCATGATAGTGGCGGAAAATCCTTGGCAGATCGTCGCCGCCTTCATCATCATGGTGGCCGCCGTGGCTGCCACGGTCACCGATAATCGTTTATCAGCCGTCATCATCGTCGGGGTGACTGGCTATACGCTCGCCTTCATCTTCGCTCTGCACGGTGCGCCGGACTTGGCGCTGACGCAGCTGTTGACCGAGACCATCGTGATGGTTCTTTTCATGCTGGTTCTGCGCCGCATGCCGGCCTCCACCGAATGGAAGCAGGACCCCAAGATGGGCCGCCTGCGTGCCTGGCTTTCCGTGGGCACGGGTCTTACCGTCACCGTAGTAGCGATGTTTGCTATTAACGCGCGTCAGTCCAAGCCCATCTCCGAGTTCATGCCGGATCTGGCCAAAGAGATTGGACACGGTGCCAATACTGTCAACGTCTTGCTGGTGGACCTGCGCGCCTGGGATACCTTTGGCGAAATCACGGTGATTATCATTGCCGCACTGGGCGTGGTCTCGCTGATTTATCGCACCCAATCTTTCGGCCGTGAAAGCCGCCGCCCCACCCTGCGGGTTACCGGCCGGCGGTGGCTGGCCGCCGGGGTGGAATCTGAGCAAGCACTCAACCGCTCGCTGATGATCGATGTCTCCACCCGCGTGCTCTTCCCGTCCATGGTCGCACTGTCCTTCTATTTCTTCTTCTCCGGCCACAATGCTCCTGGCGGTGGCTTTGCCGGCGGCCTCGTGGCAGCGCTAGCACTCATCCTGCGTTACCTGGCTGGTGGGCGCGCGGAGCTGGAAGAAACCCTGCCTATTGACGCCGGCCGCACCATGGGCACCGGTCTCTTGCTGTCCGCACTAGCCACGGTGACCCCGATGTTCTTTGGTCACCCGCCGCTTACCAGCGGATACACCTCACCGGAGATTCCGCTCATCGGCAAGGTTTCGCTACCTTCAGCGTTGGTCTTTGACGCAGGTGTCTACCTCATCGTCGTGGGGCTCACGCTCTACATCCTAAATTCCTTGGGCGCCAAGCTGGATGAAGAAGAGGATATGCGTAAGCAACGTGCCCGCGATCGCGCCCGCTCGCTGGCCCGGCAGCAGCGCCAACGCACCGCCAAGCAAAAAGCGCAACGGGCCCAACGCAAGGAAAAGAAACAAGCCGCTACAGCAAGCACAACCGCCACCACAGGGAAGGAGAAATAAATGGAAGCCAACCTCTTCCTCCTCTTGGCCGCCGGTGTGCTCGTAGCCGCGGGCGTCTACCTGCTCCTGGACCGCGCCATGACCAAAATGCTGCTTGGACTGCTGCTTTTGGGCAATGGCGCAAACCTCTTCCTGCTGCAGTCCGGCGGTTCGGCCGGTTCTCCGCCTATCGATGGCCGCGACTCGGAACCTTTCGGCACCGAGATTGCAGATCCGCTGGCACAAGCAATGATTCTGACTGCCATCGTCATTTCCATGGCGCTGACGGCCTTCATCCTTACCCTGGCCTACCGCCAGTACCGCTACCGCACGGATGATGTCATTGAAGATGACGCGGAAGATACCGCTATTGCCGCCAAGGCCGCGCGCCCCGGCAATGCGGCCGCCAGCCCGGACCAAGATGCGTCCAATGATCCGGCTACCGGCCGCGCCACCAAGCAAGGCGATAACTTCGGCCCTGCATCCTTCGAGGAACCAGTAAAGGGGGCCCGCGATGAGTGAGACCGTACAGCCGCTTGTCGATGCCCTCTTTCCCTACATCGGCTACCTCATTCCGCTGCCCATTATCATCCCGGCAGTGGCCGCGGCCCTCGCCTTGATCTTTTGCCGCATTCCCAATGTGCAGCGCCAGATCGTATTTTTCTCACTGCTCATTACCGCCGTGGTCAATGCCGTACTCATCCTCATCGCAGATTTTGAAGGCATCCAAACCCTGCAGGTAGGAGGCTGGGACGCCCCGGTGGGTATCACGCTCGTGGCGGATCGCCTCTCTGCGGTCATGCTCTTTACGTCCTCCGTGGTGCTGTTTTCTGTCATTTGGTACGCCATTTCTCAGGGCGTTCGCGACGGCACCAAGGACGAGCCGGTGGCCGTCTTCTTGCCCACCTACATGCTGCTGACCATGGGCGTTAATATCTCCTTTTTGGCTGGCGATCTCTTCAACCTCTACGTGGGCTTCGAGGTCTTCCTCGTGGCGTCCTATGTGCTGTTGACCTTGGGGGCCTCGGCTGGTCGAGTGCGCGCCGGCGTGGGCTACGTGATGGTGTCGATGGCCTCATCCATGATCTTCTTGCTCGCGTTGGGGTATGTGTATTCCTCCGTGGGCACGATGAACATGGCACAGATTGGCCAGCGCATGCAGGACATTCCGGAAGGAACTCGCACCGCTATCTTTGCCACGTTGCTCGTCGCCTTTGGCATTAAGGCCGCCGTGGTCCCGCTGGATGCCTGGCTGCCGGACTCCTATCCCACGGCACCTTCGCTGGTCACGGCCGTCTTTGCCGGCCTGCTGACCAAGGTGGGTGTCTACGCCATCATCCGCGCCCGCACCTCCGTCTTTACTGCGGGTGGGCTCGATACCGTGCTCATGTGGGTAGCCCTCGCCACGATGCTGGTGGGTATTTTGGGCGCCATCGCGCAATCCGATATTAAGCGCCTTTTGTCTTTTACCCTGGTCAGCCACATTGGTTATATGATCTTCGGCGTCTCTTTGGGTACCGCGCAGGGGCTTTCTGGCGCCATCTTCTACGCCGTACACCACATTCTGGTCCAGACTGCGCTATTTCTGGTGGTCGGACTGGTTGAGCGCCAGGCCGGAACATCTTCGCTGCGCCGTTTGGGCTCGCTGATGTATTCCGCCCCGCTCATCGGAATCTTGTATTTCATCCCCGCCATCAACCTGGGCGGCATCCCGCCGTTCTCCGGTTTCCTGGGCAAGGTCATTTTGCTGCAAGCCGGTGCGAATGAAGGATCCTGGATGGCCTGGGTACTTATCGTTGGAGCCGTGGCTACCTCCCTGCTTACCCTCTACGTGATGATGCTGGTGTGGGCTAAGGGCTTTCAACGCGACCGCGCCGATGCCCCTGAAGGCAACGTGGCGCTCGCCCGCCCGGCCCCGCTTTCCGATATCACCGATGAGGTGGAATTTTCCTCCCGCCAGGATGTGGGCAGGGTGCCCTTTGGCATGATCGCCTCTACGACCCTGCTGGTGGCCGCGTCTACGTCCATTACTTTCCTGGCCGGACCGATTTCCGGTGTAACCTCGCGCGCGGCCGAATCCGCGCAGGATACGTCCATCTACCAGTACGCCGTGCTGGGCAACCGCGCGGATGATCCCACCCGCCACCTCAACCAGAAGGAGCGCTACACCGGCGGCGCTGATTCCTATGAAAATAGGCGCAGCCACTCTCCTGAGGCGGAGCCCCCGGCCTCGCCGGGCCTGGATTCCCGCACCGATCCAGAAGCCGGTGGACGCGATGCGCATTCCACCACCGTAAAGTCCCCGGACGCCGCCAAGAGGAAGGATATTAGCGATGACTAACTCGCGCTTTTCCGGCCTGCACCACCGCTTCCGTCCGTGGTTCATCGTCTGGCTCATCATCATGTGGTGCATGCTGATGGGCGAGGTCACCGTGGGAAACTTGGTGGCGGGACTTATCATCGGCGTCGTTATTGTCTTTGCCCTACCGCTGCCGGCCATGCCGATTACCGGCATCGACGTCTCCTGGGGCAAGCTCATTGCTTTTATGCTCCGCTGGTTCTGGGAGTTGTTCTACGCCTCGCTCAAGGTGGGATGGCTGGCCGTGCGCCCGCAGCCGGTGCCCAAGACCGCCATCTTGGAGCTGCCCATGCGCTTGGATAATGAGTTTGCCATCTCTTTGGCGGTGACGCTGTACAACCTGCAACCGGGTGGCACGGTAACCGATATTGATATTGCTAACCGCATGCTCACCGTCCACATCTTAGATGCCCACGATGAGGAGCAAATCCAGCGCGAGATCAATGCCGTGGCCCGTATGGAGGCCTCATTCATCGAAATCTTTGAAAGGAGCCACCCCTAATGGATCCTCAGATCTACAATGCGATTTTGCTGGTGGCCGCCGCGCTGCTGGTCGTCTCCTTCCTCATTACCGTCTGGCGCATTATCACCGGGCCTAATTCGCTGGACCGTTTGGTGGGTATGGATGGCTTTACCGCGATGTTCCAGTGCGCGCTTGCTACCTACATGTGCTGGTCGCTCAACACCACGGTGGCCTCGGCCATGCTGGTCATTGCGCTCTTGGGTTTTATCTCTACCGTGTCGGTTACAAGGTTTAGGAAGAGGGATAACCAATGAGCTGGTCCTTTATCGCTGATGTACTCTCGCTCATCCTCATTATTAGCGGCAGCCTCCTCACCTTGGCCGCAGCCATCGGTATCGCTCGATTCAAAGACACAATGTCGCGCGTACACGCGGTGAGCAAGCCGCAGACCACCGGTCTTATCCTCACCATCCTGGGCGCGATCATCCGCCTCACGGGCGCGGAATCCTTCAGCGTGGCCGAGCAGGGGGATTTAGGAATGCTCATTTTGCTGGTACTGTTTGCCATGTTCACTAGCCCGGTAACCGCGCAGCGCACCTCACGTATTGCACGCCGTGAGGGCCTATACGGCACCGAGGAAACCATGTCCCGCAACGACCGCCCCGCCGCGAAGTCGCTGCGCCGCAAGTAGGAGACGCTTTTCACCGTGAAAAAGCTTTATGGGCTTCCCACTGTGGTGACTTTGCTCGCCGCCCTCATCGGCGTCATTGTCTATCGCTTCAGCATCTACGATGGCAATAGCGCCTTTGTGTGGCGCGTTCCGCTAGATCTGAAGATTTATTGGCTCGCCGGTGGTGAGGTAGCGCAGGGCGCAAACTTGTACGATAACGCCTATATTGGTGACCTGCCTTTTACCTATCCGCCCTTTTCCGGCACTCTTTTCACGTGGCTTTCCTCGCTTGCCGACGACCCTTTGATCCTCTTTTGGCAAGGCGGCACCGCCCTTGCCCTGTTTACGGTCATCATGCTGGTTCTGCGCGAGCGCGGGCTCAAGCTCTCCCCGGCAATGTGGTTATTGAGCATCTTGCTTTTGTGCTGCACCCCGGCAAATGAACCGGTGCACGGCACCCTATTCTTTGGCCAGATCAACATCTTTTTGATGTTGCTGGTTGCCTTGGACCTCCTCCCGCGCAAGCGGGCCCTGCCGGGCATCGGCATCGGTTTGGCTGCGGGTATGAAACTTACCCCCGCTTATATGGGACTGGTTCTGCTCTTCCAAAAACGCTGGTGGCAGGCGATTATCGCCATCTTGACGTTCGCGGTAACCGTTGCCATTGGCTTTGTAACCATCCCGGATGCCGCCGAATTCTGGACCGATGCCATCTTTAAATCCTCCCGCGTGGGCGAGCACACTAACCCAGGTGCGCAGTCCATCCGCTCCGTGATGGTCCGCGCATGGGGCATCGACGGCGGCTGGGTATGGCTTGCCGCCGTGGTCGTGGTCTTTATTCTGACCTGCTTGGCGCTGCGTACCGCGATGAAGCACCGTAATAACTCGGCCGCGCTTGCGCTCGCCGGTATCAGTTCCTGCTTGGTCTCCCCCTTCTCCTGGTATCACCACTGGGTATGGACGGTGCCTTTGGCCGTCGTCGTACTGGTTTCCGTTAACCAGGCGCTGGGCAGGCGCTTGCACGGTTTCCTCGGCGCACAGTTCGCTGGTTTCGTATCCGTGCTGGCCATGTGTGCGGTAACCATGCCGTTCATTTCCGCCCCCGTGTGGCTATCTGCTGCGAGCCGCTCGCTCAACCACTGGGATCTGCAGCCCTGGGGCATGTTGGCCTTTACCGGCGCCGGCGTTATCTATATCGCCTTCTACGCGGTGTGGGGATTTATCCCTGGCACCCAACCGGCCAAGGAAACGACCGCCCCTGGTAGCCCCCAGCAGCCCGCTGCCGCGCAACCTGCTGCCACCACGACCGCGGCCCGTCCGGCGCATTCAGTGAACACCGAGTCTACGACCCGTGGTGGTCATTCACGGGCAGCGCGCACTATCAGCGATGAAACGGCAGAAATGCCCGCGGTGGGTCCCGAAACGCGCGCTTTCCCCGCGTCCCAGGACATCACCGATATCCCCGATACCCCGGCTTATGGGCGCCACTCGCGCTCCGAGGACTAAGCCCGAGGCGGCTACCGGCCCCCTGCCCTCCCGCTTTAGAGCGGGCGGAAGGTGCGCAGCTCGCGGCAGGTCTCCTCAACCACCTCGCGCCAGCTGCCAGTTTCTTTGAACAAGCGGCGCTGCCGCTCATAGCCGGCGCCGCCATCAATAATTTCGTGGATAAGCTGCAGCTCATTAAAGCATCCCAGCTCGCGGGCGATGGGGGCGAGTTCTTCCACCATCTGCGCTAGCTCGTCTTTGACCCAGGCTTCATCGGTCTCGCGGGAGGTAATTACCAGCGCATCCATGCCGTAGCGGGCGCCGCGCCACTTATTTTCTGCCACGTGCCAGGGCTGCAGGGTGGGAAGGGGTTCCGCGGCGTCGATAAGCCGGTCGTAGTAGACCACCAAGCAGTGAGTAAGCGCAACGATGGCGGAAAGCTCGCGCAGATTCGACGTCGCATCGCTCACGCGCACCTCCACCGTGCCCCACTTGGCGGCCGGCCGAATATCAAAGTGCATGGAGCCGGTGTGGTTGATAACGCCGGAAATCGCTTGGTCGCGCATATAGGACTGCCACTCGGCCCAATCGCGGAATTGATATGGCATGCCTGCGGTAGGCAGCTGCTGGTAGAGCATGGTGCGGTTGGAAGCATAGCCGGTATCCAGGCCCTCCCACCCCGGCGAGCACGCTGATAAGGCCAGCAAGTGGGGGTACTTGGTCATTAGCGCATTGATGATGGGCCACACGCGGTCCTCGTGGCTAATGCCCACGTGCACGTGCGTGCCCCAAAGCAACATCTGCTTGCCCCAGTACTGGGTGCGCGCGATGATTTCTTGATAGCTGGGTTTATCCGAAAGCGGATTCTCGCGGAAATCCGTAAATGGGTGCCCACCGGATGCCCAGACATCTACCCCCAGCTTATCGGCGGCTTCTTCCACCGCGTTCAGGGAATTTTTCAGGTCAGCGATTGCTTCCGGAACGGTGTGGCAAATGCCTGTAACTAGCTCCACCGTATTTTGGAGAAATTCCTTTTCCAGATGGATATCGGGATAGGTCGCATTGGCCAGATCGATAAGTTCCGCACCGCGCGGGACGAGGTCGCGCGTTTCGCGGTCCACGAGCGCTACCTCCCATTCCACACCTAGCGTTGGTTCGGGAGAGCGGGCGAATTGTTCTGCCGGGATCTTCACCCATTCAGCTTAACGGCTGACAGGTATTAAGAAGTGAATTTTATTTAACCCATTCTCAGCGGCGGCCGTGCGGGTAGGCAATATCTCAGATCATAAAAGTCCAAGGGCATCCGGCCACAGAACAATAAAGTTTCTTTCTGGCCGGATGCCCTTGGACTTTAGGTCAGGTACGCAGCTAGCTTAGGCCTGCGGCACCGCTAGGGCGACAACGACGGCGCCGTCATCGGTTGCTTCCTTAGGCAGGTCGCGATTCATGGGCGCGATATCGGCCTGATAGCGAGCGGCTACCTCTTTGGCCAGTGCTTCAGCAGAGGTATCGCCTTCCGGGTAGAAGACGGTGGTCTTCGGGACGGTAAGGACATCGCCAGGCAGGTTGCCCACGTAGCCCACCTTGAAGCCGCCGCCTTTGAGGGAATCGGCTTCCTTCTTGGCCTTGTCTACCTCACCGGAGTTATTGAGGACGCTGACCTTAATATCTTTGCGGTCGCGCGCGGCGGAGTGGGCGTTTTCCTCTCCTGCAGCGTCATTGCCCTGAGGCGCAGCAGCCTCGTCGGCAGCACCGGAAGCAGCCGAATCACGTGGGGCATCGCCCTTTCCTGGCGCCGGTGCAGGGGAAAGAGCGCTTGCACCCTCGGAAGCGCCTGGGGCACCGGGGGCACGGGAACCTGCGGCATCGGGACCAGCGGAGCCTTCGGGTGCGGCACCAATGGTGGAACCGGTGGAGTTTTCTTGCTTGCTCTCGGAGGCCACGGTGGAATCATCGTCGCCCGAGGTTATGGAGTACAAAGCCCAGAGGCCGAGCATGACGGCCACCGCGATGAGGACCATCGCCAGGCCGCGCAGCGGGAGTCCGCCCTTTTTAGCGTGCGCGCCGCCACCAGCGGGGCGCTTAGCGGCACGGGAAGCGGACGCACCGGCAGCGGAGCCGGCGCGGGTTTCGTCGGGTACCTTGTCGGTCGAATTTTCCGGATTCACATTAGTCACATACGCAACACTAGTACCCAGAATTAACTAGAAGGGGTATTTCCCCGCGCGGCGCGCCGCGTGTTTTCTCTCTCCTCGCGCAGGCGGCGCAGCCGGGCGACTAGGAGGGGATGGGATTGGGCGGCCGCGGGGGCGTCGAGAAGCAGGTTAAGGCGCTGATGGTAGCGCACCGGGGAGATATCCAGTTGCGCGCGGATGGCCTCTTCCTTGCGGCCGATGCTGCGCGGCGCGTTTTCTTCAAAGTCCAAAATGGCGGCGTCTAGGTCAGACAAGGGGTCCATGCCTAAACTGTAAGGCATGACTATTCGCCCCATCGTTATCCACGGCGAGCCCGTGCTTCACAATCCCACCCAACCGGTGGAAGAATCCGAAATTTCCACCCCGGAAATGCAGCAACTCATCGCGGACATGTATGAAACCATGGATGCCGCCCATGGCGTGGGCCTAGCTGCAAACCAGGTAGGAATTGGCAAGCGCCTCTTTGTCTACCACTGCCCCGATACGGACGGGCCCAATGGCACCGAGCTGCCGTCCGAAAAGGCAGGCATGCGCAAGGGCTGCGTTATTAACCCCGTGTTGGAGACCTCCGAAATTCCGGAGACCATGCCGGCCGACGACGGCTCCGATGACGAAGGCTGCCTCTCCGTTCCAGGCGAAGGCTTTCCCACCGGCCGCGCCGACTGGGCGCGCGTGACCGGCAAGGACGAAAACGGCAACGACATCTCCGTCGAAGGCTATGGCTTCTTCGCCCGCTGCCTGCAGCACGAGACCGGCCACCTCGATGGCTTCCTGTACACCGATACCCTCATCGGCCGCTATAAGCGCCAGGCCAAAAAGGCCATCAAACGCAATGGGTGGACCGAGCCGGGTTATTCCTGGGTACCGGGCGAGGACGCCGATCCCTTCGGCCACGACGACTAATGTCACGTATTTTCCGCTCCGATGCCGTCCAGGTGGGCGAGCGCGTGGTGGCCCGGCGCGATTTCGGCGGCGTGCATAGCGACGTCATCGGGCACGTGCTGAGCCTCAATCCGCTGGTTATCCGCCCGCAGGAGGTCGGTGGTTTCCCCTCTGACCTGGATGCGGTAGAGATCCCGCCGGAACAGCTGAAAATCATCAAGCGGCTCTCCCCGCGCATGGTCCGCAATTCCGATATCCGCGCCGTGGAGGTTGCGGCGGCCGCGGCTTTCCCCGGCGGGGAGCACGCCTGGACTAGCGATGGTTCTTGGCTCCTGCGCGCCGGCGACGGGGCTACCGGCAGCTCCAATTCGGCCGTGCCTTTGGGCCCTTCGGCCGGCTTTACCCCGGTGCCGATGGAAGAGATTAAGGACTTCTTCGCCCGCCGCGACCTGCCGGTGCGCCTATTGGTTCCAGAGCGCATTGGCAAACCCGCCGAGCGCCTGCTTGCCGACGCCGCCTCGGAAACCGAACCAGAAACGCTCGCTATGGTCTTGCGCGATCTGCCCGCGCTTGCCGAAGCCCCCTCTGCTTCCCCCACCTTCCATGTCGAAGACCACCCCGATGACCAGTGGCTGGAGATGTATCACTCCCGCAGCGGAACCCTTTCGCCTCAGGCACTGAAGCACCTGAGCGCCCCCATCGAGGGCACACTTGGCTTTGGCCGCCTAGCGCTCGAAGGCGTAACCGTCGCCATTGCCCGCGGTGCCATTAGCGAATCCGGCGATGGCACCGCGTGGCTGGGCCTTTCTAATGTGGAGGTAGCTGCGAACTCCCGCCGCCGCGGATTCGGCACCCTGCTAGGCCAGCACCTGCTGCGCTGGGGCCGCGATAATGGCGCGGAGCATGCCTACCTCACCGTTCCGGCTTCCAATACCGCAGGAGTGCGGCTGGCTGAGAAGCTCGGCTTCATCGAGCAACACCGCCGCGTCTACGCCCGCCTGCGGGGCTAGGCCCCGCGCAGCACCCTTTCGGGCTGGGTGGTGAGCCTTATGGGACTGCCCACTGACCTCGCTGCAGCGGGCAGGTACTGTATGTGGCATGCGCATCGCCACGTGGAATATTAACTCCGTTCGTACCCGCACACAGCGGGCGCTGGACCTTATCTCCAAGCACGATATCGACGTTTTGTGCCTGCAGGAAACTAAAGTAAAAGACGATAAGTTTCCACGCGAGCCCTTCGAGGAAGCGGGTCTGCACGTCACGTGCCACGGGCTCAACCAGTGGAACGGCGTGGCCATCGTGTCCACAGACGCGCCCGAGGAGGTCTTTGTAGGTTTCCCGGGACAACCCGGCTTTGCCAAAGATCCAGATAAGCCACAAGACCGTGAAGCACGAGCGCTAGGGGCCCGAATCCGTGGCGTAGAAATGTGGTCCCTCTACGTGCCCAACGGCCGCGAGATCACGGACCGCCACTATGACTACAAGCTGGACTTTCTCTATCACCTGGCGCACTATGCGGAAAATAATGCGCAGTCTAAACTTCTCTTGACCGGTGATTTCAATATTGCTCCGCGCGATGAAGACGTATGGGACATCGAAGCCTTCCGCGGCAAGACGCATGTCACCGAGCCAGAGCGCGCCGCATTCCAGATGCTGGAAGAGTCCGGGCTCGAGGAGGTCACCCGCCGGTTCACGGAGGACCAACGCTATACCTACTTCGATTACAAGGGCATGCGCTTCCAAAAGAACGAAGGCATGCGCATCGATTTCCAGTTGGCTTCCGCCCCACTTGCCCAACACGTAACCGGCGCACAGGTAGACCTGGTTGAGCGCGCCGGCGATAAAACTTCCGATCACTGCCCGCTTCTCGCAGATTTCAATCTGCCCGATTTCGATTCCGTGCGATAAATGTCTTGGTCGCTTGATCTCAGCTTCTGGCAGCTTTTATTCCTAATCCTGGATTACGGCATCAAGATTATTGCCGTCGGCTTCGTGCCCGAAGGCCGCCGCCCGTCCAGTTCCACCGCGTGGCTGCTGGCTATTTTGGTGCTGCCGTTTATCGGTCTGCCGCTGTTTTTGCTTATGGGCTCGCCGTATATCAACCGGCGCCGCCACCGCATCCAGCAGCAAGCAAATGAGAAGATTGAAAACGTCACGGCCCACACCCCTGACCACCCACAGGGCATACTTTCGGCAGAAACTGAGTCGGTCATCCGGCTCAACCGCGAGCTGACCGGATTCCCAGCGTTGGTGGGCCACAACCTGGGTCTGCACGCGGATTATGACGAATCCATTCGCGCTATCGCCGCCGCCATTGACCGCGCCAAGAAGTACGTGTCCATCGAGATCTACATCCAGTCCTGGGACGAGGTCACGGACGTCTTCTTCGAGTCACTGCGCAGGGCTACCGCCCGCGGCGTGAAGGTGCGGCTACTGCTGGATCAGATCGGCAGTTTTAAGTACAAGGGCTATTTCAAGCTGGGCAAGCAGCTGACAGAGATAGGCGTGGACTGGCATCTCATGCTGCCCATTCAGATACACAAGGGCCGTTTCCGGCGTCCGGACCTGCGCAACCACCGCAAGCTGGTGATCATCGATGGCAAGGTGGGCTTTATCGGCTCGCTGAATATGATTAAGCGCCAGTACAAAACCAAGGACCGCTACTGGATCGACTACATGGTAGAGCTCTCCGGGCCGATTGTGACTTCCATGTCCGCGGTCTTCGCCGTGGATTGGTACCTAGAGGCAGACGAGAACCTTCCCCTCGATGAGCTGCCTTATGACGACGCCCAGACTGCCGACGCCAATCACCTCCAAATCATCCCCTCCGGCCCTGGTTATACCACTGAGCCAAACCTGCGCATGTTCAACTCCCTGGTCCATCACGCTAAGGACCGGCTAGTTTTGTGCTCGCCCTACTTTGTCCCGGATGAGTCCTTGCTGGAGGCCGTAACCACCGCTTGCTACCGCGGCGTGGATGTGGAGCTTTATGTATCGGCAAAGGCGGACCAGTTTATGGTCAACCATGCCCAGTCCTCCTACTACCAGGCCCTGCTAGAGGCAGGCGTACACATCTACCAATTCCCTTACCCCTTTGTGCTTCACTCCAAGTTCATTATTACCGACCCGGACGATCCCGGCCGCGATCCGCTGTGTATGTTCGGCTCCTCCAATATGGACCCGCGTTCCTTTGGTCTGAACTATGAGTCCACCATGCTGGTGGCCAAGGGAGACCTCATTGACCAGTTCAACCAGCTCGTAGCCAATTACCGCGCCGTGTGTCACGAGCTAACTTTGGAGGAATGGAATGAGCGCGGCTTTATCCGCCGCTACGTGGATAATGTCATGCGACTTACCTCCGCGCTGCAGTAGAGCGAACACGGACCACCGCGGCTGCAACGAAAACGGTCCGGAAACAAGACACCGCCCCGGTGAGCAGCGAATGAGCTGCCGGCCGAGGCGGTGAAGCGCCTAAGCAATGGGGGCTTAAGCGTTGGAGGTGTTTAGGCGTCGCGCTTTTGCAGGACGATGACGCCGAGGACCCACAAAAGGAGAGCCCAGGCAATAAATACCAGGCAAAATACCCAGTTATCTTTCCAGGGAGCATCAACCGGATCTATCTCCCACAGCCAAGACTGGAAAGACTTGAACGGCATAAAGTTGACCAGCTTGCTACCAAACTTGGGAAGGGCAGCCACAAGATTATCCACGCCGAGGAAGAGGATGAGACCAATGGCCACGGAACCAGCCGTCGAGCGCAATAACAGTCCGAGACCTTGGGAGAAAAGGACGAGCAGCGCGGCGGCTAGAGGATACTTCCACAGCTGCTTCTGCCCCATCTCATCGTCCCAAGGCTGGAATTGCGCGGCTACCTCATCGTGAGCAAAAAACTCGGTGAGTAGGTAGGCACCCACCACGGCCACAAAGGTCAATGCTGCGGCGATAACCGCGTACATGAGCAACTTGACCACAGCGACCGACCAGCGGCGTGGGGTGGCCATGAAAGTGATGGTCTGCGTACCAAAGCGGTACTCAGTGGTGACAATCATGATGGCTTGGATCATGAGTACAGGCAGGCCAAGGGAAAAAAGGAAAGTCACTGCGCCATCTGGGGTAATAATCCCCATGCCCAACTCTACATCCTCGGGGGTTTCCGCCGGTTGGGTAAGGCGAGCATTCAAGATGGCCCAACCCCAGACAAAGAAGAGGAAGATGAAGGTAGTCCACCAGAAGGAGCGGGTGGTGTGCAGCTTGGTCCATTCGGACTTCAAGGTATTCAGCATGGCGACTTAAACCTCCTGCTGGGTGGGTCGAGCGAACGGAGTGGCGGCGCCAGCGGTTCCGGGGGTGGGGGCGCCGGTGGAGCCGTGGTACTGGACGGCGTCGCCAGTAAGCTCCATGAAAGCGTCCTCTAGGGAGGCGCTCTTGAGGCTTAGCTCATTAAGCGGCACACCGGTGGAGTACGCCAGCTGGCCCACGAAATCCGTGGTCTGGTTGGCAATCACCAAGCGGGGGCGGCCTTCCTCGTCGGTGGACTCGGTAAAGGAGATTCCCTCGGCGCGCAGAGCAGAGCCAAAGGCATCGAGGTGATCGGAGCGCACCAGCACGGAGGACTCCGAGTGGTCCTTCACAAAGTCATAGGTGGGCTGGTCCGCTACCAAGCGGCCCTTACCAATGACCACGAGGTGATCTGCGGTTTGGGACATCTCCGACAGCAGGTGGGAAGAAATCAAAATGGTGCGGCCCTCTTTGGCTAGGGCACGTACCAGCTGGCGGACCCAGCGAATGCCCTCCGGGTCAAGGCCGTTGACCGGCTCGTCCAAAATGAGGATGCCCGGGTCACCGAGCAGTGCGCCGGCGAGGCCCAAGCGCTGGCCCATGCCGAGGGAGAAGCCGCCGACTTTCTTACCGGCGACGTCGGAAAGCCCTACCAGCCCCAAGACCTCGTCAACGCGGGAAGTAGAAATGCCATTGGACTGTGCGATCCATTTCAGGTGATTAGCGGCGCTGCGGTTGCGGTGCACTGCCTTGGCATCGAGCAAGGCACCCACCTCACGCAGGGGCTGCTTGAGCTCGTGGTAGTGCTTGCCGTTAATGCGCGCCTTGCCGGCCGTAGGAGCATCCAAGCCGAGGATCATGCGCATGGTGGTGGATTTGCCCGCGCCATTGGGGCCTAGGAACCCGGTGACCATGCCGGGTTTTACCTGAAAGGTGAGATCATCAACGGCGCGGACAGACTTATATTGTTTAGTCAGTCCTTCTACTTCGATCATGGCACTAGAGTGCCATAAATCTGGCAACTTTACCTGTTCAATGCCTCCATACTCTCCCGCAGGGTGGGAAAGGAGCGACGAAAGGCAGCCAATAATGGGAGGGTCTCCACCTCGTCGAAAGGCACCCAGCGCAGCTCATAGGACTCTTCATTAGCTGTAGTAGGAAGCGGAACACCGGTGCGCGTGCGCGCGAGCACGGTGGTATAGGTCCACTCCCCCGGTAGATCCCCCGCTGCGGGATAAGGCCCGGCCGTGACTTGCGCATCGAGTACCTCTACATCGTGGGGCGCAATCGCGCATTCTTCCTGAGTTTCGCGCAACGCGGCCTGGGTCGGCGTCTCCGTAAAATCACGGGCGCCACCCGGAATCCCCCATGTATCGCCGTGATTGGTCCACGCGGCACGGTGTTGGAGAAGCACCTTGCGCCCGGCAACAAGAAAGAGGCCAGCGGCACCGAATTTTCCCCAGACCCGAATGCCGCCAGGACCTGCCGCCCAGCCGTCTCCACTGTGAGGATTATGCATGCTGCCTATCCTAGCCACACACGCGGGTATATGGTGGCGCCCAGCACACTGCGGACGCTATTCTGAGTTAATGACCGAGCAGGCAGTCCGGGCAGAAAGCGTGCACAACGAGCACGCTCACCCGAGCGATCACTGGCTCGATGAGGTCACCGCGCCCACCGGCCCGGCCTTCAGCGGGCTCAGCAGCCGCGCCATGCAATGGTTCGCAGGCCCGGCGCGCCTGATGCGCCGCTTTTACTACTTTGCCTCCACCACCCCGGGCAAGCTTTTTACGGTCACGCTCATCCTCACCGTGGCCCTGGGCGCTGCCGGCTTATCGATGTCCCAATCTTCCGCCGCCCGCCACTCCGATTTGGACGAGCTGCTAAGCACTACCGAACCGATGTCGAATGCGGCGCACCACCTTTATAGTTCGCTTTCGGTGGCCGATACCGTGGCCACCACCGGCTTCGTACAGGCCGGTGTGGAATCAGAGCAAAATCGCGATAGCTATAACGAAGCTATTGATGCCGCTTCGGTGGCAGCCACCGAATCCGTGCTGGGTACCACACAGGAAGATGGCCGTGTGCGCGAGCTGGTGACCTTTATCCAGCGCGAGCTGCCCGTCTATACCGCGATGGTGGAAAAGGCCCGTTCTAATCACCGGGCGGGCAATGCGGTAGCTAACTCCTATATGTCCAATGCCTCTGCACTAATGCGCGAGCATATCCTGCCGGCCGCCTCCGAGCTTTTCCAACTGACCACCGCCAAGGTAAACCAGCAGCAGCAAAAGCTCACTTCGCCGCAGTGGGTGCCGCTCTCCGGCCTCTTTGCCGCGCTCTTTTTCCTCGTTGTGGCCCAGTGGTGGCTGTGGCGCCAGACCCGCCGGCGTTTTAATCGTGGCTTTTTGACGGCCAGCGTGCTGCTCTTCCTAGCCATTTCTTGGGTAGCACTATCCAACCTCGCTACCTGGTCCACCGGCCACCAGGGCTTTGAGACAGCCTCGCGCCCATGGGATTCGCTGACGGCCTCGCGTATTGAGGCGCAGCAGGCGCGCACCTCTGAAACCCTGGCGCTGGTGCTGCGTTCCTCCGAGGAGGATACGATGGTGCGCTTTTCCAGCTCGATTAACTCCATCGAAATGGCCTTGCAGGATTATGAGGATGCCCTCAATGATGAGGACGTGGAGGTCACCGACCCCGAACTCATCCACAGCGCCCGGGCGGCCGCCGAGCAGTGGCGTGGCACCCACGATAAGCTCATGGGCGCGCTGAAAGACGGCGACTATGATGAAGCCATCTACCAGGCCACGGCCACCGAGCCCAAGGACGGTGAGATGACCACGGCGCGTTCCTATGACGAGCTCGACGCGGAGCTCTCCGATCTCATTAGTCAGGCGCGCGTCGCTATGCGCAGCTACCTGGAACGCGGCCTGACCGCCATGACCGCGGTGTCCTCGGCCGTATTCTTGCTGACCTTATGCGCCATTATCGCCGTGTGGCTGGGCATCCGTCCCCGATTGCAGGAGTACCTCTAATGCGCCGCCCACGCCTCGTCCTCGCTTCGCTTGCCTGCGTCTGCGCCGCGCTGCCTCTGGCTTCCTGCGATGTCCGCTCTACCCCGCCACTGGAGGCGCCCGCCGAGCAGGCCCTTGACGCAAAGCCGGGCCCGCCGCTGCCAGATGGGGCAAAGATTGAAAAGGCAGGAACCACCCCCGCGCACCGCGCCTCTGGTGAAGACATTAAAGGCAGCTACCGCCCAGATGACAAGAAAGCGAAAGAACGGGTGCCGGACATCGTCAAGCGCGGCCGGCTCATCGTGGGTGTGGACCGTTCCAATAACTTGCTGAGTTACCGCGACGCCGCCTCGGGTGAAGTACGCGGCTTCGAGGTAGATATCGCCCGCGAGGTTGCCCGCGATATTTTTGGTGATCCCAATAAGGTGGACTTCCGCTTCGTGGAATCCTCCAACCGAGTCGATGCCCTTAATTCCGGCGCGGTGGACATGATTGTGCGCACGATGACCATTAGCCCGGAGCGAGAGCGGGAGGTGGCCTTTTCCATCCCCTATATGCGTACCCAAACCCGCATGCTGGTGCTCAGCAAATCTGGCATCAAATCCATCAAGGACACCGCTGGGAAGACGCTGTGCGGTGTGGGCGAATCCACCGCACTCGATACCATCCGCGAGCACGCCCCCAAAGCCGATATCTTGGTCACCCGTTCCTGGGGCGATTGCCTCATGGCACTGCAGCTCAACCAGGCCGATGGCATCGTCGTCGATGATGCCCTGCTCTCCGGCATGGCCGCCCAGGATTCCTATACCTCCATCGTGGGCGAACCGCTGGAAACCGAAAACTACGGCGTGGCCGTGCGCCTGCCCAGCAAGCAGCATGACACCCGCCCACTGCTGCGCCAAATAAATTCCACGCTAGAGCGCATACGCCGCGATGGCACGTGGTCTTCCCTTTTTGAGGAGTGGCTCGGTGCCTACTTAGAAGAGCCCACGCTGCCGGCCGGAAAGTATATCGAGGAGGAGGCTAAACCATGAGCCATAACCCGAACTTTAGCGATGATGAGCTCGAATACATCGAGCCGGAAAACCTTGATACCCAGCGTGCCTTCCGCCAGCCCACCAATGCCACCAATTCCGCGCAGGAGCCGGATGCGCTAGGCGATGCCTCCTCGGACGACGGCCCCGCCACCGCAGCCGTAGCTTTTGACCCGTTTGCGGACGAAGACGAGGAAGCAACCGCGGCGGTGGCCTTTGATCCCTTCGCTGACGAGGATGAAGCAGACGGTGATACCGGCACCTCCGCGGTAGCCTTCGATCCCTTCGCAGACGATGACGAGGATGGCGATGGTTCCATCGACCCGGACCATATCTCTAGCCTCTTGGCGGACCTAGACAATATCCGGGCTAAGCGCGTACAGCAGCGCGCCCAGCAGGCCCAGGAGGACTCCTCGCAGCGCTCGCGCCGCCGCGCACTCGATACCTTCCGCGAGCGCCGTGGCACCCACCGCACCGAGCGCCGCGTGGCCGATGGCATGGTGCGCCTGCCGTTTATCACCCCCTCCGAGCCGACCGACGCCCTGATCGACCCACACGAGGCATCCTCCGGTAAAAAGATCCCGCCACCGCAGTTACAGCCTGGTGACATGGTGGCCGGCCAATATGAAATCTTGGGCGTCATCGCCCATGGCGGCATGGGCTGGATTTACCTGGCCAATGACCACTTTGTTTCTGGAAGAGTGGTGGTCCTCAAAGGTATGCAGGCACAAAAATCGGCCGATGAAACCGCCGCTGCGGTGGCAGAACGCGAGTTCCTCGCGGATATTACCCACCCGGGCATCGTCAAGATTTTCAACTTCATCGATGACCCCCGGGTACCCGGCGGCTTTATTGTCATGGAGTACGTCGGCGGGCCGTCGCTTAAAAACAGGCGGAAAAAGCAGACGGACAAGCTACTGCCGGTCGATATCGCAATCGCTTATATCCTGGAAGTCCTGCCCGCGCTGGAGTACCTGCATTCGCGCGGGGTGGTCTATAACGACTTAAAGCCCGATAACATCATCGTCACCGAGGACCAGGTCAAACTCATTGACTTGGGCGCGGTCTCCGGCATCGGCGCCTTTGGCTATATCTACGGCACCAAGGGTTATCAGGCCCCGGAAGTCACCACCGAGGGGCCTTCCATCGCCAGCGATATCTACACCATCGGCCGTACCTTAGCCTCGCTGTGCCTCAAGCTTCCTACCGAAGACGGCGTTTATCTGCCAGGTATCCCCACCCCCACCGAGGAGCCGGAACTGCGCCGTTTCTTGTCCTTATACCGCCTGCTACAGCGCGCCACGGACCCGGATCCGGAGCGCCGCTTTACCTCCATCAAGGAGCTGCGCACCCAGCTCTACGGCGTGCTGCGCGAGGTCATTGCCATCCGCGACGGCCTGCAATATCCTTCCCAGCACTCGCTCTTTTCGCCGCAACGTACCACCTTTGGCACCAAGCACTTGGTCTTTCGCACCGACCAGCTTATTGACGGCATCGATCGCACCGTCCAGATCACCGCCCCCGAGGTAGTCTCCGCCCTGCCCACCCCGCTGCTAGACCGCGACGATGTGGGCGCCGGCCTGCTGCAGGGTGCTTCCTACGCGGAGCCACAAGAAGCCCTCGAAACCCTCCGCCAGGCCATGCAGACCCCCGAGTACGAGCACTCGGCCGAAATTCCACTCGGCGTGGTGCGCTCCATGATCGACCTGGGCTATACCGGCCAGGCGCGGCAGTGGCTCAGCTCCATCGAAAACCGCCTCGGCCGGGACTGGCGCTTCCAGTGGTATGCCGGCATCACGGAACTGCTCCTCGATGACTACCGCGACGCCCAGAAATACTTCTCCGCCGTCCTCGATCTCCTTCCGGGCGAGGCGGCACCCAAACTCGCCATCGCCGCCATCAACGAGCTCATCCTGCAGCAACTGGACTACAGCGAAATCTCGCTCATTGATCCCAGGGTGGCCCGGGCCTGTTCCAATATGCATTCCACCTTGGCCGATCTCCCCAACTCCGCCTTTGAGGGCCAGCCAGAAATCTGGAACCACGTCACGCAAGACCCAGCTGCCCTGCGGTTTAACTCCATGCGCCTCTACGGCATCGTGTGGTCCACCAACCCCACGACCGTGTCCTCCTCTTTTGGCCTCGCCCGCCAGCTGCGCTCCGAGGGAGAGGTGGAGGTCGCCATTACCGTACTAGACAAGGTTCCTAATGCCTCGCGTCACTACCGCATGGCCCGCTTGACGACGATCCTTCAGCTCATCGTCCACGATCTCTCCGAATCCCGCATCCGCCGCGCTGCCCGACGCCTCGAAGAGGTCCCCACCAACGAGCCGCGCTTCCTCCAGATTAAGATCGCCGTCATCTCCGCCGGCCTAAACTTCCTGCGCAACGCGGATCTTTCCCATGCCGCCTCCCCCAACGATCTTTTCGAATACGCCTTCACCCAACGCGGTCTGCGCACCGGCCTGTCCGAGACCCTCCGCGCCCTCGCCCGCCAGGCACCGTTTAGCCGCCACCGCTACGCCCTCGTGGACCTTGCCAACCAGGTCCGTCCCGTGACCACCTTCTAGCTTGCGTTCTTGCATCTGCTCGCATCTGCTCGCACAGCGCAGAAAACAAAAGAAGGGGGGCGTGCGGTCTTCTTTACCGCACGCCCCCTTGTTCACTGCTCGGCCGTTTTCACTGGCCGGGGAGGAACCTTCTTATTTGTAGAGCCCAGCCTCGCGCGCCATAGCGGCGATTTCGGCAGACTTCTGGGCGATAGCCAGCTCCTCATTGGTCGGAACGACAAAGACCTTAACCGGGGAGTCCTCAGTGGAAATCATGCGCGGCTGGTCGGAGCGGACCAGGTTGCGCTCCTTATCAAAGTGGATGCCGTACATATCCAGGTTGTACAGGGAATCCTGGCGCACCTCGGTATCGTTTTCACCCACACCAGCGGTGAAGGTGATTGCGTCAACGCGGCCCAAGGCAATCATGTAGGAACCGATGAAGCGGCGCAGCTGGTGGATGTAGATATTGTAGGCCAGCCACGCGTCCTGGTCCTCGTTGTCGATGCGCTCGCGCAGCGTACGGAAGTCATTGACACCGGAGATGCCCTTGACACCGGACTGCTTATTGAGCAGGTTGTCAATCTCATCTACGCTCATGCCCGCTTGGCGGACAAGGTGGAAAATGATGCCTGGGTCAATATCGCCAGAACGGGTACCCATGGCCAAACCAGCCAGCGGGGTCAAGCCCATCGAGGTATCAATGGCGCGGCCATTGCGGATGGCCGCAGCGGAAGCGCCGTTGCCCAGGTGAAGGGTGATCTGGTGGGTATGCATCGGGTCGCGACCCAGCAGGCCTGGCACCTGCTGAGAGACGAACTCGTGGGAGGTGCCGTGGAAGCCGTAGCGGCGAATATCGTACTTGGATGCCACCTCATTATTGATGGCATACAGCGCGGCTGCCGGCGGCAGGGTGTTGAAGAAGGCGGTATCGAAGACGGCAACGTGCGGGATATCCGGCAGCATCTTGCGAGCCACGCGGATGCCGTCCAAGTTAGCCGGGTTGTGCAGTGGAGCCAGCGGGATGAGGTCCTCAATCATGGACTCGATCTGGTCCACGATGAGCTGCGGCTCGGAGAAGAGGCGTCCGCCGTGGACGACACGGTGGCCAACGGCGATGACATCCACGTCGGTCGGGCCCACGTTGTGCTCACTCATGATGGCAAAAGCGCGCTCAAGGCCGAAGGAGTGAGTAGGGATTTCCAGCTCTTCCTTGTACTTCTCGCCACCGGTCTTCACGGTGACAGCGCCGAGGGGCTCGCCAACCTGCTCGACCAAACCAGAAACCAACGGGGTATCCGTGGCGCTGGATTCGGGATCGACCAGCTGGAATTTAACGGAGGAAGAACCTGAGTTAAGGACCAGAACGTATGACATTTATTTCTCTCCAGCCTGAATAGCGGTGATTGCAACGGTGTTGATGATGTCCGGAACGGTCGCACCACGCGACAAATCGTTAACCGGCTTGTTCAGGCCCTGCAGAATCGGGCCCACGGCGAGCGCGCCGCCGGTGCGCTGTGCCGTCTTGTAGCCAATATTGCCAGCCTCCAAGTCCGGGAAGACGAAAACATTTGCCTGTCCGGCAACCTCAGAATTCGGCATCTTCTTCGCAGCAACGCCTGGATCGCAGGCGGCATCGAACTGCAGCGGACCATCCACCTTGACGGAGGAATCCAGCTTCTTGGCGGCCTCTACGGCGGCCACGGCGCGCTCGACGTCCGGGCCGGAACCGGAAGTACCGGAGGAGTAGGACAGCATGGCCACGCGCGGGTCGATGCCGAACTGGGAAGCGGTCTGTGCGGAGACAATCGCGATCTCACCCAGTTGCTCGGCGGTGGGGTTCGGGTTGACGGCGCAGTCACCAAAGGCCCACAGGCGGCCGCGCATGACCATCAGGAAGATGGAGGAGACGACGGAAGCATTCGGCTTGGTCTTGATGATCTGGAAGGAAGGCTTGATGGTGTGGGCGGTGGTGTGAGCAGCGCCGGAGACCATGCCATCGGCCAAGCCCTTGTGGACCATCATGGTGGCGAAGTAGGAGATATCCTGCATCGTCTCGCGCGCCTGCTCGAGGGTAACGCCCTTCTTCTTGCGCAGCTCGGCAAAGTCGGCGGCGAATTCCTCCGCCAGCGGGGACTCGAGGTGATTGATGATTTCGGAACCAGCCAGGTCGAGCTTGAGCTCTTCGGCGCGGGCCTTGATATCGGCCTCATTGCCCAGAATGGTCAGCTTGGCAACCTTATCGCGCAGCAGCACATGAGCGGCTTCGAGGATGCGGTCATCGTCGCCTTCCGGCAAGACGATGTGTGCGCCAGCCGCGCGGGCCTGGTCAATGAGCTGCTTCTGGAAGAGGTCTGCGGACATGACCGGGGTGACGTCGCCAAGCGAGGCAAGTGCGCCCGGAACTGCTTCGAGATCGGTGAAGATGCCAGCAACGGTGGCACCCAAGGATTCCGCATTGTGCTGTGCCAGCTCGCCGGTGCGCTGCGGGGCGCCGGAAATGATGGCCAAGGGCAAGCCGAGGGCGGCAGCTACCTCAGCATCAAAAGAGATATCGCCGGTGCCCTGCGCCACGATGTTCTCGGCAGCAGGAGCCTCAGCGAGTACAGCGGCGACGGTGGGGTCAAAGTCTTCGAGACGGATGACCTCCGCCCCCAAGTCTTGGGCTAGGGCCGACACGTCGAGGCCATCAAAGCCACGGCCGATAGTGCTGATAACTGCGGAATGGGATGCAGACATGCAAATTACCTTTCATTCACGGTCACTTGAACACAATTAACGCGTGTCATAACTTCATGTCATCCATCACAGTTATTAACACGCGGTGACTCTTCCACTGTACGCGATTTACCCCCTCCTATGCCCTATCGTGACCGCCCTAAACTGGGGTTAGCAATGCTGTGGTTTTTATCGCATAGTGACCGCGTAGAATATGCAGCACAACGAAAGAAAGGACACCCTAAGCACATGACTAACCCAGTGCGCGTCGCCGTGGTCGGCTCCGGCCCGGCAGGCATTTACGCCTCTGACCTTCTAGTGAAATCCGACCTCGATGTGCAGATCGATCTTTTTGAAAAGATGCCAACGCCGTTCGGTTTGATCCGCTACGGCGTGGCACCGGATCACCCGCGTATTAAGGGCATCGTGCAGTCCCTGCACAACGTTATGGAAAAAGAAGAGATCCGCTTCCTGGGCAATATCGAGGTGGGCAAGGACATCACCGTCGAGGAGATGCGCGAGTATTACGACGCTATCATCTTCGCCACCGGCGCCACCGCCGATAAGCGCATGGGCATCCCCGGTGAGGATCTTAAGGGCAATCACGGCGCGGGCGAGTTCGTAGGCTTTTATGACGGCAACCCCAACTTCGAGCGCGATTGGGATCTCTCCGCAGAATCCGTCGCCGTCGTGGGCGTGGGCAATGTCTCCCTCGACGTCTCTCGTATCTTGGCCAAGACCGCCGACGAGCTGCTCGTTACCGAGATCCCGGATAATGTCTACGCAGCGCTGAAGAAAAACCGCGCCAAGGAGGTCCACGTCTTCGGCCGCCGCGGTCCGGCACAGGCCAAGTACACGCCGAAGGAGCTCAAGGAGCTAGACGAGTCCCCGACCATTGAGGTCATTGTCAACCCCGAGGACATCGAGTATGACGCCGCCTCCGAGGAGGCACGCCGCGCCGCCAAGTCCACCGACCTGGTGTGCCAGACCTTGGAGTCCTACGCTATGCGCGAGCCGGGCGATGCCCCGCACAAGCTCTACATTCACTTCTTTGAGTCCCCGGTAGAGGTGCTGGGCGAGGACGGCCACGTTACCGCCATCAAGACCGAGCGCACCGAGCTCAATGGCGATGGCACCGTAACCGGTACCGGCAAGTACACCGAGTGGCCGGTCCAGGCCGTCTACCGCGCGGTGGGCTACCACCCACAGTCCGTCGACGGTGTGCCCTTCGACGAGACCAAGGCCACCATGCCAAACGACGGCGGCCATGTGCTGGCCAATGTCGACGGCGAAAAGCTGCCTGGCCTCTACACCACCGGCTGGATTAAGCGCGGCCCGGTGGGCCTGATTGGCAATACCAAGTCCGATGCCAAGGACACCACCACCATGCTTATCGCCGATTACAAGGCCGGTGACTTGGAGCCTGCCACCAAGCGCGATCCGCAGGACATCCTGGACTTCCTGGCTTCCCGCGATATCGCCGTGACCACCTGGGAAGGCTGGCACCGCCTGGATGCCGCGGAGCGCGCCGCCGGTGAACCGCACGGCCGCGAGCGCATCAAGATCGTCGAGTGGGACGAGATGGTCAAGCACGCCGGTCCGCAGGCCTAGCCCATGCCGCATTTCATTTCCGCCGCGCCCTTGGGTCAACTGGCAGCCTTGGACGTCCACCAGCTCTACAAGCTGCGGGTGGATGTCTTTGTGCACGAGCAGCGCTGCCCGTATACCGAGATTGACGCCACCGACGCCGACCCCCAGACCGTGCACCTGCTGGCCTGGGATACGGACTCCCACGAATTGCTCGGCACGGCCCGCGTCTTTCCGGCTGCGCCTACTGACGCCGCGCTTGCCGACGCCACCGGCGCACAAATCGGCCGCTTCGCGCTCGCGCCCGCCGCGCGCGGCACGGGCCTCGGCCGCGAACTTCTCCAGGCGGCCGTCGACCTAGGCGAGCGCATGCACCCAGGCAAGCCGCTCTACCTAGAGGCGCAGGCCGGCCTCGTGGACTATTACGCCGGCCTCGTGGACTATTACGCCGGCTTTGGCTTTACTCCGGTAGGCGAGCTATTCGACGACGAAGGAGTCCCCCACCAGCCGATGCTGCGCCCCGCCAGCTAGACGCTTGGACAGCTGGCCGCCTCCTAGTCGGCGTCGTCCACGCCGGAGGCGAGCTTCGGATCGAGCTCCACGCCGCCTTCGTACTCCACGACCTCAATATCGGGAACATTCTCGGTTTCTGGATCGATGCCGCGGGCGCCGCCTTGCGCCAGCAGACCCGGCGTGGTGGTCACCTCGATCTTGTGTGCCGCTAGAGCCGCACGGTCGCGCGCTTCTTCCACATTTTCTGCAGTAGAAGAGACCAAACCCATGCGGCGGCCCTTGTAGGCCCCCGGCTTGCCAAAGAGTTTCACGTCCGTCTCCGCATAGCTAAGGGCCGCGGCGACGCCGGTATAGGCCACCTCATTCAGCTCCTCGTCCGCGTGGATGACCACGCTGGCACCCGGGGTGACCAGGGTGGCGTCAATGGGGTAGCCCAAAATCGCGCGCGCGTGCAGGTCAAACTCGGAAAAGCGCTGCGTGTAGGCGGTAAGCATCGCCGTATCCGAGGGCCGCGGGGAGACGGAGGAAAAGTACACGTCATCGCCGGCGACAAAAAGCTCCACGCAGTACACGCCGCGACCACCCAGCTCATTGGAGATGCGCGCCGCCACAGAGCGGGCATTTTCCAGCGCAATCTCGCTCATTCCAGTAGGCTGCCACTCCTCTACGAGGTCGCCGCGCTCGTGGCGGTGTCCGATGGGCTCGCTAAACCACGTGGCCAGTTTGCCCGTGGCCGGGTCGATGGAGCGGATAGCTAGCAGGGTGACCTCAAGATCAAAGTCCACGAAACGCTCGGCCACCACGCGCTGCGAGTCCGAGGACACCCGCCGCACGGTCTCCCAGGCCACACGCACATCGTCCTCATCTCGGGCAATCATGTGGCCCTTGCCGGAGGTGGAGACATCCGGCTTAATGATGCACGGAAAGCCCAGCTCCCCGACTGCTTCTTCTAGCTCCTCCAATGAGCTAGCAAAGCGATACGCGGAGACCGGCAATCCAATATTCTCGGCCACCTCGCGCACGCACTGGCGATCCTGCGTCATGGCGCAGGCGCGAGCCGAGGGGACCACGATGGCGTCACTCTGCGCTTCCATCTCTTCCAGCGCTTCTACCGCTACGGTCTCTACCTCTGGAACCACAAAGTGCGGCTGAATCTCTTGTGCTAGCTGCAGGATGCGCCCGGCGTCCTTGATATCGGCGACGTAGCTATACTGCGCCACTTGGTGTGCCGGCGCGCCCGCATACGAGTCCACCGCGTGGACCTCAAGGCCCAGGTTCTGGAAGGACATGGCCAGCTGCTTGCCCAGCTCGCCTGAGCCCAGCAGCAATACCTTGGTGGCATTGCTGGTCAGCGGCGTGCCAATATGACCGGCGATCTCGCCTGGATTATCCATGAAAATGCTCCTTCTAAGCCGCAGGCAGCGGCGGTTACTGCCTTAAATTATTTCATATTTAGGCCCCAACCCCACTACCCACATGCCAGGTGCCACGGATAAGAAAAGGCGCCCTGTGGGCAATTCCACAGGGCGCCTGAAAGGCTTCCGCCTAGGCTGCAGGGGCCTCGGCTGGGGATTCAGCCGGCGCCTCCCCCGCCGGTTGCTCGGCGGGCTGCTCTGGCTCGCCTACTGGCTCCGCCACGGTAATGATGTTGTCCTCATAACCCAGCGCGCCGCCAACGAACTGGCCGCCGCAGGTAATAAGAACCAGGCGGTTCTTACCCTGCTTATCGTTGACCACGTCCGGGAAGCCGGAACCCTTAGGCAGGCGGTACGGTGCTTCGGTCACGCGGAAGGTGCGCTCCTGGCCGTCGATGACCACGGTAAATTCCTGGTCCTTCTTCAGCTTGGTGAACTTCTCCGCATAGCCGGTGCCCTGGCCCTGGTAGTTAATGTGGCCAGTAATCACGCTCGAGCCCACATTGCCCGGCTCACCTGGCACAGCGGAGGCGGAGTACCAGCCCACGCGAGTGACGTCGTGTGGCGGCAGCAGCACGCCCTGGTCCGTGACCTGTACGGGGTCTACGGCCGCGTACTCGCCGTCGATGCCTACCGACATACCCTCAAAGCCCTTGAACTCACCAGGCGCGGCTTCGTACTCGTGCTCCTGCTGGCCCGAATCATCCACGAAGGCATCCGACTTCGGCCCGGATTCCTCCGGTGCGCTCTCGCTGGCCACCGTCTCTGGCGCCGAGCCGGCCTCATCCTCATCATCGCGCGCCAGGTACAGCACTACCTGCAGCAATACCAATGCCACGACAACAATTGCCGCAATAATGGCGATCAGCTTGCCACGGCCCATGCCCTGCTTGCCGACGCCCCCTTCTTCCCCACTCGCCGGATACTGCGAAGTTCCATTCTCTTCCGGCTGCTGTGGTTGCGCGTGCTTTCCCATAGCTAGCTTCCTTTACTTCCTCGTTTTGTCTACCTTGTGCAGGTTATATGCAAATCCCCTCCAGCGTGTGCAGTCACACCCTGGAGGGGATTTTTGGTGTTTAAGTCTCAACCCCGGTGGGGCGACCCGCGGGCCGCCTCACCGATGCTTATGGACTACTTGATGTAATCCTGCATACCCGGCTCAAGCTCGGTTGCGCCGGACGGTACGGACTTAATCTCAACGCGCTCGGCGTTGGATGGCAGTGCGTTACCAGTCTCTTCAGGTTCCTGACCTTGGACCTCGACGCCGCGGCCGTGTCCATTGTCAGCGTTGCCGCCCTTAGGGGCATCCTGACCCTTGACCTCATGACCATTGCCACCATCGTGGTTACCGGTGTTGTCACCGTGGCCACCATTGTGGCTGCTGGTGTTGTCACCGTGGCCACCGTTGTGGTTGCCATGATCCTTGTGGTCGAAGTGATCCTTGATGATCTTGCCCAAGCCGATTCCCGGAATCAGGATGAGCCACCACTTATTGTCCTTGGAGGAACCGTTAGAGGATCCACCGTTGGAGGTGTCATCGTCAGGATTGTCCTGATCCTCAACCTCGTGGGAAATCACGGTCTGGTCATCATCATCGATGTCCTTATGCTCAGCGATGTGGTTCGGCTTCTCCGGAGTAGTACCCGGAGTCTCCTCACCCTTGTCGTTGACCTCGATGGAGGTGAGCTCCTCGAAGGCAACCGCAGCCTGGACAGGCTCCTTCACATCATCGTTCACGGTAATGGTCACAGGGACCATGCCGTGGGACTTCTCCGGAGTGAAGGTCTTCTCACCGGTACCCAGAACAGACTTGCCATCCTTCTTGTTAATGAGCTCAGCCTTCAGGGTGTATTCCTTACCCGGAACCAGACCCTCGTAGGTCACCTCATCAACAATCTTGGCACCAGCAATAACTGCGTGGGAACCCTTCTCGAAGTCAGCGTTAGTGGTGATCTTCGGGGTCTTCTCAGAGCCCTCGGAGGTCACAGTCTGGTCATCATCGTTGATGTCCTTGTGCTCACCAACCGGATTCGGGTTGTCCTCATCGGCAGGCTTATCCTCACCGTGCTTATCCACCTGAGTGGAAGTCAGCGTCTCGAAAGCAACCGCAGCCTCAACCGGCTCAGTTACCTTCTCATCGACAACGATGGTGACAGCCTCAGTGCCATTAGCCTCATCCGGAGTGAACTTGTGGCCCTTGGTCTCACCCAGAACAGTCTTACCGTCTTCCTTGGAAATCAACTGAGCGTCCAGAGTGTATTCCTTGCCTGGAACCAGACCCTCGTAGGAAACCTGGTCCACAACCTTGGCACCAGCAACAACCTCACGCAGGCCGCCCTCGAAGTCCGCATTAGTGGAAACCTTCGGGGTGTCCTTCTCGTCGTTGTCACCAGGGGTGCCCGGTTCGTTAGGCTCGGTCGACTCAGAAGGCTCGCCCGGCTTCTCCGGAGTAGTCGAACCGCAATCCGAAGGCTCGTCAGACTCAGAGGTCTCGGAAGCCTCAGAGGACGTGGTCTTTACAGACTCAGACTCAGACGGCTCGCTGGACTCAGAGGAAGACGGTTCCTCAGACTCGGAAGGCTTCTCGCTCTCAGAGTTACCCGGCTCCTCAGACTCACAAGTCTCGTCGCCGTCACCAGGCGTACCCGGAACTTCTTCCTTCGAGGTGGTGGTCTCCGGAGCAGAGGTCTCCGGCTCATCCTCGGAGGTCACAGTCTGATCCTCATCATCGATGTCCTTGTGCTCAGCAATCTCATTCGGATTATCCGAAGAAGCATCCAGAGTCTCCTCACCGAACTCATCGACCGCAGTAGAAGTCAACTCCTCAAACGCAACCGCAGCCTCAACCGGCTCAGTCACATCATCGTTGACGGTGATGGTGACAGGCTCCTTGCCTTCGGACTTCTCCGGAGTGAAGGTAGCTTCACCCTTGCCCAGGACAGTCTCGCCATCGGCCTTGGAAATGAGCTCAGCCTTCAGAGTGTATTCCTTGCCCGGAACCAGACCCTCGTAGGAAACCTCATCAACAATCTTGGCACCAGCAACAACCTCATGAGAACCATCCTCAAAATCAGCATTCGTGCTGATCTTCGGAGTCTGCTTAGAAGTTACAGTCTGATCCTCATCATCGATGTCGCGGTGTTCGGTAATCTTCTTCTCTTCGTCAGAGTTCGGAGTTTCCTTACCGTTCTCGTCGACCTGCTTGGAGTACAGGTCCTCGAATGCGACAGCAGCCTTGATGACACCCTCAACATCGTCGTTGACCTTGATGTCAACAACCTGCTCGCCGGCAGACTTCTTCGGGGTGAAGGTTACTTCGCCCTTGCCGACGACCTCGTGCTCACCCTCAGCATTCTCTGCCTTGTTACGCAGCTCAGCCTTCAGGGTGTATTCCTTACCTGGCACCAGGTCGGTGTAGGTAACGGTGTCCTTGACGGTGACGCCAGCCTTTACCTGCTTAGCGTTGTCAAAATCAGCGTTGGTCTTAATGGACGGGGCCCACTTGGTGTTAACGGTCTGCTTCTCATCGTTGATGTCTTCGTGAGTAGCAATCACGTTTTCATCGGTGGAGCCAGTGGTCTCGTTGCCGTCCTTATCTACCTCGGTAGATACCAGCTTCTCGAAGGCAACCGCAGCGTCAACAGCAGGATCTGCCTTGTCGTTGACAGTGATCTCGACGTCCTTCTTGCCGGCGGACTCTTCCGGAACCAGTTCCTCGGAGCCTTCACCCAGTACGGTTTCGCCATCTGCCTTGGAAATCAGCTTCGCCTTCAGGGTGTACTTCTTGCCCGGAACAAGGTCCTTATACGTCACAGTGTCAATAACCGTGGCGCCCTTCTCTACACGGTCGCCATCCTTAATCTTGGCCTCCGTGTGGATCTCAGGGTTCCACTTGGTATTGACGGTCTGCGCCTCGTCATTAATGTCCTCATGCTCCGCAATGAAGTTGCCATCGCCAGAGTCGTTCGGGGCATCCTTGCCGCTCTCGTCCACCTCGTGGGAGTACAGCTTCTCGAAAGCAACGGCAGCAGCAACTGGCTTCTCCAGCTGCTTATCGACGTCAATCTCTACCTCAACGTCGCCAGACTCACCCTTAGCTTCAAAGGTCTCAGAACCGGTACCAAGAATAGCGTGCTCGCCGTTCTCGTCAGCAGCCTTGTTACGCAGTTCAGCCTTCAAGGTGTACTTCTTACCCGGAACCAGATCCTCGTAGTGAACTTTGTCCTTAACGGTGGTGCCAGCAACAACCTGCTGCTTGTCGCCTTCAAAAGAAGCCTCGGTTCCAATCTTCGGCTCGAGGTTCTTCTCCTGCTCTTCAGTACCGGGAACCGGAGCGGTCGGCTCGGTTACCTTGGTGGTCTCCTCAGGGGAGGTCGGTTCAGTAGTGGAATCTTCAGGAGTGGTTTCCTCAGTGTTAGACGGCTCAGAATCGGAAGTCGTCTCACTATTAGGGGTAGTCTCCTCACCCGGATTCTCAGGAGTGGTCTCATCGGACGGATTTTCTTCCGTCTTCGGAGTCTCCGGAGAAGTAGTAGGTTCCTCAGTTTCACCTTCATCGTCGGGCAGACCCGGCTGATCCGGCGGCATTACTCGCTGCATGCCTGGAGCCCTGTTCCCACTCTTATCAACCGGAAGAACCACAGTGACGAAATAGTCTTCAGGTTGCTCAGGAATCTCTGAAACCTTCTTGAAAGAAGGGCCGCCACCATTTTCGTTAGTTCCCGGATTATAAGCGCTCTCAATCTCAAGACCCGTTAGATCTGTAAACTCTTCCATAGAGCCATTAAAGGTCGGAAAGTTGACTAGACCATAAGGGTTCATGTACTTGGGATTTTGCCCGTTGATGGTATAGGCGGCCGCAGTCCTGTTATCCGGACGTTCACTTACCAGCGCTGTCATGTATACCACATACGTACCCGCAGCGGCCTTATCCCCAGCCTCGATGGCCTTTTGCCACTCGAGAGCTAACCGAATCACAGCGTCCCGATACTCGGAAGGAATGCTCAATTTTGTCGCGTTGTCCTTCGAGTACAAAACGCTAGTTTTGTTATTTGGGTACTTGTCAAGGGGATCTATACACCAAGCCCATCCCACGTCGTTATTTGGGTTTGCCTGCGTGCCATCCTTAGGGGGACCTGCCCATGTCAGAGAGCCCCACGCCTGGGCGTCGGTGCCTACATTAACCCTACCGCCCATCTCTTCGTTTGGCGTAAAGTCTGTCGGCTCAGCAGCCTCTGCTTTACTACCCGGAACGGTGACCATGGCCGCGATTACCGCAATTGCAGCAAGCACTGCGGTAAAGACCATCCACCCCTCTCGGGATATGTTTCTTAATTTACTCATTCTTTCCTCTTCAAGCGGTACAAATACTTACATTCGTTTTCCTGTACAGCGAGTGTTTTCGCTGAGCAGAACCTGAAATTGAGACTTGGACACACTGCAGTTAATCAGGGTTTTGAACCCGAATCCGGATTAACTCTTATTGTGCTCTCAGGATAATATCACGGGAAAATTTAAGGCGCCAGCCAGAAAACATTAGAAAACTGCACGTTATGCAGAATTTCTCATTTCATCCCCACAGGTAGATGCGTTTATCTTTACGGTCAACCTAGTGTTAAATACATATGTTCGACGCCCACTAGGCACCTTCTAAGGATAAAGAGTTAAACCGATAGCTTAACCAATACTATGTTTAGATTTAACAATATCCATGTAAACATTTCCACACTCTGCGCGTTATCTAATTTCGTGCAAATTTGAGAGGGAGATTTGCATACAATTTCATCGCATTACTCCATTATTATCCATAGAAAGTTGGTGTTACAGGAGTGACTGGAGAGCACTCACTAGGGGCGGGCACACGTTCGATACACTGGAGGTGTAGTAATCCATAACCCTATTGCCATTCACCTTCAAGAAGGCATATGTGAGCAAAAACTCTACCTAGGGTTGTCACAATCACACTTAGGGGTCTCGCACAAGGGTGGGGGAGAACTGGGCAAAGAAAAATCCGCACTGCGGCGTCGGCAAGCTATGCTTTACCGACGCCGCAGTGCGGATCCTGGAATGAATTAGGCCTTAAAGAACAGCAGTGACCTGGTAGCCCTTTTCCTGCAGGAGCTGGGAAACTGCCTCAAAGGTATCGCCGTCCTTGTCCGGGTTGTAGGTCTCCGGGTTCAGGGCAATATTGGCGGTGTCGCCCTCGTAGCGGACGCTGATGAACTCGTAGCCGGCTTCGACATGTGCGGCGTCGATAAGAGCCTGCACGTCGTCGGTGTTGCCCTGCTCAGCAACAGCAACCTGCTCCTGCTCAGGTGCCGGCGCAGCCTCTTGTGCCGGGGCGCCCAGCCCGAAGAAGCCCATAATCGTGGCTAGCAGGCCGCTCAAAAGCTTAACAATCATTGAGATAACTCCCTGTGTTGAAATACGCGGGAATTGGGCCCGCGAAAGCTGAAAACTCTCTGTACTTAAAGCGAACTTAACTTTAGATGAGTTTTTGGTTATGTTCAACAGGGAAGGACCTATGCTGGCATGTCACGGTCTTGCGAGCAGCTTAAAGGGCACTGAAATGCCACAGCGCCCGTGCTCCGTCTCAGGGGCGGTACACGGGCGCTTTCGCTCAATTAGGGCTAGATCCCTTAGAGGGACCAAGAGCTAGGTAGTGATAGGAACCTTTGTTGTCTGCTAGGAGGGCTAGAAAATCATCGTGCAGAGAGCCAGGTCAGCTGTGCTAGAGAGTGGGGCTCTCACACCACGCTAATAAGGACTACATCCTTACTGGTCTTCCATCACATCGTGACGCACGATGGTCTGGTCGCGGCCAGGGCCGACGCCGATATAAGAAATGCGGCAACCGGATAGCTCCTCTAGGCGCACGACGTAGTCTTGGGCCTTTTGCGGCAGCTCCTCAAAGGTGGAGCATTCCGTGATGTCCTCGTCCCAGGCGGGCATGGTCTCAAAAATGGGCTCGGCGTGGTGGAACTCGGACTGAGTAAGCGGCAGCTCGTCGTAGCGCTTGCCGTCAACGTCATAGGCCACGCAGATAGGAATCTCGCCGATGCCGGTAAGAACGTCCAGCTTGGTCAGGAAGTAATCCGTAAAGCCGTTCACGCGGGTGGCGTAGCGCGCAATGACGGAGTCGTACCAACCACAACGGCGCTTGCGGCCGGTGTTGACGCCGATCTCGCCGCCGGTGGTCTGCAGGTACTCGCCCCACTTATCAAAGAGCTCAGTCGGGAACGGGCCAGCGCCCACGCGGGTGGTGTATGCCTTGATGATGCCCAGGGAGGTCTTAATGCGGGTTGGGCCAATGCCCGAGCCCACGGAAGCACCACCGGCGGTCGGGTTAGACGAGGTCACGAACGGGTAAGTGCCATGGTCCACATCCAGCATGGTGGCCTGGCCACCCTCCATGAGTACGTGCTTACCGGACTCGAGGGCTTTGTTGAGCTCGAGCTCAGCATCGATAACCATCGGGCGTAGGCGATCGCGGTAGCTCAAGAAGTACTCCACAATCTGGTCTGCCTCGATGGCCTTGCGGTTGTACATCTTCACCAGCATCTGGTTTTTAATGTCCAGCGCAGACTCGACCTTCTGGCGCAGGATGGACTCATCAAAGATGTCCTGCACACGGATACCGATGCGCGCTACCTTATCGGCATAGGTCGGACCGATGCCGCGGCCGGTGGTGCCAATCGCGCGCTTACCCAAGAAGCGCTCCTGCACGCGGTCGAGCGTCTGATGGTAAGGGGCTACTAGGTGCGCATTGGCGGAAATCTTCAGGCGCGAGGCATTCGCACCGCGGGCTTCGAGGCCATCAATTTCATCAAAGAGCGCCTCGAGGTTAATTACCACGCCATTGCCCAGCACCGGGGTAGCGTTCTCAGACAAAATGCCGGCCGGCAGGAGCTTCAGCTCATATTTATCGCCGCCTACCACGACGGTGTGGCCGGCGTTATTACCGCCGTTCGGCTTGACCACGTAGTCAACCTTGCCGCCGAGGATGTCGGTCGCTTTGCCCTTGCCTTCGTCGCCCCATTGGGCGCCGACAATGACGATCGCTGCCATTGTTTAGTCACTTCCTCATTATTGAAGCCAAAATACTCTCCAACTTTACACTTTCCCGGCTCAAAAAGCGCGCGTAGCATGGTGCGCATGCGTTTTTTGTTCCTCCGCTGCGGCGCCCCGGACATTTCCATGCCCGCTGAGGCCCACGATCTCTCGGCCGTTCCTACCCGCAAAGAGCTCGCGCTTATCGACGCCTTCTTATCCCCCCTCCTTCCCACCGACCCCACTCCCTCACTAGACGACATCGCCGCCCAACCCGATGTTCGCCACCTCGGCACGCCGGAGCCATCCCCGCAGGCGCCCCACCTCACAGAGCCCGCCCGCATCGTCGTCGCCGGCTCCGATGCTGCACTCTCGGCCGTGCTCACCCGCCTCATGCGCTCCGATCGCCTCTGGGCCGAAGTCGCCTTCATCCCCGTCGCCTCGGCCGCCGCTCCTTCCGCCGCCGCACAGAACTGGGGGCTTCCCACAGACCCGGCCGAAGCCCTCGACTTCGCCCGCACCGCCCCGGTCCGCCCAGCCCCTCTCATCCGCAATGATTCCGGCCTCGCAGTCGCTGGCTCTGCCACCATCTCGGATGCCGCAAACGGCGCTTTCACCGGCGAAATCATCATCGATGACCACACCTTGGCCGCTTCCTCCCCCAAGACCTTCGGCGCACGCCTGGTCCCGATGACCGACGCCCCCGGCATCCTCGCCGCCCGAGCTACTTCCCCCGTCGAGTCCCAGGGCCGCCTCCGCTCGCTGCTGCGCAAGCCCGGCCAGCTCGCCCCTGAATCCGTACGCACCGGCCGCGCCGTCCAGGCCGGCGGCCCACAGCTGCGCGTCATCGTCGATTCGGTCCCCCACAAGCGGCCGGTGACCCGCGTGACCTTCTACCGCCACCTGCGCGATCTCCAGATCGTCCGCCCTTAGCCCCCAGGCGACGACTTCAGTCTTCGCGCCCCCACACCTCGGGCGGATAGGCCGGATGCTGCGACGTCGGCACGAGGTGCGCCACGGCCGACTCACGCGAGAGCCCGCAGACCATGAGCATGTCGACCACAATGGAACGCGTCTGGCCCAAAATCATATAGGCCGATAACGTGCCGTCCTTGTCGATGATGTCTAGCCCGGCGCGCCCGCCTACGATGCGCAGCCGCTGCACGAGGTCCGGAATCTCAATCGCTTCGTCGTGCCCATGCTGTTTGCCCTGGCCGTAGAGCTCGCTGATGGCGAGCATGATTTCAGAAAGCTCATCGAGCAATTCCACCTGCGCGTCTGAAACCTTGTCGCGGTCCTCCGTCAGGCCCAATGCCTGGCGGGAGAGCACGCGCACGCCGCGCACCGCGTTATCTACCGGCATGAGGATGCGCTCCAGCGAGCGAATGCTGCGCCGCGATGCCCACAACAGTGGCGAGACCTCCGAGGCCTCCCTGCCCGATTGCGCCGCACTCAGCAGGGTATTCACGCTGTCTTGCGTACCGCGCACCGCCTCGCGCGCATCTCGGATAACGGCGGGGTCTTGCTGGCGGATGCCGTACGTGACGTCGGCAAGAATGCTCGAGGCAATCTTGAGCACCTTCGATACCTCGCGCCGCGCCTCCACCAACGGGGAATTGGGAATCAACGCGATGGTTATCAGGCCAATGCCTGAGCCAATCATCGCGTCGATCGCGCGGTGCAGGCCACCCGGGCCCTCCGTGGGTGGAAAAATCGTCGCAATCAAAATCGCGCCAAAGACAATCTGGTTAGTAATCAGCGGCGACTTGGTCAAAAACGAGCCCACCACCAGGCCCGCGCCCACGATGAAGAAAATCTGGAACGGCCCCTGCCCCACAATCTGAAAGAGCAAGTCGCCTACGGCCACGCCGATGATGCCGCCAATCGACATCTCCAGCGCCTTCTTCATCCTGTCCCCACCGGACATCCCTAAAATGATGACCGCGGAAATCGGCGCAAAGAACGGCTGCGGGTGCCCCACCACATCGCCGGCCACCCAGTACGCGAGCGCCGCACCAATGGTCGCCTGCACAATATAAACAAACCGCGAGCGGATGCGGTTTACCCGCGAGAGCACCGAGCGGTCAATCACCCGCAGCTTTTGCCGCGTTGAGACTCTTTCCTTCGCTTCCGACATGCCTTCCAGCATAGAAGACCGCCCCCTACCATCGCCGCTGTCCCCGCGCATCTTGGCCGCCGGCTAACCTGTGGACAGCTCTTGCCGACGCCCCCTTTCCCCCACTCATCCACAATTTCTCCCTCCCCGGCCGCGCACCGCTTGTTCAGCCCTCGCGTGCCCTTTAACTTCGGCCGTGTGAACACCGATTTTCTTCTGCTATGCCGCCGCGGCGTCGACCTCGTCGCCGAATTTCGGGGCTGCTCCGAAGACTCGCTTCTCGAAGCCGGAGCCAGTCCCCTTCTGGCTGCCCAACTCGCCCGCCTGCAGCACGTCTACTTCGGCCGCACGTCGAATACCCGCAAGCAACGCCACGCCCGCGAGGCCGCCCGCAGCCGCGGCCATGACCTCACCACGCTCGATAGCATCGAGTCTTATACTCACCGCGTGCGCGATACCAACCGCGCTTGGGACCTGCGCCTAACGCTCTGCCGCACCGAGGCCCGCCTGATTCCCTCCGTGGCCAAGAAGCTACTCAAGCAGATCAATCCGCCCCGCCGCCCCGAGCCCGGAGTGCGCTATACCCGGCACCCCGACGGGCCCCACACCATCTCCATTACGGCCGATCCCACCGATATCGCCGATATCAAGGGCGTGCTCTCCTCCGTCAATAAAGACGATCCCCTCGCCGCCGCCAAGAAGGTCTTCCTCGAGGGCAATCCCGGCGCGCTGCCGGCCGTGCATACCAACGTCATCCTCACCCTAGACCAGCTCGACCGCATCGTCGCCGCACCTTCCAATGCCTCCGACATCACCCTCCAGCTCACCAACGGCGCCCACATGACCGGCGCACAGCTGGTTGCCCGCGCTCTCGCCCAGCGCGGCTATGTCAGCCTCGTTCACCCCGAGCACGGCCCGGTAAACCTGTATCGCACCGAGCGCATGGCCACGTGGAAACAACGCATGCTCGCCGCGGCCGAGCACCCCGTGTGCGCGTGGCCGGGCTGCACTACGCCTGCCGACGACGCCCAAGTCCACCACCTCACCGCCTGGTCCACCGGCGGACCCACAAACCAAGAAAATCTGGTCACCTTGTGCGCGCACCACAACGCCGTCAACCAAGATGACCCCTCCCGACCCACAGAACGCGGCCGCATGGTGCGCGTCAATGGCCGCATCGCCTGGGTGCCGCCGTGGAGCAATACCCCACGGTTCGTCCCCAGCCCCGCCCGGCCACCGAATCCCCACACATAGCCACCCAGCCCTTAGCCCCCGGCCCCACCACCCGCCAGCGCCGCCCGCGAAATCCCGATCCTGGCCGAAGACATGAAAAAGCCGCCTCCCACGCGGGGGAAGCGGCCAGTTCGGCGTGCCTACTTAAGTGGCTGCCGCAGCTTAGAAACTTTACTTGGAGAGGGACTTGCCCACAGAGTGCAGGTCCTGGCAAGACTCGATGACGCGCTCGGACATGCCCTGCTCTGCCTTCTTCAGGTAGGAGCGTGGGTCATAAACCTTCTTGTTGCCAACCTCGCCGTCAATCTTGAAGACGCCATCGTAGTTTTCCATCATGTGGCGAGCAACCGGGTTGGTAAAGGCATACTGGGTATCGGTATCCACGTTCATCTTGATGACGCCGTAGCGAAGTGCCTCTTCAATCTTTTCCTTCTCGGAGCCGGAGCCACCGTGGAAGACGAAGTCGAAGGCGTACTCGTCCTCACCCAGGCCGAGCTTCTTCTGTGCAACCTTCTGGCCCTCCAGCAGGACCTCTGGGCGCAGCTTCACGTTGCCTGGCTTGTAGACGCCGTGAACGTTGCCGAAGGTAGCGGCCAGCATGTAGCGGCCCTTCTCACCGGTGCCCAGGGCATCGATGGTCTTTTCAAAGTCCTCCGGGGAGGTGTACAGGTTAGCGCCTGCCTTTGCCTGAACACCGTCCTCTTCGCCGCCGACGACGCCAATCTCAGCCTCGAGGATGACGTGAGCGTTCTTAGCCTTTTCCAGCAGTTCCTGTGCGATGACCAGGTTCTCGTCGATTGGAATAGCGGAGCCGTCCCACATGTGGGACTGGAACAGCGGGTTCTCGCCGCGGTCGACGCGCTCCTGGGAGATAGCCAGCAACGGGCGGACGTACTCATCGAGTACCTCCTTCTGGCAGTGGTCGGTGTGCAGCGCGATATTGACGCCGTAGTGCTTCGCGGCCTCATGAGCGAATGCGGCCAATGCCTGAGCACCCTTGACCTTGTCCTTCAGTGCCAAGCCGGAACCGAAGGCTGCGCCGCCGGTAGAGAACTGGATGATGCCGTCGGACTCGGCCTCCGCAAAGCCCTTCAGAGCTGCGTTAATGGTCTCAGAAGAGGTGCAGTTGATAGCTGGGAACGCGAAGCCATTCTTCTTCGCGGTATCCAGCATCTCGTTATAGACCTCAGGGGTTGCAATTGGCATGAATTTCCATCCTTAAAAGTGGGTTTGTGGTCAAACACGTTCCAGCACCCAAGTATGCCCGTTTCACGGAATTTCTGCCGCAAAAACTCTGTGACATTTTCAACCCATCTATGCGCGCCGCACAACTGGCCCGCCCCTGCGGACTATTTAGATAGATGCCGCGTCACGCGAGCGCAGGCCTCCATCAGCATCCATCCGGAAAGTTGCACGGATAAATCGCGCTCGTCCACGCGGATGATGCCTACCTTCTCACTCATGGTGCGCCGGCCGAAGCCGTAGTTATGCGGCAGGCGCGCATCGGACAACCAATCAGAGCCGAAGATCGGCAGACCATCAACCTCTAAGCGGTGCTCCCACACCGACTCGGCCGAGGCCATCACCATGCGCGCGGCCAGCTTCTTCGTGGCACGGTTGGCGGGAGAATCGCCGGGCAGGCGCACGGCGACGTCGGCAAGATAGCGCATCAAAATGCCCTTAAACAGGCCCCCATCACCATCGCCGGTCTCCCAGTCCACCACGCCCGAGGGGGTAGCCATGCCCGAAGCCACCGTCTGCACCAGGCCGCGGATGCGGATAATGTAGTCCATCATCTCGGACGCCAGCTCGGCCTCGTGCACGCTGTCGATTTGCTCCAAATCACCGATACCGGCCTTTTCCCGCAGCGCCAGCACAATTTCCAAGCACGCACCTAGAACCACGCCTTGGCAGTAGGGGTGGATGTTTTTTACCACCTCAGGGCCGTCCATGCGCATGCGCACGCCATCCATGATGTAGCCGTCGTCATCAAGCAGGTGATCGTAGATCCAGTCGATGATGTGGCGCGCTTCCTCAATGCGCCCCATCCGCGCCAACATGATGGCGCCCGGGCCATTGGAGGGCACGTTCATGAAATTCTCGCCGAGGCGCCACGGCAGCACGCCGAGCGATTCATCGAGTCCTTCGTGGATATTGCGCTGCAGCTCCGCCAAACGCTTCGGCGTCTTCGCCTTCTTTAGCTCCTCCACGCGGCCGAAGGCCAAGGCGAGCCACCCCTTGTCATCGTAGTATTTATTCTTCGTCAGCTGCGTCAGGTTGCGGATACGAATCCCCCGCATGGTGTCGAAGATGCGCTGTCGGCGCACCTTGGTGTTATTGCGCAGCGCCGCATCAACGAGGCAATCCAAATAATGGGCCTGCCACCAGTAGTGCCAATGGATGAAGAGTTTTTCTTTCGTGGTAGGCGGCCAGCTCACCACCGCAAGATTGGTGCGCGGCAGGCCCCACACAGGGTGCGCGTGGCGCTCATTGATGGCGGCTTCTGCGAGTTCGGCGCGGTGGGCCCATTTTTCTTCCACGATTCCTCTATCACTCCAGTTACGCGGGTAGATATAGCTAGTGTAACGATCTTCCTACCAAGAATCGGCTAGATCAGCGTGCTGGCGAATCCAGGCGTGCATGGCGATTCCGGCCGCGACGCCTGCGTTGATGGAACGGGTGGAGCCGAACTGGGCGATGGAGCAGGTCATCACGGCGGCGTCCTGGGCAGCTTGTGTCACGCCGGGGCCTTCCTGGCCGAAAAGTAGAAGGCTGCGCTCGGGCAGCTCGGCCGTTTCCAGGGGCACGCAACCGGGGGTGTTGTCGATGGCGACGACGGTCAGCCCCTCCTCGGCCGCCCACGCAATAAGCTTCTCGACGCTCTCATGGTGCATCAAGTGCTGGTACCTATCCGTCACCATTGCCCCACGCCGATTCCACCGCCGGCGGCCGACGATGTGCACTGTATCGACGGCGAATGCGTTGGCGGTACGCACGACGGTGCCAATATTGGCATCGTTTTCAAAGTTCTCGATAGCGATGTGCAGGCTATGCCGGCGCTTATCGATGTCCTTTTTGATCGCTTCCCTGCTCCAGTAGCGGTAGGCATCGACGACGTTGCGACGGTCGCCTTCAGCGAGCAGCTCTGGGTCGTATTTCTCAGCCTCTGGCCCTTGCGGCAGCGGACCTTCCCACGGGCCTACGCCATGGCGGCCCTCGTTCCATTCGGTCGGGCCCTTGGCCTCACCTGCGTTAGGCAAGGTCAAGGTCGCCCAGGCCCAGCAGGGAGCGGTATTCAAGGCCTTCTGCGGCGATGACGTCGCCGGCACCAGTCTCGCGGTCTACGACGGTCGCCACGCCAACGACCTCGGCGCCAGCCTCGCGCAGCGCAGCCACGGCGGTCAGCGGGGAGTTACCGGTGGTCGTGGTGTCTTCTACGACAAGGACCTTCTTTCCTTCCACGTCCGTGCCCTCGATGCGGCGCTGCATGCCGTGCTTCTTGGCTTCTTTGCGCACGACGAAGGCGTCGATATCGCGGCCGTCGGCATGCATGATGGAAGTAGCAACAGGGTCAGCGCCGAGCGTTAGGCCACCGACGGCCGCGAAATCCCAATCGGCGGTCAACTCGCGAAGCAGCGCACCGATGAGGCGGGAGGCCTCGTGGTGCAAGGTAGCGCGGCGCAGATCCACGTAGTAGTTAGCTTCCTTGCCCGAGGACAGGGTCACCTTGCCGTGGACTACGGCCAGTTCCTTGACTAGCTCGGCAAGGCGGGCCTTCTTCTCGGCATCCAGGTTCTGGGCATTCGCGGTGTGCGCATTGGTGTTGTGAGAATCCACAGTCATCTGCTCCTTGTCGTGGTTCGTGCGCGGCGGTTCGCGCATGGTGGCAGGCCGCCAGTATCGGTCTCTAGGCTACTCTTCCCGGCGCGGGTCCGATTCCTCGGCTGCACGGGAATCGGCCGCGCCGGGGGCGGGCCCACTAGTGGAATCGTCGGAGGGGCCGTCGAAGATGGAGGCAGCGCGGAACTGCTGGCGCGGCAGGCGGGCGGTATGAGAATCGGGGGTGGGGCGCTCGCGGCCGTCGGCAATAGCGTCTACTTCGTCGCCGCCTAGCGCGCTGTGTTCGACTGGGCCGCGAGTTTCGGAGTACGCCCGGGACGGCATGTGCAAAGGCTCTTCCGGCCGCTGGATGACGGGACGCTCAAACACGGGTGCACCGGTAGCCGGCGCACCGCCGACAGCTTCCGCGATGGGCTGGGCGGGAATCTCGCGAGCTGGATCCAATTCCTCTAGTCGCACCACATGGGTGGCCGAGGAGCGCGGTGGCAAGACACGGGCGGCGTCTGCCAATAACGCAAGCGGCGGTAGCATCGCTTCCCATTCCGCGGAGCGCGCCTGCTTCGTAGTCTGTGCTAGCACCCACTCAGTTTCCATCCACAGTGCGGTGACCGCTTCGGGCATTTGCTGCAGGGCGACGTGAACACGCTCGTCTACCATGCGCTCGGTAACAGCACTATCCGAGGAATACACATCAAACCCCTCAAGAGTCATGGCTAAATGCAGATCCTCAGAGGCCTTCGTGTCTTCGCGGTCGAAGCGACGGAAGTCCACCACCATGTCTGAGGCCGCTCCGGTGCGCATCGCCATGACGTTGACGCCATCAATATCCATCAACAGCATCTCGTGGCCATACACGTTTCCCGCGACAATGTCTTTTGGCGCCGCACCGGTAGAGGCCACTCCCCTCGTCCATTCATCTACGAGGTAAGGATCGGACTTCATAAATTCGAAGCCTTTTGCTTCTGCCCAACTGCGGCGCTCGCGACGCAACGTTCCCGGCAGAATCGGCCGATGGCGGGTGTGCGGCTTGGAGGGCGCGCGGTTCTCGCTCGCGGTCTCCTGGCTCGGATTGTGGCTTCGCTCGTGCTTCGGCTCGTTGCTCGGCTCCTGGTCTGGTCCGCGCTCAGGGGTTGGCTCAGGGTCTTGCTGGGTTTCAGACTCCGGTGCGGACTCTGGTGCGGCTTCGGCATGGGACTCGGGAGCTGGGGCAGCTGGCGAAGACGCTAGGTGGGCTGGGTCGACAGCGGGGGCATCGCTAGAGGTCGAGTCAACGGGAGCGGTATCGGAAGAAGCAGGCTCGGCGGACTCGGTGGACTCGGTCTTGGGCTCAGGCTCGGGGGAAGCGGCGTCGACAGGCGCGGCGTCTGCGGGAGTGGTGTCTGCAGGAGCGGTGTCCGCGGGCGCGGTGTCTGCAGGCGTGGCGTCAGCGGGCGTCGGGTCCGTGTCGGCGGAGAGTATAGGGGCGGAGGTGCGCTGTTTGCCGTCGTAAAGCAGCAAGGCACCGCCGACAATGCCGAGAAGTAGCGCCAAAGCAAGGATTAGAAAAGCCATCACCCCACGATAGTAGTAGGAACAAACAAGCCCTCAGCGCTCGGCGCGCGGAGGCGGGAGGCTGAGGGCGAGGGGTGAGCGTGGGCGATTAGCCGTTGACGGTAAGGCGGTCGCCGCGCTCGACAGGGTTCTTAGGGTTAGCGGACCACTGCGACCAGCCGCCGACATAGTGGCGCAGGCCGGTGAAGCCGGCGTCGTGCATGGCGGCGAGGGCGAGGGCGGAGTGGTTGCCAGAGCCGGAGTAGATGATGGCGCCTTGGACATTGTCGGGGGTTAGTCCGGCGTCGAAAAGAACTTCGCGGATTTCACCCGCAGACTTCCAGGTGCGCAGGCCGTCGTTGTGGAAGAGGCGCTCCGGCACATTGACGGCGCCGGGGATATGACCGGCCTTAAGGTCGAGGTTTTCGCGGCGGCCGGCAAAGCGGTTGCGGGTGCGGGTATCGATGAGCAGGCCATCGTGACTGCGCACGTCATCGATGGTGGCCACCGGCATCTGGCCGGGGTTTACCGTGGCGCTGGCGCCCACGGCGAAGTTGCCGGGGCCGGTCAGCGTCGTATAGCCCAGGTGGCGCCAATTGGCCAAGCCGCCGTCGAGGATGCGGACGTTGTCCAAGCCGGCCCAGCGCAAGGTCCACCACGCGCGGCCGGCGAATAGGCCGCGCCCCTCGTCGTAGACCACGACGGGGCGGTCCTCACGGATTCCCCACTGGCGGAAGTGCTCCTGCAGCTTATCCGGATCCGGCAGCGGGTTGCGGCCTACCTGTGAACCGGGGAGACCGGCGAAGGAATTAGCGGTATCGCTAAACAGTGCCGTAGGAATATGCAAGGAAGTGAACTGGTTATAGCTCTGACGCAGCTGTGGCTGCCAGTGGGTGGCCAAGAGGGTAAATCGTTCGCCGTGATAAATGGATTCGCGGAGTTCTTGTGGGGAGACCAAAATGCTCATGCCCCGAGTCTAGGGGCATGAGCAGGATTTGGCGCGGCGGGCGGTACGCGGCCGACTAGCGGGCGGCGATGTCTAGCTCGGCACCGCCATCTGCGACGTCCACGTGGACAGTGTCGCCATCGACGATATCGCCGGCCAACAGCTTCTTGGCGAGCTTGTCACCAATGGCCTGCTGGATGGTACGGCGCAGCGGGCGGGCACCATAGGCTGGGTCGTAGCCGCGCTCGGCCAGCCAGGACTTGGCAGAATCCGAGACTTGCAAGGTCAGGCGGCGGGCGTCGAGGCGCTCGGCCAAGCCACGCAGCTGGATATCGACAATGCCGCGTAAGAGCTCCTCAGAAAGGGGCTCAAACATGACCACGTCATCGAGACGGTTGATGAATTCAGGCTTGAAGGCCTTCTTCACCGCATCCATGGTTTCTTCCCGGGTGCCGCCGGCGCCCAAGTTGGAGGTCAAGATGATGACGGTATTGCGGAAGTCGACGGTGCGTCCCTGGCCGTCGGTAAGCCGTCCCTCATCCAAGACCTGTAGGAGGACGTCGAAGACATCGGGGTGGGCCTTTTCTACCTCGTCGAAAAGCACGAGCGTGTAGGGGCGACGGCGCACGGCCTCGGTGAGCTGTCCGCCGGCCTCATGGCCGACGTATCCCGGAGGAGCACCAACGAGGCGGGAAACGGAGTGCTTCTCCCCGTACTCGGACATATCGATGCGAACCATCGCGGATTCATCGTCGAAGAGGAAGTCCGCCAGGGCCTTCGCAAGCTCGGTCTTGCCCACGCCGGTAGGACCGAGGAAGAGGAAAGAACCGGTGGGGCGGTTCGGATCGGCCACTCCCGCACGGGAACGGCGCACAGCATCCGATACCGCGGTAACGGCTTCCTTCTGTCCCACCACGCGCTTGCCCAGCACGGATTCCATATTGAGCAGCTTTTCTGTCTCGCCCTGCAGCATCTTGCCGGCCGGAATGCCGGTCCAAGCGGAGACGACCTCAGCGATGGTGTCTGGGCTTACTTCCTCATCGAGCATGGTATTGCGCTGCTCGGTGGCCTTAACTTCGGCGGCCGCAAGATCCTTTTCCAGCGGCGGAATCTTGCCGTAGTTAATCTCAGAGGCGAGTGCGAGGTCGCCATCACGCTCGGCGATTTCTGCTTGTCGGCGCAGGTCATCGAGTTCTTCCTTGATGTTTTGCACATCATCGATGGCCTTCTTCTCATTAGCCCAGCGGGCCTTGAGCTCGCCGAGCTTCTCGCGCTGGTCCGCAAGCTCACCTTGCAGGGTGGCCAGGCGGTCTTGAGAAGCAGCGTCCGATTCCTTCTTCAGCGCGAGCTCTTCAATCTCCATGCGGCGGACGATGCGCTCGAGCTCGTCGATTTCCTGCGGGGAGGAATCGATCTCCATGCGCAGGCGGGAACCTGCTTCGTCGACAAGGTCAATGGCCTTATCCGGCAGGAAGCGGTTGGTGATGTAGCGATTGGACAGCTCGGCGGCCGAAACCAACGCGGAGTCCATAATGCGCACGCCGTGATGCACCTCATAGCGCTCCTTCAGGCCACGCAGAATACCGATGGTGTCCTCCACGGAGGGCTCGGCAGCATAGACCTGCTGGAAGCGGCGCTCCAGAGCGGCGTCCTTTTCGATGTACTTGCGGTACTCGTCCAAGGTAGTGGCGCCTACGAGGCGCAGCTCGCCACGGGCCAGCATGGGTTTGATCATATTGCCGGCGTCCATAGAGCCGTCACCGGTAGCACCGGCGCCGACGATGGTGTGCAGCTCGTCGATGAAGGTGATGATCTCGCCCTCAGAGGACTTAATCTCATCGAGCACGGCCTTTAAGCGCTCCTCGAATTCACCGCGGTACTTAGCGCCAGCGACCATGGAACCCAAGTCCAGGCTGATGAGGGTCTTGCCCTTGAGAGACTCGGGGACATCGCCAGCCACGATGCGGCGGGCCAAGCCTTCCACGATGGCGGTCTTGCCCACGCCGGGCTCGCCAATGAGTACCGGGTTATTCTTCGTGCGCCGGCTGAGCACCTGGACCACGCGGCGAATTTCCTGATCACGGCCGATGACCGGGTCGATCTTGCCTTCGCGGGCGCGAGCAGTGAGGTCAGTGGCGTACTTTTCCAAGGCCTGGAATTGGTCCTCCGGATTCTCGGAGGTTACCTTGGCAGCACCGCGCACGGAAGGGAAAGCGCCCTTGATGGCGTCATAAGTAGCACCGCGGCCGGTAAGCAGCTCGGCGGCATCGGTCTTGGAGGCGGCGATGGCAGCCAGCAGAACCTCGGTGGAAACGAATTCATCACCAAGCTCACCGGCCAGTTCCTGCGACTGCGTTAGGACGTTGAGGCCGTCGCGGTTAAATTGCGGGTTGGCCATATTTGCGCCCTCGGCCTTGGGATAAGAATCAACAAGCTCGCGGGCTTCCTTGAGCACAGTATCCGGATCTACGCCGGTGGCCTTAAGAACCGGAGCGGCGATTCCGCCGTCCTGACTGAGAATTGCCGCCAGCAGGTGAGCCGGGCGGATATCCGGGTTTCCATTAGAAGAGGCGGTTTGCAGGGCGTCCTGCAAGGCCTCTTGTGTTTTAGTGGTGGGGTTAAATGAGTTCATGTGTGCGTTGCTCCTTCTAAGATTTATTCACCCACTGTAGGGCTTCACTTAGTACAACGCACCCAGAGGTGAGCCTATTCCACTCAACCTAAATATTTTTGAGCGTAGGTCGCTCAACTTTGCACAGGGTGATTAAACCTGCTTGAACTCCTCGTTTTCATGGCCAAGAATCTGCAAGCCATGGGCGATGGCAAAGAAGGACACGGTTACCACCTGGATAAAAAGCGCCCACTTGAGATCTTCATTAAAGCTCTTGAAATCGCCGATGCTGCACAGATGGGCAATGCCATTGGCCCCTGCCCACACGGCCAAAGTGCTGATATAAACCAGCTGGTCGGTGGGAGTAATTCCCATCTCGATGACAAACTTGCGGAGCAGATCCATCATGATGGCGAAGTTCTTGGTCATGCCCTCATGCGAGCTACCATCACCATTGTGCGGAACTACAGAACCGCTGGCCAGCGCAATAATGGAGCTGAAACGCTCTGGGTACATCATCGCGTAGTTAAAGTAGGCGGCCGCAACAATCTGCAGGCGGTCTACCGTGGGGGTGTCATCCGGAAGCTCGGCGAGGCAGGCCTCAAAGATCTTCGCCATCTCTGTGGTGGTGAGAGTTTCTGCCACCTCACGCAGCGCGAAGTCATTGTCCATAATGGTGGTCAGGAAGTCTTTGGAGGTACCAAGCTTTTCGGCCACGTGGTCAAAGAAGCGACGGTCGACGCCGTTGCGACCAGCAACGCGCAGCGCGGCCTCAATAATGACCTTCTTGGCTTCCTCCGGGTCCATTTGCTCGAGGTTATCCGGGGCCACGAAGGGCTTTTCACGTTCGCTGCCCATGACCTTTTCTACAATGCCGCGGGCATCGTTCATAATGGGGCGGCGCTGCGGGATCTGCTTATTTTTAAACCAATATTGCAGGGCATCAACCACAAGGCGATCCACCTGCTTCAGGTTAGCGGCGCGAATAACGGCATGCTGCAGGCGCAAGATGCCCACCACACTCAGGTGGCCCATGCCATGGATGAGCGACCAGAGGGCCAAAGTAATGCGGCCGATTTCCAGGGGCGAGATATCTCCGTCTGCCGCTACGACGGCACCCTGCTCTTCGGCAAAGCGCTTGACGACGTTCAGCGCCATGTCCGCACCCGGCGTGCCCGACTTTTCCCCCTTGGCAAATTGGCAGACCCGCTCCTCATCCATGGCATCGTACCGTTCGAAAAGGTAGTGGTAGATGTCGGGCTCGTCTTGCGCGTAGGCAAAGTAGGCCTCCGCCAACTGCATGAGGACATCGCCGCCAGAGTTACCCTCTGGCAGGTGACGTGCAGCCTCCACCATGTATTCAGACATGCGGCAATCCAAAAAATCTGGGATTTCCGCAAGCATGGCAGCACCGCTGCTAAATTCCTCAGAAACCGCCTCCGGCGAGAGGCCAGCCTGGTCTGCCACAGATTCCACGGTAACGGCCTGCTCGCCTTCGCAACCCGCTACATAAACAGCGGCTTCCAGGATAATCACCCGCCTGGAAGCCCCATCCAACTGGTACATCTATTTCCTCATCACGCCAGAGATTGACACCAGCTGATTCTAACAAATTTTAAGGTTTAGGGATAGTCCCAATCGATTGCACTTTTCAAGTATTTTTACCCTCACCGATGTTAACGGTGGTAGCGGGGCCGATAGGCCATGGTCACGACCGCAGCCGCGTCCACCCGCCTCGCACTGGGAACCATTTTCTAAGTTTTGGTGCACCCAATCTCATAGTTTTTAAGGTAGCGATGCGGGAGGGGAGACGTCGGCAAGCGCGGCTATTCCTGCCTTTGTCCTACATGGCCAATACCCTCTTGAAAGATGGTGCCGCGCGGTGGCATAAGACGCATGGATTTAAAGGCGATATAGACGCCGATGGAAATCGCCAAGGAAATGGCGCCGAAAATGCCGGTAAACCCGTACATGACGGCCATTGGCGCGATGATGGTCCACGAGATTTCAAAGGGTCCGAAGCCGATATAGGCCATGCCATATTCAGACAGGGTGCCGGACTTGAGCTTGGGATCCACGATCTTCAGGATGGCAATGCCGGTCGCCACGGTGGCGGTGGCCCAACCCCAGCCAAAGATGCCGCGCTCAATCCAGCGCTCACCAAAGAACTCGGCCGGGAACCACAGCAAGAAGAACACACAGAAGATGGTGCCGAGGATAAAGAGGAGAAGAAGCGCCTGCCAGTAGGAAGCAATGGCGGCCGGAACGATGGCGGCCACGCCGAAGGCAATGAGGTAGTCCGTGGCTGCTCCGGAGATGGAGGAAATGGAGTCCTTATCTAGGTAGTCCTCGGCGCCCACGAAGTTCATAAGCGCGCGGAAGAATAGTCCCACCACCATGGACATGGCAAAGAGCGGCACGGAGACATTCTCCCAGATGCTGCTCAAACCCTGGTTGATGCCGTAGGCAGTCATCACGGTCAGGATGATGAAGCCGAAGTGCAGTGCGAGCGGCTCGATGGACGAGGGATTGGTGGTAGCGCGGCCGAGCGACGGACGATCATCAATGTTTTTGATGTAGCCGCGGCGCAGCTCTTCCGGCAGCTCCTTGGGCACGTGGGAAACCTTGCCCTTGCGGATGCCCCAGTTGCCGGCGATAACGCCGCCAATGATTGCGGCCAGCGTGCCGACGGTCGCCGAGGTAAAGCCCAGCGAGGATGCCGCATCAGCGCCTACACCTTCGAGCGCGCCACCCACGGCCGCGGCGGTACCAAAGCCGCCGGTAAAGCCAACGGGCAGCATCATGCCGAACCAATTTGGGGTATCAAATAGCGGCGCAAAGAGGAAAAGACCCAGCACGATGAACAGGCCCCACTGGCCGGTAAACATCATGGTGGAGTAGCCCCACATATTGCGCGCACCCTTGCCCATATTTCCGCCTACTTCCATGGAGTAGGCCATAGACGCAAAGACCACCGCGATGAGGATGGAGGTGTAGTCACCCAAGTTATCGGAGAATTTAATCCAACCCAGCACGTTTGGACCAACCAGCAAGCCGATGAGGCCGGCGGTAATCGGGGCAGGTAGCAACAGGTCCTGGAAGATGAACTTCACTTGGTGACGCAGGACATTGCCGATGACCATGAGCAAAGAAATCCAGCCCACATCCAGCATGAGCGTATAAGCGGAAAAATCTTCCATGGAGACCCTTTCTAGCTGTGCAATTATGGCGGCTTGCCCCCGTTAGAGGGCAGACGGATAGGGAATACAATACCTTCCACTAAGTGATCCACAACATAGGCTCCCGTTTTCACCCCCACTACAGCTTTCAGTATGTAGCTCGACCTCCGGTGCGGCACCGACTATTAGGATGATGAGACATGTGGGAATTGGGCGAGCATTTTCGAAATTACGCAAACGAGTACCGCGATGCGGTGCACGAGCATTTCTTTAACGCGGTGCCCGAATCCCGGCAAATATTCGCCCTGTCTATGCACGATACCCATACCTCTCTGGTCCCCGCGCTGGCGTGGGTGATTGAACATACGGAGCCGGGACAGCCCCTGCTTTCCGAAGTCTCTGCAAAGCTCACCCAACTCGCCCGCGATCACCGCCGGCATGGGTTTCCGGCCGAGATTTATTCTCGTTTTGAACACGCCCTGATAGCGGGCCTGCGAGTCCTGGCACTGACGCAGTATCAGTACGATTTCGCCCGCGATGTCATCCATCGCATATGCACAACGATGGCCGAGGCTGCCGGGGAATCTGATGCCGCCGGCGAAGCACCGGCGCACTCGGCGCAAGTGGTGGCTGTAGACCATCCCACCCGTGATACTTCTATTATTCGCGTGGAAGCCGGCTTAGCCGTGCCCTATCAACCGGGACAGCACTTTCCCGTGACCACGCAGTACTTGCCCGGTCAATGGCGCATGCTTACTCCCGCACAGCCTAGCGACGGAACCGGCCAGTTAGTCTTCCACGTCTCCACCGCGGGTGAGGCCTCTCGGTCCCTCGCGCACGCGCAGCCCGGTGATTGGTGGACCCTTGGCCAGCCCGCTGGTGGAATAAGCCTCCACAACGCGGGCGCAGAAGAGCTAATCATCATTGCCTACGGCACCGGATGGGCCACGGCCCGCTGCGCGGCGCTCGCCGCGCTGGACGACGGCGACCACAATCACGTACCGCGCATCTTTGCCGTAGCGGGCAGCCCCGCTGCCCACTATGACACCTACTTCCAGCAAAATCTGGCAGCGCTAGGAGTCCGAGTGCGCCGCATCGTGCGGGAAGAAAGGGACCCGTGGTTGCTCAACGCCCGCGAATTGGCCCCCGGTGCCGATTATGTGGTCTCCGGAGAGCCGACCGATGTAGTAGTCAACGAGGTGGAGTTATCCACAGGCACTCCCCCGCGCTTCCTGCTCGTCGGCCCCGCCGAAGAGGTTGCGGAAGGTAAACAAGAGTTGGTTAAGAAGGGCTTGAACAAGCAGCAGATCGATGTCCTTAGCTGGGGCCGCGACGGGCGCTGGCAGCCGGAGGATTACGCAGCACTCGCCTAGTCCGCAGGGGCCACGACCGGCAAGGTGCGGCGGGTTTTCGCTACCTCATTCGGATCGATCTCGGCATAGAGGATGTCATCTTCGTAGCCAGCCTCGGCCACGCGCACCCCATTCGGATCAACGATGGTGGAATGTCCAATGCCCGTCGGGCCGGAGGGATTGCCCGCTTCTGCGTCACCGCCTGGGCGCGATTGGCCGGCCGCCACAATGTAGCTGGTGGAATCCAAGGCACGCGCGGCCGTAAGCAGGCGCCACTGCTCCAGCTTGCCGGGGCCGTCTGCCCAGCTGGTAGGCACCACGATAAGCTGCGCGCCCTGGCTAGCTAGCTCCTTGAACTGCTCCGGGAAGCGAATGTCATAGCAGGTGGCCACGCCCACTACAAGGTCATCAACATCAAAGGCAACCAGCGATTCGCCGGCCAAGACAGTATCCGATTCGCGGTAATCGAAGGCGTCATAGGTATGAATCTTGTCGTACCCACCTAACACGCCAGGCCCTGCAATAAGCGCTGTATTGCTAACCCGATTGATGGTCTTGCCATCGCGCTCAACGGTATCGGCTGGGCAAAACATGCCGGCTACGACGGTAACCTCGAGTTCTTCTGCCAGAGCTTGGATCGCCGTGGCAAACGGGCCTTCGAGTGATTGCGCCTGCTCATCAAGACGCCCGGAGCGGAAATTCTGTGACGTGGCCTCTGGCAGCACGATAAGTCGCGCCCCGTTTCCAGCGGCTTCACGGATCTTTGCTAGGGCTATCTCCTGGTTTTCGGTGATATTTCCGGTGGATGTTAACTGCACTGCTGCTACCTTCATGCCTTCCAAAGTAATGAAGCAGAACCGAGTTATCCACAGGCTGCCTCTGTGCCCATAGCGCTGAACCGCGATGTCCATCAGGCTAAAGGGCATGAACTATGTAGAAATTCCCACGCACTTACCCGATTATGTCCGTTCCCTGCTCTCACGGCCTCCGCTGCCACCGCCGACGGCCGCGCTCGATACCGCCTGCCGGACCGCGGACGCGCTGGAGCGAGCCCGGTCAGCTTGGTCCAGCACCGTGTCCGCAACTGAGGATGCCACGACCGAGCAATTGCGCTCCGTCGCGGACTTCCTCAACACCGCCGCCGGGGTGGATTCCCAGCTAGGCCAATCCCTAGGAGCCGCTCGATGACCCTCTCAGCGGCTCTAAGAAATGGCGCCAGCCAACTGCGCACAGAACGCTCTGAACTGCACGTTCGTTTTATAGATTCGCACCATGATTGGATTAGTCTATCGCTGGGAGGGCCTGCTGGCGACGCCGCTCGCACCAGCTTGGCAAGCTATACCGACTGGCTGGCACCGTCGTTGCACCAGATGGAGCACGTTGCCGCCACCCTTGACCGCCACGCCAACCTGCAGGCCCGCCGTGAGGAACTAGAAGATCGCATCATCGCATTCCTAGGTGAGATAGACGAGCATAATGTCGCGGCGGCCAGCGCCGCTGGGCTCCTATTAAGTCAGGTACGAGCATTGGGCGATTCCCTCGATTGGCTCTGTTCCCAAGAAATTGATGCCCTGTGTACGCCTGCTGGTGTTTCTCCTCCCGTGCGGTTTGAAGAATTTTCCGATCTACCTGTGGACACCATTCACGAGATTAACCTAGCCCAAGCCAACGAGCACGTGGCTCAGCTGGCCACGAAAAACCCAGATATGAAGGTATTAGAAGCAAGCGACGGACGGCTTGTTGCCATGGTGGATCCAGGCGAATTCCGGACCACGCCGGCATCGCTCACCACATTTGTCGAAGGAGTTCACTCCTCCGATCCAGAAACCTGGCAGCGCGCGGTGGACCGGGGCCGCAACTTGGCTAAAGCCAGCGGTGGGCCGACCGTGGTGTGGTTAGGCTACCAGGCGCCATCTTCCCTGCCTCGGGCAATTCATGCCGACCCCGCGCGCACCGCTGGCCAAGAGCTCGTCCGGTTTCAGCGCGCGCTTGGTGCGCGTTATCCGCAGGCCAAGCGCACCGTAGTGGGATATTCCTATGGTTCAGTAGTCACCGGGCACGCCGCTAAGGAGGACAAGATTGCTGATGACGTAGTGCTCGTCGGCAGCCCCGGAACCGGCACTAGCCACTCCTCAGAACTCCATGGCCGCATCTGGGCAGCTACCAACGCGCACGACCCCATCGCCATTGCGACGGGGCCGCACGGCGGCATCCATGGCCCCGATCCCACCACGGATGCCTTTGGTGCCACTCCCCTTCCCGGCGCAGATGGCCTCCCTGGTGACCACGGCACCTATTGGGAGGACCCACGGTTCCTGCGCGGCCTAGGCCAAGTGGCACGGGCCCGCTAGGCCGCACGACATTGTGGAACCGCCTGCACAGATTTACCCGCGGGAGGTGTTTTAGAACAGGCCGGCCGGCTGTTCCGAGTAGGAGACCAACATATTCTTAGTCTCCTGATAGTGACCCAGCATCATCAAGTGGTTCTCACGGCCAAGGCCGGATTCCTTGTAGCCGCCGAAGGCGCTGTGCGCCGGGTAGTCATGGTAGTGGTTTACCCATACGCGGCCGGCCTGAATATCGCGGCCGGCGCGGTAGCAAATGTTTTGAGTACGCGACCATACGCCTGCACCGAGGCCAAAGTTAGTAGCGTTAGCGATGGCAATCGCCTCGTCATAATCTTTGAACGTGGCTACAGAGAGTACTGGGCCGAAGATCTCCTCCTGGAAGATGCGCATGTCATTATTGCCCTTAAACACGGTGGGCTCAATGTAGTAGCCCTTTTCCAAGCCTTCTACCTTGTTCACGTGGCCACCGATGAGGGTCTCCGCGCCTTCCTGCGGGCCGATCTCCAGGTATTGCTTAATCTTGTCCATCTGCTCCTCGGAAGCCTGCGCGCCCATCATGGTTTCCGTATCAAGTGGGTGACCGATCTTGATCTTCTTCACGCGCTCAATGGCCAGCTCCAAGAATTTATCCGCAATGTCCTCGTGCACCAGGGCGCGGGATGGACAGGTGCAGACCTCACCTTGGTTGAGGGCGAACATAACGAAGCCTTCAACGCACTTTTCCAGGTAGGAATCATCTTCATCCATGATGTCTTTAAAGAAGATAGATGGGGATTTACCACCCAGTTCCAGGGTGACGGGGATGACCTTGTCTGCGGCGGCTTTGTTGATGATCTTGCCCACTGGAGTAGAGCCGGTGAAGGCAATCTTGGCAATGCGGTCCGAGCCGGAGAGTGCCGCGCCTGCCTCCTCACCTAGTCCGTTGACGATATTGAGCACGCCAGCAGGGAGGAGGTCACCGATAATATCCATGAGAAGCAGGATTGAGGCAGGGGTTTGCTCCGCTGGCTTCATAACAATGCAGTTACCTGCAGCCAGTGCGGGCGCGATCTTCCAAGCGGCCATGAGCAGCGGGAAGTTCCACGGGATAATCTGGCCCACTACTCCGAGCGGCTCATGGTAGTGGTAGGCCACGGTGTCCTGGTTGAGCTGGGATAGGCGGCCTTCTTGGGCGCGGATGGCGCCGGCGAAGTAGCGGAAGTGATCTACGGCGAGCGGAATATCGGCGGCAAGGGTTTCGCGCACAGCCTTACCGTTCTCCCAGGTTTCAGCGACCGCGATCTTTTCCAGATTTTCCTCGATGCGGTCCGCTATGCGGTGCAGGAGCAATGCGCGCTCGGCTGGAGTGGTTTTGCCGAAGGTCTCGAAGGCTTTTTCCGCGGCGTCGATAGCCAGGTTGATATCGGCTTCTTTGCCGCGAGCTACCTGGCAGAATACCTCGCCGTTGACCGGACTGATGTTGTCCATATATTCGCCGTCGACGGGTGCTACCCACTGGCCGCCAATGTAGTTGTCATAGCGTTCCCGGTAATCGACGATGGAGCCTTCGGTTCCCGGAGCTGCGTACAGGGTCATGGTGCGTGTCCTTTCCTGGAGAATACGAGGATCATCGGTGGTACATGACACTCGTTATTGTTTATGTGCCATAGGTCACCTTTGTGTTGAATATACTAACCCCAAACTTTGCAACGCGCACTGATTGCAGCTATCCCCTTTGCAAGCCTTAACATCACACCGTCACTGTGCAGGCAGAAGAAAACCCCGCAGCCAGCGGCGACGCTGGCTGCGGGGCGGGATGTACTCGTCTGCAGAGTAAGAATTAGTCCTGACCGTTACCACGGCCGCGGGCGCGTTTACGCTCGCGCGCGGTATGCGGACTCCACATCACCACGGAGGTAGACCGAGGGACATGGACAAGTTCGCCGCTGCGCTGCGGGCGGCGCCCGGCGGCCTGTTCGCGCAGGGTCCGCACCTCTTCAGCTAGGGCGTCGCGCTCGGCTTCAAGGCGATCGCGTTCCTCGGTCAGCTCGATGATGGACTTGATTCCGGCAAGATTGACGCCATCATCTTGGGACAGCGCTTGAATCTTGCGCAGCAGCTCGATGTCGCGGTCGGAATAGCGGCGGCCACCGCCACGGGTACGAGCCGGGGAAACCAAGCCCATGCGGTCATAGGTTCGCAGCGTCTGGGCGTGCATTCCGGATAGTTCCGCGGCCACGGAAATCACATATACCGCGGTGCCGAAATCTTCTGCCTTTCCAGTGCTCATTCCTTAACACACCTCCTACCCTAAGCGTTCTCGGCGCCGGCCCAACCCGCACGCGGGTTGAAACCGGAGTCCTTTTCCGCTTGAGCATAGGTACGCAGGGCACTGGAGGCGGCGGCATCGAGCTTGGTGGGCACGGTGACCTGAACGGTAACCAAAAGATCACCGGAGTTGCCCCCGCGCTTGGCGATGCCCCTTCCACGCACCCTCAGCGTTCGCCCGTCCGGCGTGCCGGCGGGGATCTTCACGCGTACCGGGTTATCCAAGGTAGGAACCGCGATGGTATCGCCCAAGGCCAGCTCCGTGAAGGAGACCGGGACGGTAACGTGCAGGTCATCGCCTTCTCGAGTGAAAACCTTGTCCGGTTTGACGGTTACCGCCACGAAGAGGTCACCGGCTGGAGTGCCGTTCGGTCCGGCTTCGCCCTGACCAGCAAGGCGAACCTTTTGGCCGTCAATGACGCCGGCAGGGATGCGCACGGTGATATTGCGGGTGCGATGAACCGTGCCGGTACCGTGGCAGTCCTTGCACGGGTCCGTGATGCGGCGGCCGGTGCCATCGCAATCCTTGCAGGGGGCGGAAAAGCCGAAGGCGCCGCGGTTTTCAGAGGTAAAACCGGTGCCACTGCAGGTACCACAGGTAGAGGTCTTGCCAGAGGCGGAACCAGAGCCATGGCACGTGGTACACGGCGCATTGCCGCTCAATGCCAGAGGGATGGTGGTTCCCTTGGCGGCCTCGCGGAAGTCGAGGGTTATTTCCGTTTCGACGTCGGCCCCCCGCGACGGTTTAGCTGAGTGGCCAGCACCACCGCCGCGGTTGAAAACGCTACCGAAGATATCCCCAACACCGCCGCCTTGAGCCGCTCCTCCAGCGGATCCTCCGAAGAGGTCCGAGAGGTCGAATTCTTGCGCACCTTGTCCATCCATGCGCGTGGATCGAAACCCGCCGGGAAATCCGGCGCCTCCCATCCGTCCAAAGCCCCCACCGTTACGGAGCATGGCCTTGAACTGGTCGTATTCCTTGCGCTCAGAGGCGTCGGAAAGCACGTCGTAGGCTTCCGCCACCTTTTTGAACCTTTCCGCTGCTGCGGGGTCGTCGGGGTGGGTATCGGGGTGGTTTTCGCGTGCTAGCTTGCGGTAGGCACGCTTAATTTCATTCTGTTCTGCGGACGAGGAGACCCCCAGATCCGCATAATAATCTTTGTCTGCCCATTCGGGTTTAGCGCTCACTGGGCATCTCCTCCTTTCAAAGAGAATCGATAAAGTTAAGTAAAAGGGCGCCGCGGGAAGGTCAATCGTCAGTTCCCAGGGCGCCCTTTATGTTATTTACTCGGAATCTTCCGAGCCGCTGGACTCATCGCTGGGGTCCGCGATGATGACCAGGGCATTGCGCACGAGCCTGTCGCCCACACGGTAGCCCTTGCGCAGCACGGTGCCCAGCACCTGCTCATCGCCTGAAGACAAGTCCTGCACGGCCTCGTGAACCTCCGGGTCGAAGGCGTCGCCTTCTTCGCCAAAGGCGGCAAGCTCGTGCTTTTCAAGCGTGCTGTGGAGCTTATCCGCAAAAGCCTTGAGCGGGCCTTCCAAGTCACCGTGTTCATCGGCCAGTTCCAGGTCATCAAGGACAGGCAGGAAATCTGCGATGACTTTGGCCTTGGCGGTCTCGATTACGGCTTGGCGGTCACGCTCGGTGCGGCGGCGGTAGTTGGTGTATTCCGCATTCAGACGCTGCAGGTCTTCCGTGCGTTCTGCCAACTGTGCTTCCACATCGCTGACGCCGTTGCCAGCGGGCTCTTCACCCGCGGCCTCGGCCTCTACCTCATCGGCGTTGACGTCTGCCAGCGCTTCTTCAAGGTCAGCATCGAGGGTGGGATCCAGCTCGGCTTCTTCGGTGGCATCAGCTTGCGCTTCCTGCGCGGCCTGGGCCTCCTCAGCCTGCTCGGCAGCAGCCTCAGCGCGGTCAGCCGAGGTAGCCTCCGGATCCGTGTTTTCCGGGTCGCCTGGGTTATGCGGCATTCCGCTGTCCTGAGTCATTACTTATTGCCATCCTTATTCTCATCCTCGTCAACTACCTCAGCGTCGACGACGTTCGGGTCACCCTGAGCAGCGCCAGCATCAGCTGCGCCCTCAGCACCAGCTTCAGCAGCCTGTGCCTCGTAGATCTGCTTGCCCATCTCCTGGGATTCGGTGGACAGCTTCTCCACTGCGGACTTGATGGCCTCGAGGTCATCGCCCTTCAGGGCCTCATCGACGGCGTCAGCAGCCTCGGTGACCTTGGTCTTAACGTCCTCGGATACCTTGTCAGCGTTGTCGTCCAAGAACTTGCGGGTCTGGTAGGAGGTGGACTCTGCGTTATTGCGCAGCTCCTGCTCCTCGCGGCGCTTCTTGTCCTCTTCGGCATGCTGCTCGGCGTCCTTGACCATGCGGTCAATTTCTTCCTGGGACAGGCCGGAACCATCCTGAATCTTGATGGTGTTTTCCTTGCCGGTGCCCTTGTCCTTTGCAGTCACGTGGACGATGCCGTTGGCATCGATATCGAAGGTGACCTCAATCTGCGGAACACCGCGCGGTGCCGGAGCAATGCCGCCGAGCTCGAAGGAGCCGAGGAGCTTATTGGCAGTAGCCATCTCGCGCTCACCCTGGAAGACCTGAATCTGCACGGAAGGCTGGTTGTCTTCTGCGGTGGTAAAGGTCTCGGACTTCTTGGTCGGAATGGTGGTGTTGCGCTCGATGAGCTTGGTCATCACGCCACCCTTGGTCTCAATGCCGAGGGACAACGGGGTGACGTCAAGAAGCAGCACGTCCTTGACCTCGCCGCGCAGAACGCCTGCCTGCAGGGCAGCGCCTACGGCAACAACCTCGTCCGGGTTAACGCCCTTGTTGGCATCCTTACCGGTGAGTTCCTTGACCAGGTCCGATACGGCCGGCATACGGGTGGAGCCACCAACGAGAACAACGTGGTCAATATCGCCGACGGAAAGGTCAGCATCCTTGATGACCTGGTTGAACGGAGCCTTGGTGCGATCCAGCAGATCCTGGGTGATCTTCTGGAACTCGGTGCGGGTCAGGGTCTCGTCCAAGAACAGTGGGTTCTTATCGGAGTCAACCGTGATGTACGGCAGGTTGATATTGGCCTGCTGGGAGGAGGACAGCTCAATCTTTGCCTTCTCTGCAGCCTCGCGCAGACGCTGCACGGCGCGCTTATCCTTGGTCAGGTCAACGCCCTGGGAGGTCTTGAAGCGGTCTACCAGCCAGTCAACGATGCGCTGATCCCAGTCATCGCCACCCAGCTCGTTATCGCCGGCGGTTGCCATAACCTCAACCACGCCATCGCCGATTTCCAGCAAGGAGACGTCGAAGGTGCCGCCACCCAGGTCAAATACCAGGATGGTCTGCTCCTGCTCGCCCTTTTCCAGGCCATAAGCCAAAGCGGCTGCGGTTGGCTCGTTGACAATACGGAGCACGTTCAGGCCTGCAATCTGGCCAGCTTCCTTGGTGGCCTGGCGCTGTGCGTCCTCGAAGTATGCAGGAACGGTGATAACGGCGTCAGTAACATCCTCGCCAAGGTAAGCCTCTGCATCGCGCTTCAGCTTCATCAGCGTGCGAGCAGAAATCTCCTGGGAGGTGTAGTCCTTGTCATCAATGTTGATCTTCCAGTCAGTGCCGATGTGGCGCTTGACGGAGCGAATGGTGCGGTCAACGTTGGTTACCGCCTGGTTCTTAGCGGACTGGCCAACCAGAATTTCGCCGTTCTTTGCAAAGGCAACGACGGAAGGCGTGGTGCGAGAGCCCTCGGAGTTAGCGATAACGGTGGACTCGCCACCTTCCAGTACGGAAACGACGGAGTTCGTCGTACCAAGGTCAATACCTACTGCGCGTCCCATGATTTCTTCTCCTTTTATCTTGGGGTAATTAATAAAGTTGATTGTCAGTGACTCAACTTCTCGTTGTGTCCGAGCGCTACTGTAACAGAACTTTCACACCCAGTCACACAACCTTGAGCCTATGTCACTCAATCTCTACAACGAGCAGCCTACAAAAGTTATTCCCCAAGACTCAACTTTTTCTCAAATGTCCCACTTTTACCAGCTCACCGCCGCTCTTTCCGACGCCCACTTTCCCGCCCCTGCCCATTAACCCCCTCCCCCACACAGCCTCAGACCCAAACGGGATCCTTAAACATCTCTAAGAGGATCCAAAAGTTACCTCAGAAAGGATCCAAAAGAGGATTGGCGGCGCGCCCCCACTGCCGCATACTAGGAATCACAGCAGTTAAGAGCTGCTACCCCAGAGAGAGATTGTAGTTTTACTCCGCCTATCCGAAAGGAATGTATATGTTCGATTCCCTAGTAGACCTCAGCTCCGCCATCGACTTCGAGGCACTCGTCAAGGGCATCAAGGGCCTCGTCGAGGCTTCCTCCGAGTCCAACACCGACTCCGAGGGCCTGTCCTCCGTATTCGAGGGCCTGTCCTCCAAGGATGACGCAGAGGCTGCTGCAGAAGCTAAGTAATTAGCACTCTGCACTCCTTCATGAAGACCAGCTAAACCCCCTCACCTTCTACCTCCGCACGGAACCCACCACAAGGAACCGCGCACGAAGGTGCGGGGGTTTCGCTGTTTTCAATCGCTGCTCTACGTTCGCTGCACCCGCACCGCTGTACATAGACTAGGGAGATAAACCCCGTTGAGCCTTAGCAACCAGGAAGCGTGGACCGCATCGTGCCGAAATCTTCACAGCCACCCATCTACCAGCGCATCCGCGCGGCCATGACTCTGCAGCGAACCGCCGCGTTAACTGCAGTGATTTGTGTGACGTTGACGTTACTCGGCGCTTTCTTTACTCCCACCGAGCACCAGTTATCTGCTGCCATCTTTGGCTTGGTTCTAACTGTCGTTACCACCTTAGCTTTCCGCCGCCCAATCACGATGTCAGTAGTCTTTGTTGCCGTATGGATGAGCTCGACATTCGCTGTGGGCACTCCTTACCTGTGCTATATTTTTTTAACCCCAATTTTCATTGCCGTCATCGCTTATCACGGCAAAAATTGGCAAACTTTTGCAGTCGGTGCTGTCTTTTGGGCGGTCGGCCTTATCGATCCCGGCACCGCAAAGATCAGCGTTAATCCTGCTGCCGCTTTTGCTTGGGCAATGTTTATTGGAGTCGGTGCAGTAATTGGCGCGACTTTCGCGCACTCTGCGCAGCGATACAAAACAGCCATGGTCGAGTGGAACGCCGACGTACAACGGCGACAATCAGATCTCGCCGAAACTCTCCATAACTCCGTGGTCTCGAGCCTTACTGTTAACACGATGCAGCTAGAAGCCCTAAGCCTCGAATATTCCAAAGACCCGAAACTCGCTAAACGCTTAGATGAGCTTAGCGATTCCATGCGCTCATCAATGTCCGAAGTGCGCGCACTAACTAAGGTTCTCCGAAACAATATCGAAGGCGTTTCCGACGGAATAAGCTTCGGTTCCAGCACCAAACCTGATAGCTTTGCCCAGCTTCTTTCCCAAGAAGAAACCCGCCTTTCAAGGCTCAATCGAAAGCCACTTGTGGAGGTAAGCGCCGAGGATTTTGCCCCGCATTTTCCTCCGAAAACACTGGACTCCATCGCTGCCATCACCACGGAAGCCTGCTTGAATGCCGTGAAGTACTCACCCGCAGGCGCTGAAATCGTAATCTCGGTGCGACCTCACCTCGGTTGGACCGTCATAACAATCACTAACCCAGTATCTAAGCCCACAAGCACCAACGCTGACATGTCTTCGGGTATCGGCATGGCATCAATGTCGCGTATTGCGGCGACAATTGACGCTCGTGTCGATGCTAAGCTTGAGCACAATCAATGGGAGCTTTCGCTTTTCCTTCCACCCTCTACCCAAAAGGCTGGTTAGCTTCGACACGTCGCCTAGCAAACCTAGATGGCGTACACTAAGCTATCGCTTGTTTCTGACTAAAGCAGACTTTATTAAAGGATTCCGCATATGCAGGCCGCACTTGCTAGTTTTCTCGCTCCATTTTTGCTGTCCTCTTCTCTTTTGGGAGGACTAACGCCGGGCGATCTTTCACCCACCACTGAATATCAATCGCCGGTCGATATGGTCTTTGGTTGCCCGTCGCCGTGGTGCCCGAAGTAAAAACTTCCCTTTTGGTCGTCGATGACGACCCACTTGTCCTCGAAGCATTGGGGCGTTACTTCGCCTCGGCCGAGGACATGGAGGTGCGCGCCACCGCAGAAAATGGCAAGGTCGCCCTCGATATATTGCAGGAGCAAGACTTTGACGTCATTGTCGCGGACATCCATATGCCCGAGATGGATGGCACTACCCTCTTGCGCGAGGTCAACAAGATGGAAGACCCGCCGGTCTTTGTCGCGATGACCGCGATGGACAATGACGAGACCCTCAAAGAGGTCATGTCCAATAAGGCTGCAGCCTATATTCTGAAAAGCTCCAAGCCGGTCTATATCTTGGATACCGTGCGTGAGGCTGTACGCGGCGGCACGGTTGTCACCCCGCAATCCCTCACCCGCTTATTTGAGCAACTTCCCGATTGGAACACTGAGGGAAGCGATGCCGATGTGGCCGCCGCAACCGCAAGAATTAAGGACAACCATCACATTTCGCCTGCTTTAGAGCAGGTTCTGGACCTGGTCTGCCAAGGCAAGTCCAATGAAGAAATTGCCAAAAGCACGCACTACGCACCGGGCACGGTGAAGAAATATGTATCTACCCTGCTCAGTGAATTCCATGCCAAGTCCCGCCTCGAACTGGCGGTGAAGGCGCTCAAGGCCGGCTACGGTTCTTAAACCCCGATTGTTGGACAATCCGGGGGTGGAATACCCCCGGATGAGTCAATACCCCCTCTAAACCCCACATGCTGGGGTTTATTTTTTGTTTTTCTACCCCCGCATAGCGATTTGCAAAGGAGACTAGCATCACGTTTGTCGCTTCCCTATAATTACGGCAACACCAAACTTCATAGTATTTCCTAGGCAACAATAGGAACCTGAACCTGCAGGGTTGTCGCACGTCAGAGCGCTATACCGCTCACGTTTCTTCCTCTGCCCCTATAGTCACGTCATAGAAAGCAGGTGAGTGTTGAACACCAACCTGGCGCGCGTTCGTCGCAGCAGCGATAGGCCCCCCGTCCGCATTCGTCCCGCATAAAGGCCCGCTGAACATCGCATTTCATACCGAATCTCTGCGACCCTCACATTGCGTCGCGCGCACCCGCGTGTTCGCTCCTCACCCCGCTTGCACTCTGCAGCACCACATAGCTCACAGCTCACCATCCAGACGCCGTATCGCCCGGCAGTCCCAGACCGGCGCAGATACATCTACCTTCACTCCCGCGTGAAGGGTGGTGTCTAGGATGTGACCCGTTTGAAATAGAGGTAGAACCCATATGACTTCTCCTGCAAATACCCGCTTGCCCATCTCTGATGATGTGGAAGCAGTCCTGCCCGCAGCGATTAGCCGCGCCCACGACTGGTTGAAGTCCACTGCGGACGAAGAAGATAAGGCCACCGAACAGCTCGCGGACCTGCTGCGCGATGACGACGGCGTGAAGTTCACCATGGACTTCGTCGACCGCGTCATGCGCCCAGAAGATGACAAGGTTGCCGCACACGCGCTGAAGGATATTTCCTCCCACTATGACCCGTCGTTCCTAGGCAGCATCAATGGTGCGCTCGTTGGCGCCGGTGGCTTCTTCGGCCCAATCCTGCCCAACCTGGTCATGCCGGTGGCCCGCCTATACATGCGCAAGATGGTTGGCCACCTCGTTCTGGACGCCGAGTCTGATGCACTCAACAAGATTCTGGACAAGGCCGCCGAATCCGGCGAACAGCTCAACCTCAACCTGCTGGGTGAGGCCGTGCTCGGTGAGGAAGAGGCTAAGTCCCGCGCGCAGCGCACCCTCAAGCTCATCCAGAACCCACGCGTAACCTACGTTTCGGTCAAGGCTTCCTCCATGGTGGCCCAGCTCAATCACTGGGATATCGATGGCTCGGTAGAGCGCCTCAAGGAGCGCCTGCGTCCGCTGTACCAGGCTGCGGCGGACCGTACCGACAAGGTCTTTATCAACATGGACATGGAGGAGTACCACGATCTCCACCTGACCATCCGCCTGTTCAAGGAGCTGCTCAGCGAGCCGGAGTTCCTCACCCTAGATGCCGGCATCGTGCTGCAGGCTTACCTGCCAGATACCTTCGATGCGCTCAAGGATGTCGCTGACTTTGCCAAGGAGCGCGTGGCTAAGGGCGGCGGCAAGGTCAAGGTGCGCATTGTAAAGGGCGCGAACCTATCCATGGAAACCGTGCAGGGCGAGGTCCACGATTGGCCACTGGCTACCTACACCAACAAGCTCGACGTAGACGCCAACTACTACCGCCTATTGGATTTCATCCTGCGCGAAGAGTACGCCGATAGCGTCCGCATCGGTGTAGCAACCCACAACCTCTACACCGCAGCAATGGCCTATGAGCTGGGCAAGAAGCGCGGCGTGCTGCACATGATGGATTCGGAGATGCTGCAGGGCATGTCCCCAGCGCAGCAGGCAGCGGTGCGCAAGGTCTTTGACGGCCGCCAGATCCTCTATACCCCGGTTGTCCACGCAGAAGACTTCGATGTCGCCGTGTCCTACCTGGTACGCCGCTTGGAAGAGAACTCCGCACCGCAGAACTTCCTCTACGCACTCTTTGCCCCAGGCGAGGAGCCGCTTGCGGACCAGGAAGAGACGTTCCGTCGGGCCGTCGCCAAGCGCTGGGACACCTTCGCTGGCGCCCGCCGCACCCAGAACCGCCTCGAGGAGGATGGCCGCCAGGCACCGCGCACCGGCCGCTTTACCAACGAGGCTGATACTGACCCGGCTCTCGCCCCGAACCGCCAGTGGGCGCAGGAAGCGCTCAAGCGCAACCCGGGCGAACACGGCATCACAGAGGTCACCGACCCAGCCGCGGTAGAAAGCCACATCGCCCGCGCCAAGGAGCTCGGCACCGAGTGGGGTAAGCGTCCTGCCGCCGAGCGCGCCGCGGCCCTCGAGGCAGTCGCGGACGAGATTGCTTCCCAGCGCGGCAAGTTCATCTCCGTGGCCGCATATGAGGCCAATAAGACCGTTACTCAGACCGACCCTGAGGTCTCTGAGGCGATTGATTTCTGCACCTACTACGGCCAGTCCGCGCGCCTGCTGGAGGAGTCTTACTCCCAGTTCACCCCGCACACCGTCACCGTGGTAACTCCGCCATGGAACTTCCCCATCGCCATTCCCACCGGCGGCATTGCGGCATCCTTGGCGGCCGGCTCGGCGGTCATCGTCAAGCCAGCCCCGCAGGTGGTTCACTGTGGCAAGCTCGTGGTGGAAGCCTTCCGCACCGCCCTCGAGGCGCAGGGCCTGGATCCGGATCTGGTGCAGCTGGTGCTTACTGATGAAGCCGAGGCCGGCAAGGCGCTGCTTTCCCACGATGATGTAGACAATGTCATCCTCACCGGTGCGTCCGATACCGGTGCGCTCTTCCGTTCCTGGAAGCCCAAGATGAACATCATGGCAGAGACTTCCGGCAAGAACGCGCTCATCATCACCCCAGCGGCAGACCCCGACTTAGCCATCGATGACCTCTATAACTCTGCCTTCGGCCACTCCGGACAGAAGTGCTCGGCGGCCTCCCTGGTTATCTTCGTCGGCGCGGCAGGCAAGTCCGAGCGTCTGCGCACCCAGCTTTTGGATGCTGTCAAGACCCTTAAGCCGGGCCCGGGCTTTGATATCACCACCACCATGAACGGCTTGGCCGAGGAGCCGAGCGAGAAGCTCCTACGCGGCCTAACCCAGCTCGAGCCGGGTGAGAAGTGGCTGCTCAAGCCGGAAAAGCTCAACCAGGAAGGCACCCTGTGGTCCCCGGGCATTCGCGATAATGTGCAGCCGGGCTCCTGGTACCACAAGAATGAGTGCTTCGGCCCCATCCTCGGCATCATGTATGCCGATACTTTGGAAGAGGCTATTGCCTGGCAAAACGACACCGGCTACGGCTTGACCGGTGGCATCCACTCGCTTGACGACGCCGAGATTGAGTACTGGATCGACAACGTTGAGGTGGGCAACGCCTACGTCAACCGCGGCATTACCGGTGCGATTGTGCAGCGCCAGTCCTTCGGCGGTTGGAAGAAGTCCGTCATGGGCCCGGGTGCTAAGGCCGGCGGCCCGAACTACGTGGCGCAAATGGGTGAGTGGGCTGATGGCGAGCTCAAGCCGCGCAACGTAGATATCGCCCCAGCCAGCCTTGCTGTTCTTCACCGCCTGCGTGATAACCTCTCCGGCAAGCTCACCGAGGACGACATCACCTGGCTGTGGCGCGCCGCTGAGCTGGACCAGTTGGCTTGGCAGGAAGAGTTCGGCCGCAATCACGACCGCACCGGGTTGGTCTCTGAGGCCAATATCTTCCGCTACCGTCCGCTGCTGACCAAACTGCGCGTGCGTGTGGGCGAGGGCTATGCGCTGCGCGAGGTTGCTCGCCAGGTGCTGGCCGCCGCCATCACCGGTACCGCAACGGAAATCTCCGCCACCCCGGAGGTTGCTACCCAGCTGCAGGACCTCGGTTTCGATGTCAAGGCCATTACCGACGAGGCTTTTGCCACCGACGTGGCCAACGACCCCTCCTCCCGCGTGCGCGCCTTGGGCACCGTGCCGGATTCCATCTACGAGGCCGCGGTGCGTTCCAACTCCGTGGTGCTGGACCAGCCGGTGCTTGCCGACGGCCGCCGTGAGCTCATCCCTTACCTCCTTGAGCAGGCAGTCTCTGTAACCATGCACCGCTTCGGCATCATCCGCAACGTAGGCAACCTGCGCGAGGAGTAATCTCCCGCCGCATTAAAGGCACTCCCAGGAGGTAGCGTCCCGCCCGTGGGCCGCTACCTCCTTTTTCATATATGCGCTGCGCGTTTTATGTGGCATAGTGGTAAGCAATGTCTACGTCACATAATTCATCTTCCCGCGACGAGGCCCAGCGCCCGTCTGCGCAGGAAAAAGGCACCGCAACGCAGATTCAGAAGCCAGGCGAGGAAGATTCGCATACCCTCGTCGCTTATGATGATGCGCATCTCGGTGCAGAAGCCGCCAGCGAGCACCCCGCCGAGTGCGATGATAAGTCTGCCATCCTGGCCAAGGACTTCCGCACCATGACCAAGGTCTCGGTGGTCTTTATCCTCATCGTCGCCGGCCTGGCCCTGGCGGGCTATTTGCTCAAGTTCATCTGGGTAGGCCTGCTCCCTGTCCTGCTCGCCATCCTTGTCTCCACGGTGCTTTACCCAGTCAGCGCCTGGCTGCGCGGCAAGGGATTCCCGCGCTCACTCGCGGCCGTGAGCACCTTGCTCGGCCTCATCATCATCTTCTGCGGCGTCTTTGCCGCCATGGCCCCGGTTGTCACCAGCCAGAGCCAGACGCTCATTGACCAAGCCGAAGATGGCATTAACCAGCTGACAGAGATGGTGGAAAAATCCCCCATCGATATCCAAAGTGACCAGCTGCAATCCGTGCTCCAAGACGTGGTCAAGTTTGCCAAGGGCCAAGCCTCCACTATCGCCACCGGCGTTATCTCCGGCTTCTCCATGGCCAGCTCCATCGTCGTGGCCGCGCTGATCATGCTCTTTGTCACCTTCTTCATCATCAAAGACGGCGACAAATTCCTGCCCTGGCTGCGCAAGTACACCGGCAATTCCACCGGCTGGCACGTTACCGAGCTGGGCGCGCGCATCTGGAAGACCTTGTCCGGCTTCATCCAAGCGCAGGCAGCTGTGGCCATGGTGGACGCTATACTTATCGGCCTTGGCCTGTGGGCTCTGCAAGTTCCGTTAGCACTCGTCATCGCCGTGGTGACCTTCTTCGCCAGCTTCATCCCCATCATCGGTGCCGTAACCGCCGGTGCTTTGGCAGTTATTATCGCTCTGGTATCCAATGGACTAACCAACGCGCTTCTTGCTTTGGCAGTTATCATCATCGTTCAGCAAGTAGAAGGCAACGTCCTCCAACCATTGCTGCAGTCCAAGGCCATGGGCCTGCACGCCACGGTCGTCCTACTCTCTGTGACCGTTGGCTCCACCCTGGCCGGCATTGTTGGCGCGTTCCTCGCCGTCCCCGTGGCCGCAACCATTGCCGTTGTCGTGCGCTACCACGCCGAAATGGCTGCGCTGCGCTCCGGGGAAGTCGAGCCTTCAGATATAGACATCATCACCGGCTCCAAGGATGATCCTGAAGACTTCAGCGACGTCACCTACGAACATGACGAGACTCCACGCGATATGGTAGAGCAGCTCTACCAGTCCATGAGCCCGCTGAGCTAAGACTCAGCGACCACAAGCAGCGCGCCGGCCCTCCGCCGGCGCGCTTTAGTATTTAGCGCAGAAAGCCTAGATCCGTAGCGGCCGAGGCGAGCTGGCGCGCGCCTCGGTCGAGGACGTTGGCCCACGTGCCCTTGGACTCCTCATTCGCGGAATCGGAGACCTGCTTGAGCAGGGTGCAGGGCACGTCGAAGCGCTGGCATACTGCGGCAATGGAATAGCCTTCCATGTCGCAGAGCTGGGATTTTTGGGCCAGCTCAGTGCGCAGGGCAGTATCGGAGACAAACATATCGCCCGTGGCCAGCCCACGAACCGGCAAGCGGCCGGAGGTTTCCAGCTCGATGACCTCTGGCAGCAGGTAGCGGTTGATATCGGTAAGCACCTCGAGCTTGAAGTCGTGTTTGGTGACCTTGCCTACTTCGAAGACGCCAGCCATGCCGTCGACAAGCGCGCCGGCCGTGCCGATATTGACCACGCGCTCGGGAAGGGCGCCATTAGCGCGGGCGTCGGCAAGAGCCTCCGTTAAGGCAATGGCCGCTGGAACCGTGCCGATTCCAGTAATGAGCAGGGGCTCGCCCTCCGGAATGTGCGCGGCCTCCGCATCGACAGCGGCGACGAAAAGGGTACGTCCGTTGAGATTCTCCATGCCTGTGAGAATACCTGCCCTCCCTAATCGAAGTTCAACGTGCGGTTCTTCTGGCGCAGGCGAATCGTAATATTCTTCTGGCCAGCACCGAGTGCGATAATTTTCCCGCTGAGCACGCGCGCGACCGCCAGGTCGGCCTCCGTGGGGGGCTTCGGCGGCCACCTGTGCCGTGGGTAGCCAGGCGTCGTGCGGATCAGGCGCGCCAAGGTGAATGAGCCGCTCGCGCTCCACGTCAATCCAATAGCCTTCAGTGGCCATAAAGCGATCGTGGCTCCCATCGAAGGAATCGCGGCGCCACCCGCCCTCGGCCACACGGAAAACAAAGGGGCAATAACCAAAACGCGAAGGCACGATATAACGCGTCTGAGGGCTAACGCGCCAATGACCGCGCGCGGAGCTCCAGACTTGGCGGTAGGTATCAGCCAGGCTCATACCCAGCCGCAGGCGCTGTTGTCTGTCCTCGTCTAGCCCCGCATCTTCTACCTGCGTATTTAGCTCACCCAGGCGCGTAGCATCTGCCACGTACATGCCCAGCCATGCCTCTTCCGGCGTCGTATACGGCCCGGTGATATCGCGGTGAAAGGACCCCGGAATTGCCTTGTGTGCGTCCTGGGGCAGGCGCTGGCGCGCAGCAAAAGCCCACAGCCGCGGATGCCCCATGCGGTAGAGCATCACCGTCGCCCGTGGCAGGCGGTCATGCACCTGTCGGCGCGTCAAGTAATCACCAGCACTGATGCGCCGCAGCAGCTGCTTGGCGACGTCCCCCTCCACCTGCTGCTCCATTCCCGGCGCGACTTCCATGTCCGACAGCTGGCTAAGCAGCATCAGATCGATGATGTCTCCCAAATCAAAGACCTGGTTCAATTCCGACTGTGCTTCGGAGCCGAAGGCCTCGATAGCGTCATAGCCTAGGGCACTACCCAAGCGACGGATGAGATCCGGGGACACACTCACCCGGTTGCGAGTTGCGTGCAATTCCGCGGCGTTGAGATTGCGGTCCAGCCCCACGAGGGCTCCTTTCTCCCCCTCATTGGGGAAATAATTTTTGGTCATGCTTGGACTTAAGCCGGACATTGGCCTCCCCGGTTTCCTTCATTTGGGTCTTGTCTCGGAAAGCAGGCATCAGATGAAGCCCTTCTAGGAGGTTTTGGGACTTCTCAGCTTGGTCGCTGTTGGTTTTTCAGTCAGACAGATTATGACGTACTTAATCCCTACGAGTTACATAATAGAAAAGTGGCACGTTGCAAATACCCCTTTCATAGTCCCATTCGAGAGAATCTTTGCAACTCTTATGCCTATAGTATGACGCGGAATGATTCTTAATCATTCTCTTTCTTTCGCATTTCTCTTTCTGGACAGCGCACAAAGGAGCCTTACCTTTGAACGACAAGAATTCTTGGGGTCCACCAGACTCAACCCCACTTTCAGATTCGAACGGGCCTGCCTCCTCTATGCAGGACCCCGGCACAGGAACAAGCACTGAATCTTCAAGCAAAGGCACGCGCACCGCCATTATTGTCGTTGCCGCTCTCGCCATCATTGCGCTTATTGGCGGTGGCGCCTGGGCGCTAACGGGAAACAAGGATTCTGATGGTTCGAGCAGCGCTGAACCGAATTTTCATTCTCAAGAAAACAGCAGCGAGGAAACTACCGAAGGAGCGGCTTCTGAAGAAGAATCCACTCTTGAAAAGAAAGCTGCGTCTACACAAGCTAAGAGCGCTAGCACTGGACCTTCCGCAGAGGAGAAGTGTGGAACGCTAGCCGATGACCTAATGGACGTTCCAATTGGCACGCTTCAGCTGTTTTGCGATGGCACCTGGCTTTACATGGCCCAAAAGCAATCCTCAAATTATGGACTGTTCTACTGGACCGATAATGAGTGGAAGTTGTATCGGTCTGACAATACGACTGGAGACTCCGTCAATCAGTGCTACGACAAGGGCAAGTTGGACACCGCTGGCGCCCCGAAGCAGCTGACCAACCAGCTCCAACTCTGCGATGCACAGCAAACGCAAACTCCAAAGGTTCGCGACAGGCCCATTACCGCCGAGGAGGAGTTTCCGCCAGAAGATTATTGGTACGGCGAATGCGATGGCAGCTACGTACTCATCGCGGAATCGGTCATCATCCCGCCGGCAACTGATCCGATTTCCGAGCCCTACCGAGTGCACAAAAAGTACCCAGGTTCCAAGATAATCCGGGGCGGCGCATGTAGTTCCCTGCGCAGCCGTACTGAGAGCGGCTCTGTCTATGCCATCATCTATGAAGCCGGCCACAGCGTGGAAAAGGTTTGCGAGCTCAAGGCTAAATACGGCGGCAATGCCCGATCCCTCAATAATGACGCGGATTTCTCTGACCCCTGCTAACCCCGATTCCGCGTTCGATTCCCTGTCACTCCCCTTCTGCTGCGTTGTCTCCCTACACCCGCTACAACGCAGCGTGCACCCCTTTGACTTTTCATCTACCGCCTCAATTTGAAAGCAATATCTTATGCCTAAATCATCTGCCCACCTAGGCCGAATAAGCCGTATAAGCATTGCAGCGAGCGCCGCCCTTATTAGTTTCTCCTTGGCTTCCTGCGATGACGAAACGTCGGATACAACCGCACAGGAGTTTTCGGTTGAGTCGGCGTCAATGTCCGTTACGGAAGAAAGTAGCGATGCCAAGCCGGAAGAATCGTCCACTGACTCTGCTGCGGCGGAAGAAGAACCTACTCGGCCGGTGCCACCGAACGTGATGATGGATGACGAGCAGCCGAGCCCAGAAGCCGACACCACTTCGTCGTGTGGCGCGGCAGATGCCCAAGCTGCTTTCTCCGAGGGCGTATCCCAAGTAGCTCCGTGGGGCACCATCGGATGGCAGCTTTTCGATTCCTCAGGCTACGATCCCTGTGCATCTCTATCGTGGGAAACGCTGATGGTTGAGGGAGGAACTAGTTCTTCACCCTTCCACATTATGTTGTTTAACCATGGCGAATATTTAGGCACCGCAACGGCAAAGCCCTATGGATTCGCCCCCACTATTGAGCGCGTCAGTGACTCCGAGATCGCGGTAACCTACCACTGGCCGCGCGAAGGCGAAGGCAACGCGAACCGCTCCGGTACGACTGACGCTGGCTTCCGCTGGGATGAAGGCCAGAAAAAGGTCATCATGTCCGGCGACGTACCGCCAACATCTGTAGGCAGCTAAAGGCGTAATCAATCCACCGCTTTTACCCACCCCTTGGCCTCTGAAGAATTTCTCGCAGGCGTCAGGCATGATGTTTTCAGCTGATGTATTTTCGCACTATGAGCAAACAACAAATTCACCAGCACATCGCAGTTTTTGGTCAGGCTGGAAGCGGAAAGACAGTCCTTCTTTCCTCACTCTTTGGCCGCTTCCACGAGCCATCGACTATCCATAAGAACGGGTACAGATTCTTAGCGGACGATTCTGCGCGCGGAAATAAACTGCTCCAAAAATACTTGGGAATGAAGGAGCAAGCCCAAGCTCCGATGCAGGATAAGTTTGTTTCCTCTCCATTCGGTTTTAAATTCGTACCAGAGTCACAGCCCTTGGACGCGAAGAAGAAGACTTCGCACATTGGCATTACTTGGCATGACTATCCAGGCGAATGGTTCGAGTCAGAGGTCAGCTCTGAAAGCGAACGAAATGATCGGGCTCATACTTTCCGCCAGCTGATCCAATCAGATGTCGCTCTGGTTTTGGTTGACGCACAAAAGCTGCTCGACCACGAAGGCGACGAAGATCGCTACCTCAAGTCACTATTCGGCACCTTCCGGAACACATTGCTGGGCATTAAATCCGACATCATTGCTGACAATGAACGGCTGGAGCAGTTTCCCCGCATCTGGGTTATCGCGCTTTCTAAAGCCGACCTCATGCCGGAGTTGGATGCGCACAGGCTCCATGAGCTCGTCGTTCTTCATGCCGCTGATGAACTGAACGCGCTGCGCAAAGTTCTGGCAGATTTCGTCAACGGCGACGAGGCTCTATCCGTCGGAGAGGACTACATCGTCATCTCTTCAGCTGAATTCAAGAACGGCACAATTGATTTAGAAAAGCACAAAGGCGTCGACGCCTTGCTTCCGTTATCTACGATTTTGCCTATCCAGCGCTACCAGCGGTGGAATGTATTGCGCCTTCTCCCGGCTGGCCTAGCGGACGAAAAGATGGTGAAAAGGGGACTTGGTATAGCACAATCGGCTTTTGCGATGCTTGGCAAAGTAAACAAGATGCCATTTAATTTCCTGGCCAAGGCTCAAGGTATCGCTGGTCTGGTTGACCCGCTCATGTCTGCAGCCATTCCGGTGATTGCCGAGGCTCGAAAGAATGCGGTGGAAAAGCATGCATTTAAGGAATTGTTGCTTACAGATTTCGTCATGAAATTGCGCGAGAGCATCGACAACGACATTCTCGAAAGGTCGCCGCGATGGAAATAATCTGGGCTACGCGAGGCAAACACTGGGGCCATAAGTTCTTACTCGATGGCGGCTATAAGGACCCATTGCCGCCATATCTTGAGGCATTTTCGGGCTTTGAAAACTCCCGCCACGTGTTTGAGCGCTGCAATGGACACTTGGCATTAAGGTTTCCAGATCCAGAGGAACGCCATGATGAATCAGGTCGCTTGATTTACCACGACCTAGTTATCAGCGGCCATGCCATTACCGATGTACGCTCCTACGACGAAGCATGCTCTTTTATGTGGCCCTTGATTGCGGACGAATACAGCAAGCTCTGGAATGCAGAAAATTAGAAAAGAATCTGGGCTCTTTAAACAGTTAATCGCCGCCGTGAATATCAAGACCTTATCCCCAGAGGAATAATGAAGGTGACTGATGGCTGGAATTCAACAGAATTCGCGGAGAAGATGAACTGCCTACTAAAGCGATACTACGCAGGAGACAATGGGCTTTCTCCGGCTTCAGTAGAGCTTCGGGCGGTGTGGAGAACTGCAGGACTCGCATACGCCATTTTCACAGTCTCGAAACCGAGAGGGATTGCGTATGTGGGAGTGGAAATGACGGTTCTTCCGGGACTTGGTTCTGCCATGTCGGAAGAAGAAACCGCTATAGAAGGCTGGTTAGACCGATTAGCCGGAGATACGCTGGCCAGCGCATTGGACTACAACGAAGATGACAAAATCCAATGGCAGGGAAAGGTCGCCGGCAACACTCCAGAATTTTTCTCAGAGCTAGGCCCCGCTGTGGGAGAAGTATTCTTCCCATAAGTACCAAAAGCCTAGAGGGGCGCGGCAGCCAAAAGTGGCCGCGTTCTAGGCTTTCGCGGGGAACTAGGAGCAGGTTATCGTGGCCAAAGCGTAGCCGAAGGAGAGATAGTAATGAGCGAGAAGACGTTTCAGCAGAAGTTCGGAGCTTTCGCTCTGGTGGCGGCGGTTGTCCTGCTGAGCGTGAACTTAACCGTAGTAGGGCCTACGGTGTTCGGTATCTCCACGCCGCTACTGCTCGGAGTCACGGGCATCATTATGATGCGCGGTGACAGAAGTGAGAGCAGCAGCGGCACGAAGAACAACTAGCGCAGGCGGTGGCCCACGAATCCGGCGGCGAGGGTGTTGCCGGAAGATTGGTCGATGAGCAGGAAGTTGCCCACCGCGCCGCGGGCGGCGTAGTCCTCGACGGGGAGCTCGGCTTGGGTCTGGATGGTGATGTGGGCGATGTCGTTCATAGCGACGGACTCGGGGTTCTCAACATCGGAAACGCCATCGAGGTCCAGGGTGCGAGTGATGGCGGCGATGCGGGCTTTGACCAGGGAGGATCCGTAGCGCAGCTTGAGCATCTGTCCGGGCTTGATGTCCTTTTCGGTCAGGCCAACGACTGTGGCATCGAATTCGCGGGTGGCCGCGGGGCGTTGGGACCCGGCGATGAGATCGCCGCGGGCGAGATCGATGTCGTCGGCAAGCAGGAGCGTCACGGAGTCGCCGGTGGTGGCGGAGTCGGCGGGGCCGTCGGCAGTGTCAATCTGGGTGACGGTGCTGGTGCGGCCTTCGGGAAGGCCAACCTCATCGCCCACGGAGATGGAGCCTGCCTTCACGCGGCCGGCGTAGCCGCGGTAATCGGAGGCGTGCTCGCGGATGACGTACTGAATGGGGAAACGGAAGTCCAGCTCATCGGCGCGGCCAGTGGCCACGGGGACGGTCTCGAGCACCTCGAGGACAGTCGGTCCGGTGTACCAGGGCATATTAGAGGAACGCTCGACCACGTTATCGCCCTTGAGCGCGGAAATCGGCACCACGGTGGTATCGGTGATGTCTAAGCGCGCGGCGATCTGGTTGAACTCGGACTCAATATCGCGAAAGACCTGCTCGTCATAGTCCACGAGGTCAATCTTGTTCACCGCGAGGACCACGTGGCGCACACCAAGGAGGGCGGCGACGTTGAGGTGGCGGCGGGTTTGTTCGACGACGCCATGGCGGGCGTCGATAAGAAGCACCACTACCTGGGAGGTAGACATGCCGGTGACCGTATTGCGGGTGTACTGCACGTGCCCCGGGGTATCGGCGAGGATGAAGGTGCGCTTATCCGTGGCGAAGTAGCGATAAGCCACGTCGATGGTAATGCCCTGCTCGCGCTCGGCACGCAGGCCGTCGACAAGCAAAGAGAGGTCCATGCCGTCGAAGCCGCGGTCGGTGGAGGTGCGCTCCATGGACTCCACCTGGTCTGCAAGCACGGACTTGGTGTCATAGAGCAGGCGGCCGACGAAGGTGGACTTGCCGTCATCAACGGAGCCGGCGGTGCACAGGCGCAGGGTATCGCGCTGCTTGAGGGCGCCGACATTCGGCGCGAGGGTGGTGGTCATCAGAAGTAGCCTTCCTTCTTGCGGTCCTCCATAGCGGACTCGGAGAGTTTGTCATCGGCGCGGGTGGCACCGCGCTCGGAGAGGGTGGAAATGGAAATCTCCGCGAGCACCTCATCCGGCGTCGATGCCGTGGATTCCACGGCACCGGTGCAGGACATATCGCCCACGGTGCGGTAGCGCACGGTGCGGGTTTCTAGCTCCTCGCCCTCGGCCGGGCCACCCCATTCACCAGGGGCTAGCCACATGCCATTGCGCTTGAATACCTCGCGCTCGTGGGAGTAGTAGATGGAGGGCAGCTCCAGTTCGCGGGCGCCGATGTATTCCCAAATATCGGACTCGGTCCAGTTGGAAATGGGGAAGACGCGGACGTTTTCGCCGGCCATCTTGCCGCCGTTGTACAGGTCCCAGAGCTCGGGGCGCTGGCGGCGGGGGTCCCAGCCGCCGAAGGAATCACGGATGGAGAAGATGCGCTCCTTGGCGCGGGCGCGCTCCTCATCGCGGCGGGCGCCACCGCATACGGCGTCATACTCGCGCTCGGCGATGGTCTCTACCAACGGCACCGACTGCAGCGGGTTGCGGGTGCCATCGGGGCGCTCCTGCAGGTCACCGCGGTCGATCCAATCCTGGACGCGGGCGACGTGCAGGCGGGCACCGGATTCTTCCACGAGGCGGTCGCGGAAGTCGATGACCTCGGGGAAGTTATGCCCGGTATCGACGTGGAGGAGCTCGAACGGAACCGTGGCCGGAGCGAAGGCGCGGCGGGCCAGCTCGAAGACAACGACGGAGTCCTTGCCTCCCGAAAAAAGGATGCCTACCTTGTCGAATTGGCCGGCCACCTCACGCAGGATGTGAATGGACTCGTTTTCAAGGTCTTTGAGGTGTGGGGAAAGTGTGCTCATTATTCGTGTAACCCGCATTCTGTCTTGCCGTCTGCAAATACGCGCCCGGATCGGGCATCTTCGCCTTCGCCAACTGGGAAGGTCAGCGGGGCGCAGCCGATGGAGCGGTATCCCTGCAGGGTGAGTGGGTGGATGATGAGGTCGTTGTCCTCGATATAGCGGTCCGTATCGTCTAAATCCCAGGTGATGATGGGCGATATCTTCAATCGTCCGGTGCGATCCAAGCTCAGCGCCGGGGCGGTGGCGCGGTGCTCGGAATCGGCGCGGCGCAGGCCGGTAACCCAGCCGGCATACGGGTCCATCGCCATATTTAGCGGTTCCACCTTGCGCATGCGGTTATAGGCCGCGGTATCGCGGGCATACAGGCGCGGGCCGTAGACCTCGTCTTGTTCTTCTGGGCTCAATAGCGGCAGCACCCGCACTAGGGGCAGGTCCCGGTAGCGCTTTTCTACCTCATCGGCCACCTGGAGGGTTTCCGGGAAGTGCCAGCCAGTATCGATGAAAAGCAGATCCGCATCGAGCCCGGCGCGGTGGGCGAGCTCGGCCAAGACCGTATTTTCCATGGACATGGTCACCGCAAGGCGGCCGGGAGCGTGCTCGGCGGCCCATTCGGTGATGGTTTCGGCAGAGGCATCGTGCAGCTTATCCGCCCACTGGTCTACCAATTGCTGGTTGCGCGCGGCTACCTCGGCGTCCAGCGGCGCGGTATCCCGCGTGCCTTCCGGGGAGATGCTGGGGTCACGGTAGTTCTTGCCACCGTCCAGCAGGTTCGTTGTTGGGTTCATGCCGTCACACATTAGGCAAAACCCCAAGGCGGTGCAGGAGATTATGCGCGAAAAGCCGCTGAGCTTGGCGGGAGCTGCGAATAAAAAGTTTCCAATCCGTACCAAGCGGACTAGATTTACAGACAAGACAGTCTATTGCGGGGTGTCCACGCCCCACACAAGGAGGCACTTCCATGCAGCGTATAGCCATCATCGGGGAAGGACCGGCCGCCCTATCCACCGCCGAAAAGCTTATCAGCGCTGGCATGTGTGTGGACCTCATTACTCAACGTACCGCACCATTCGGTCTACTTCGACGCTTTGCCGGCCTCGCAGGCGTGCTTGCCGACGCCGTCTCAGGATCCCACTGCGGCCCCGGCACCACTCCCCGGCTCCGCCTGATAGGAAACGTGCATGTAGGCGCCGACGGCGATATCACCCATAACGAGATCCACCGCCTGGCCTCTTCTGGCGACCGCGAACTGCTCCTGCTAGAGCTCAAGGCCCGGGGCATCGCCGTTACCACTTGGGAAGGGCTGTGCGCTCCCCTCGAAAACTTCGAGGATTGGCACAGCGTCATCACCCGCGCGCAGCTGGCGCATGTGGGAATTTAAGCCCCGCCCAGCCCTAGCGCCGCCGCGCAAAGCAGATATAAACTTGCACAGCTAGATAGCTTCAGTATGAAAGAGTCGCAAGTTTATGGATTTGCTTCGCATCCTTTGGACACGGTCCGCGCCGTATGCACCATATGTCATAGCGGTTCTAGTGTTTCAGGCTCTATCCACGGCCGCCACGCTGTACCTCCCATCGCTAAATGCCAAGATCATTGATGAAGGTGTGTCTCAGGGCGATGTGGACTTCATCTGGCGCACCGGCGGCATCATGCTGGCCGTAGCCTTTGCCCAAGTCATCACCGCCATCGGCGCAGTTTGGTGCGGCAGTCGCACCGCTATGGGGGTGGGCCGGGATGTGCGCAGCCAAGTCTTTCGCCACGTTAATTCCCTGTCCACTGAGGACATGAGCCGTTTTGGCACACCTACGCTTATTACCCGCGGCACCAATGACGTCCAACAGGTGCAAATGGTCTACATGATGATGCTGAACTTCATGGTGACCGCACCCATCATGTCCATCGGCGGCATCATCATGGCCGTGCGCGAAGACGCCGGGCTGTCCTGGCTGGTGTGGGTGTCCGTGGCGGTATTGCTCGGCACGATTTCCGTCATCATTGCCCGCCTCATGCCACTCTTTCGCTCCATGCAAGACAAGCTGGACGCCATCAATGGCACGCTGCGCGAGCAAATTACCGGCATTCGCGTGGTGCGCGCCTTCGTGCGTGAGGCTTATGAAACCGAGCGCTTCACCGAGGAAAATAAGAACATTACCCGCCTATCCTTGAACATCGGCCGGCTTTTCGTGGTGATGTTTCCGCTCATTACGGTGATCCTCAACGTGGCCACGGGCGCGGTGCTGTGGTTTGGCGGTCACCGCGTGGATGACGGCCTAGTCAATGTCGGCTCGCTAACCGCATTCTTGCAGTACTTACTGCAGATTCTCGCTGCGGTAATGATGGGAACATTCATGGCTATGATGCTTCCGCGCGCTATCATTTGCGCCCGCCGCATCACTGAGGTTCTCAACCATGAGCCGTCCATTACCCCACCGGAGTCCACCACAACACCGGCGACGTCCGCCGGCACAGTGGAATTCCGCAATGTCAGCTTTTCTTATAGCGGCGCAGAGGCACCGGTGCTAGAGGATATTTCCTTTACCGCCCAGCCCGGCACCACGACGGCCATCATCGGTTCGACCGGCGCGGGCAAGACCACCCTCATTTCCCTTATCCCGCGCCTTTATGTCCCAACCGAGGGCCAAGTGCTTATCGACGCCACCCCTACCACCTCCCTGGCCCGCCAGGACATCGTCCAGCGCGTGTCCATCGTTCCACAAAAGGCCTACCTATTTAGCGGCACGGTGGCCTCCAACCTGCGTCTTGGTCGCCCAGAAGCTACCGATGAGGAGCTCTGGGAGGCGCTGCGCGTAGCCCAGGCTGATTTCGTGGAGGACCTAGACATGCCTATCGCTCAAGGTGGCACCAATGTCTCCGGCGGCCAACGCCAACGCCTATCCATCGCGCGCATGCTGGTCGCCCGCCCGCTGGTCTATCTCTTCGACGATTCCTTCTCTGCCCTTGATGTGGCTACCGATGCCAAGGTGCGCGCCGCAATGCAGGCTTCCTTCGCACAGCGTGAGCAACCGGTGACCAGCATAATCGTCGCCCAGCGCGTGGCCTCTATCCGCTATGCCGACCAAATCCTGGTACTCGATGCCGGACGCATTGTTGACCGTGGCACGCACGAAGAACTTCTCGATCGCTGCGCGGTGTACCAAGAAATTGTTGATTCCCAAGAAACCGCCGCTGCTGCAGGAGGCGAGAACTAATGGCTGAAAATACCGCCTCCACCGCCGAGCCCACGGATAACGCTCCTGACGTCATGGGGGAATCTGCACCCCGCCAAGCCAAGAATTTTTGGCCCTCCATCAAACGCCTCTTTTCCTTGCTTGCTCCATTTAAGCGCAGCCTATGGGCCGTGGCAGCTATGAATGTTGTCTGCATTTTCTTAGCCGTTGTGGCTCCAAAAATCATGGGCAAGGCCATGGACGTCATCTTCGCCGGAGTTATTTCCCGTAACCTTCCCACCGATATAACCGCCCAACAAGCCATCGATGGCATGCGCGCTCAAGGACAGGACCGCTTCGCGGACATGGCTTCCGCCATGGATTTCATCCCTGGCGAAGGCATTAACTTTAACCGCTTGGGCACGCTCATCATCACCGTAATCGCGATGTACATCGTCTCTTCCGGCTTCCAATGGTGGCAGGGCGCCATTCTCAACAAGGTGAGCATGGATACCGTATTTGACCTGCGTGAGCGGGTAGAGGCCAAGATTAATGCGCTGCCGTTGAATTACTTTGATTCCCAGCAGCGCGGCGATATCCTCTCACGCACCACCAATGACATCGACAACGTGCAGCAGGCACTGCAGCAAGCACTCTCGCAGCTGTTTTATGACGCTCTGTTGGTCATCGGCATCACCATCATGATGTTTAGCGTTTCTTGGCAGCTCGCGCTGGTTGCTCTCCTAGCTCTGCCGCTTACCGCCCTAGTCATCGGGGTCATCGGCGGCCGCTCACAGCGCCAATTCAAAACGCAATGGCGCTCTACCGGCCAGCTCAATGGCCAGGTAGAAGAATCCTTCTCCGGCCATGACCTTGCCATCGTCTTCGGCCGCACAGAAGCTATGACGGAGGAATTTGATAAGCGCAACGAAGAGCTTTACCGCTCCGCGGCAAAAGCACAATTCCTCTCCGGCAGCATGATGCCAATCATGCAGTTCCTGTCCTATCTGTCCTACGTTGCCATCGCGGTCTTGGGTGGCCTGCGCGTGGCTAATGGCCACATGACTTTGGGCGCAGCCACTGCTTTCATCCAGTATTCTCGCGAGTTCAACCAGCCGCTGGGCCAGCTTGGTGGCATGATGCAGCAGGTCCAATCCGGCGTGGCCTCGGCCGAACGCGTCTTTGAGCTTCTCGACGCCGAAGAACAATCCCCCGACACCACCGACGAGGACCTCCCCGGCCGCGCTCGCGGACTCGTTGAGTTCCAAGACGTTGATTTCTCCTACTCGGAGGATAAAGAACTCATCACCGGCCTCAACCTGCGCGTGGAGCCCGGCCAGACCGCGGCCATTGTCGGCCCCACCGGAGCCGGCAAAACAACCTTGGTCAACCTGCTGATGCGCTTTTATGAATTAGACGGCGGTCAGATTCTCATTGACGGGCACGATATCGCCCGCATGCCCCGCCAGACGCTGCGCTCCCAGGTGGGCATGGTGCTCCAGGACGCCGTGCTTTTCAAAGGGTCGATCATGGACAACATTCGCTACGGCCGCTTGGACGCGACGGATGAGGAAGTCATCGCCGCAGCTAAAGCGACTTATGTGGACCGCTTCGTCCACGCGCTGCCCGAGGGCTACGACACCATTATCGATCAAGACGGCGGCGCCATCTCGGCCGGCGAGCGCCAGCTCATCACCATTGCCCGCGCGTTTTTGGCCCAGCCCGCGCTGCTCATTCTCGACGAAGCCACCTCTTCGGTCGATACCCGCACTGAGGTACTCGTCCAAGAAGCGATGAACGCACTGCGCGCAGATCGCACCTCCTTCGTCATCGCCCACCGCTTGTCTACTATTCGCGATGCCGATCTCATCCTCGTCATGGAAAACGGCACCATCGTCGAACAGGGCTCGCACGATGATCTCCTTGAAACCCAGGGCGCCTATTGGTGCCTGCACCAATCGCAGTTCAATAAGGCTTAAAGGGAAGCTGCAGCGTGGTTACTGCACGTTGAGCTGGACCTGCGGGGCGTGCAAATTAGCGCCCTGCAGGTTGACCAGCTCCATGGTGACATCTTGTAGCGAAATGTGCTCCATCAAAACGTTGGGGATAGGAGCATCGGGCACCACGTGCGGGTCGGGAACGCCCAATTGATCAAGCACCGCGTTGAGATCGCCGTTGGATAAATCGACGTTTACCGGAATGGTGGGGTGATCCACCACCGCGGGCGTTGTCTGTAGTCCAGTGGTCAGGACGGTGACCGGCCCGTCCGTGACGGTGGTTTCCACGTCACCAGTGGTTAGCTTGCCTTGCCCCACAGCCGCGGGCAGGGTCAACGCGAGGTTTCGCGCGGCCAACTTGTCACCTACGAGTTTCAGTGCTCGTTGTTCACCCTGTGCGGTAGGCACAGTAATAAGCGAGGCGCTTACGTTTCCAGTCAGGGTGACATTATCAGCAGTCACCGTGCTGAGTTCAGATTGCGCTAAGGCCAAGCCTTCCTGCGCACGGGTTTCCTCAGGTTGGTTCACCGCACACACCGCGGTAAAAGCGCAGAGCACTGCGAGCACACTACCTTTTACCACACGAGCGGAGCGACGACGCGGTAGTGAGCTCAGCCTGAATAGCTTCATACTGAACCCGCCAGCTCTTTGGCCTGGGATTTTTTCTTCTTCTTGTGCTTCTTTGGAGACTTCTGGCGATCCTGTGGCTGCCAAGCAAATGAGAGCGCACCACCGATAATGCCCAAAAGGCTGCCGATCACGAAGCCGCCCAGGTTCGTGGTGGGAAGCGCGATGATCGCCACCAAGATGGCTAAAACACCCAGGTAAGACGAGGTCTCCTGCCGAAACCAAGCTCCAAGGCCGAACATGATAAGTGCCGCACCAATAAGGAGCGTCGAAACGCCCGACACCGTGGAAATCATGACCAACAGATCAGAAATGCGCACAGTAATATAGGCCGGCGCTGCGATGGCGATGCCGGACAAGATAAGCAACAATCCACCCGCGAACGGACGACGCTTACGCCAGTGTTTAAACCGCTTCCACCAGCTCTCTTTAGGAGCCACTCGGGTTACGGCTTTGTCATTTTTGTTATTCGCTGCGGAGTCCTGCGATTCACCAGCGCTTTTAACCGCATCCGCTACCGACTGCGATGCGTTGTCTCCATCGCTTTCCGCCGCGGCCGTGGCTTCAGCGCCAGCCTTAGCGGTGTCGTCGGCCTTCGTCTCCGCAGCACTAGCGTGATCAGTGCCAGTGGCGGCCTCGCCAGCGGTTTTCTCGGCCGGCTCATGGGTGGAATCTTGGGCGCTGCGTGCAGCTTCGCCGTTATCGGCACCGGTTTCGTTCACCGCAGGCATGCGCAAAGTCTCATCATCAGAAGACTTAGCAGCCATTGTTGTTGCTTCCCCTCTTCACCGTCACATTCACACCAGAGGCAGCGAGCCTTTCTGCTCCCACCGAGGTCGTACGAATATCGTCCGCGCTCAGGGTCACCTTCTGCGCGTACAATCCCCACGAACCTGGATCTGCCTTGTCATTAACCTGGCTGGCGTCAACACCCACGTTGGCATTCGTCAGATCCAGCTGACCCTTAATATCGGTAGCACCAACCAAGAGATTCTCTACCTCCACACTGTCATCACCATTCGCACGGAGGGCGAAGGTGGTCTCGCCAATGCCTGGGACATCAGGAAGATTGGCGGACAGGCACAAATTGGAAGCCACGGCGTGCTCAAACTTCAAGCGCGCGGCGGGGATGGTTTCTTCTCCCATCTTGTCCCTATCAACGAAGATCGACAATCCTTCGCCCTCTAGGTGGCTCATGTTCACCTTAAAGAAGGTTCCTGAAAGTGCGATATTAGCGGTCAAGCCACCTTGGGCTACCGCAAAACCTGTTACACCAAAAGCTGCAAGCCCGGCAGCCAGTGCGGTTGCAAACTTTGGAATACTAATCCTGCCCATGAAGGAACCTTTCTGTGGAATTGAAAAGGCGGGGTAGCTGCCTGTTTTAGCGGCGTCCCCCGTCTACGGTGAATTTTCAGCCCACTCTTTACCGCGGCAAGAGATATACAAGCCCACGATGAGAAATAGACTTACGCAATCCACTGATAAAATGAGCTTGAACACACGTTAGCACTACCTGAGACACGTCACACAAAAAGGGGTGCAATTAAATACGCCCGCAACGGTGTAGCCCAGATCATGTGTTTAAAGAAGATTATCGCACTCCTGCCATTGTCAACTTCCAATCCCCCACTAAACCTGCAGCACACAACACTGTACCCCCAAATTTGTGCTCCATGTAATAAGTGTGCACCGGTGTGTGTTACGCTTCACAACCATCAGATTTTATCGACTACGGAGGGTCGAATTGTCCAACTCACTGAAACCCGAAAATGCACAGGCAAACGAAGAAAATACCCACATTGATTCCACTCAGTCCGGTGCGGAAGAAGTAAACGCTCAGGACAAGAAGGAAGAAAAGCGCGAGCTGCGCCGCGCTCCTTTGGGCCCGGATTCCCTGTTGTGGAAGTGGGGCTCGGATAACCGCCTGCAGCTATTGCGCGGCTACACCGGCATTTTGCAGAATATGCACCCAGCGATTGGTCAATCCCTTTTGGACCACTCGAAGTTCTTCGACGAGCCTTTCGCTCGCCTGCAGCGCTCTACGCCGCAGATTATTGAGTCCATCTACGATGATGGGGACATCGGTGAGCGCATCCGCGACTACCACGTCACCATTAAGGGCACGCTGCAAAATGGCGAGCGTTACCACTCCCTGAACCCGGAGACTTACTACTGGGCACACGCTACCTTCGTCTACCGCGTTATCTACGCCCAGGAACTCTTCGGTACCCCGTTCACCAAGGAAGAGCGCGACCAAATCGTTCGCGAGGGCGTGACTTGGTGGGATAAGTACGGCATGTCTGAGCGTCCGGTCATCGATAACTACGATGACTTGATCAAGTACATGGATGACATGGCAGACACCGTGCTCGAGCGCAACCAGACCGTTGACTTCGCACTGCGCACCGCACGCGTAGAGCCGGTCAAAGCTCCGGAAGGCGTTCCAGAGGCAGTATGGAAGGTTATCTGGAAGCCCATTATGCGCAGCGCCATCTGGTTGACTGTGGCTACCCTGCCGCAGAAGTACCGCGACATCCTGGATCTGAAGTGGACCAAGCGCGACCAGAAGCGCTTCGACCGCATCGCTAAGTCCGTTCGCTTCATCATGGACCACCTCCCTGAGGACAAGCGCTACATGGAGCCGGGTCGTTCCTTGATGATCAAGAACGGCATGATCGAGGGCAAGTACAAGGAGCCGAAGAAGATCCAAGGCTACAACGCCGCCCAGGCTAAGGACTCTGCTGCCACCGCGGAATCTACCGACAAGCCGGATTCCGATGATGCAGTAGCCGCACGCCGTGCAGCCGGCTGCCCGTTCTAAAACACACCGGCTTCCCAATTGTTCGTGAGCTTTTTAGCTCACGAACCTTTTCATTGATCTTTCTGGAGCGTGCATTACATGTCTTTACCACGCCGTCTACAAGAACGGCCCTTGCCACAGCAATTACTAACTGAGCTACAACATCTCACCACTAACTACTCCACCGGCTCGCTGGATAAAGGCGAACGCAAAGCGGTCCACTCCCCCTTATTTGAAGAAGAATTAGGCTGGGTTGGAGTAGGTTCCGAAGAAGACGTAGATGAGGCTTTCCGCCGTTCGCGTCAGACCCAAAAGGCCTGGGCCGATACCGACGTTAAGCAGCGCGTAAAGGTAATGAAGCGCTTCCACCACCTCGTGGCTAAACACCGCGAGCTGTTGGCGGACTTCATCCAATTGGAAACCGGCAAGGACCGCACGGCCGCCTTTGATGAGGTACTCGATGTACTAAATAACGCGCGTTATTACTCAAATAATGCGCCAAAGCTACTGGCCACTCAGAAGCAGCCGGGCGCATTTCCGCTCATCACCAAAACTCACTTGCAGCGAGTTCCTAAGGGTGTTGTGGGGCAAATCAGCCCATGGAACTACCCATTAGCACTGGGCATTTCCGATGCCGTTGCGGCACTACTTGCCGGCAATGGCGTTGTGGCCAAGCCCGATGGATCCACCCCGTTTTCTAACCTGATTTCCCTCTACCTCTTGAGGGAAGCAGGACTGCCGAAGGATTTGCTGCAGATCGTTACCGGCTCCGGTCGAGTCGTCGGCTCCGCTATCTCCGAACGCTGCGATTACCTGATGTTTACCGGTTCCACCAAGACCGGCAAGATTTTGGGTACCACTGTAGGCGAGCGCCTCGTTGGATATTCCGCAGAACTGGGCGGCAAGAACCCTATGATCATCGCGCCGGATGCGGACATCGACAAGCATATTGACACCATCGCTACCGCTTGCTTTTCCAATTCGGGCCAGCTGTGCGTGTCGATTGAACGCATCTACGTACCCGATGCCATCTTCGATCAATTCATTAACGCATTCCGCCGGGCAACCGAGTCCATCAAACTTGGTTCCGGTTTGAACTGGGACTACACGATGGGTTCACTCATCGGCCAAAACCAATTAGATGTGGTGCAGCACTTTGTCGACGATGCGGTGGATAAGGGTGCCACCGTTATTACTGGCGGCAAGCCCCGCCCGGATATTGGCCCCTATCACTTTGAACCCACGGTTCTCACTGATTTGGGTGAAGGCGCCGAGCTTGCAGAGCAAGAGGTCTTTAGCCCTGTGGTGTACGTGCAACGCGTGCGCGATGTCGAAGAGGCCATCGAGCAGGCAAATAAATTGCCCTACGGCCTGAACTCCTCTGTATTCGGCCAACCCGAGACCGCGCAGGGCATCGCTGAGAAAATCGATGCAGGCAGCGTGACCATCAATGACGGCTACGCCTCCACATGGGCCTCGATTTCCACCCCGTTGGGTGGCGTCAAGGAGTCCGGTGTTGGCCGCCGTCATGGCCACGAGGGTCTGACCAAATATACAGAAGCGAAGAATATCTCCTCGCAAAGGATCATGCCGATGCGCGGGCCAAGCTGGCTTCCCAATAAGTACTACGGCACTTTGCTGAGCTCCGCATTGCGCTTAGGAAAGGCCTTGCGCTTCCTCCCCTGAGTACTGCGCAGCATAAGCAGCCACCTTTTAAATTCAGTAACTCACTTCACATTCAAAGGGTATGTGTGTACGATCACAACATACTCAGAAATGTGTTCTGCTGAATGCATAAATTGCACAACACACAGCGGCCAGTAAGCGCCCTGTGAAACTCGAAAGGAACAGTATGTTCAAGCCATACCGCCGACCGACTGTCGCAGTGGTTGGTGCCGGAGTAGCCGGATGCGCCGCAGCTTCTGAATGCGCATTCTCTGGATTCGACACCGTTCTTTTTGAACAAGAACCACACATCGGCGGTCACTTCAATTCCGCTGAAGCCACTGAGGTTTCCCGGAAGTACCACTTCCGTACCCCGTACCTCCGTCTCACCAAAACTGATGGCTCGCCAGCTTCTGTAATACGCCACCTTGAAGAGGCTGTTGCTGCCAGTGGCGCCGAGTTCCGCGGTTCCACCGCCGTTACTGGTGCCGAGTTCGACCGAGCAGAAGGCAAATGGGAAATCTCCTACCTCGGTGATTCCGGTCAGGAAACCCAAGCTTTCGATGTGTTGATTCGCGCCACCGGCGAGGAATCCCCGTGGATTTCCGTACCGGGACGGTCAAAGGCCAGCGTCGATGACATGTACCTCCACCACGGTGTAGAGGTATTTGGGCTGCCTAATGCCCTCTTTGTTGACGGCCCCACCCCGCGCGACTCTTACCTCAAGCGTCGCCCACTAGCTGTCATCGAAGCCCGCGCCGATCACTGCCGCCGCTACGTCCGCCAGCTCGAAATTCGTGGACCAGGCGAACTAACCGTCAAGCACGATAAATGGTTGGTTCAGCCCGGCACTGTACGCGGAATCCGCGAAGTGCTCGCAGGGTTCGATGCACCGGCCCATGATTTCAAGCGAGCATCCAACTACGCCCCTGAGTCCGCCTCGTCCGAACGCCAGAAACATCAAAAGTCCGCTACTGCCCTTAAGGAGGCGTAATGACTACTCTGAGCAATCCTGAAAGCACTGTAAACGACAAGCACACCCAGACTGCAGATAACAACACCGATAACCTGCCTGAGCTGGGTCCGGATTCCATCCTGTGGCAGCGCTTTGGTGACTGGCGCTCCGCATTCGTCGCACTGTCTGCTGGTCTTTTGCAGATTGCCCAGCGTGACATCAGCCGGTCTCTAGTGCAGCACTCCAACGTTTTCGATAACGAGGTTGCGCGCTTGGTTCGCTCCGCCTTCCCGATCATCCGCACGATCTACGAAGGCCCAGAAGTTGGCGTCATGATTCGTGACTTCCACAAGGACATCAAGGGCACCCACCCAGATGGAAGCCGCTACCACCCGCTGAACCCGGATGTTTACTACTGGGCACACGCCACCTTCGCTGCTATGCCGTACCAGCTGGCCGGCAACTTCATGGATCCTCTGACCCCAGAGGAGCGCGAGCAGCTCTTCCAGGAGACCCGTACCTGGTACACCTTCTACGGGGTTGCAGAGCCCGACGATGCGCCCAAGACGTACGCTGAATTTGAAGAGTACGTGGACAACATGATCGAAAACCTCGATATCAGCGAGACCATCGAGCGCTCCCGCATCATCAACGGCCTTACCCTCGACACCCCAGATCCCAAGGTGCCCAACTGGCTGTGGAAGCCCGTTGCACCTTACGCATCCCGCCTGCTGTTGTGGGTTGCAATCGGCATGATTCCAGACAAGCTGCGCAACAAGATTGGCTGGGAGTGGACCAAGAAGGATGAGCGCAAGCTCAAGATCTTCTCCCGCGCCGTCCGTGGCGTCTTCTCCATCCTCCCGCGTAAGGCACGCATGGTTCCTATTGCTACCCGCGCCTTTGAGAAGGCGGAAGCTGAAGGCGGCTTCCACTACTAAGGCCTTTATCCCTTCACTCATAGTTACTGAATACTGACTCCCATGATTGCGCCTTGAGGCCTTAAGGTAGATAACAACGTGGAGCATCAGTAGTGAAGGAGCACGAATGACAACCGTGTCCGGTTGGATCGCTATAGCCACATCGATTCCGGTGTGGCTATACTTTTTCGCCCGCATAGGCGCGCTCATTAAGTTCATCCGCTCGGGCGGACCAACCCAACTAGAGCGCACCAACAGCCCCGTAAAGCGCGTCGGGCGCGTGCTGGCAGAGGTCTTTGGCCACTCCCATTTCAAGGGAAAACCTCTGGTCAATGCCGCCCACTGGCTGGTGATGGTGGGCTTCCTTTTCGGCATCCTGGTGTGGTTCGAGGCCTATATCCAAACCTTCGCACCGAATAAGGGCTGGCCGTGGCTCAGCCACTGGCCGGTCTACCACTTTGTGGAAGAAGTCTTGGGCATCGCGACGGTGCTCGGCATTGGCTTCCTCATCGGTGTGCGCCTCAAGCTCGGCGATACCGAGCGTGGCAGCCGCTTCTTCAACTCCCAGACCGCCTCCGCACGCTGGGTAGAGTTCATCGTCTTTTCCGAGGGCCTCGGCATGATCTTGGTGAAGTCCACCAAGATCGCCACCTACGGCGGCGGTTCCGCCTGGGCGGATTTCTTGAGTATCCACTTGGCCAAGCTCTTCCCCGAGTCACCGGCCCTGGTGAGCTTCTTCGCCCTGTTCAAGCTGCTGTCCGGCATGCTGTTTATCGTCTTTATCTCCCGCAATTTCCAGTGGGGCGTCATGTGGCACCGCTTCACCAGCTTTTTCAATATTTTCTTCCAACGCAATGCCACCGGTGAAAAGGCACTGCAGTCCTTGCCCACCCCGGATTTGGAAGAGGACATCACACCAGGCAGCTGGAAGATGCTGCTGGATTCCACTTCATGTACCGAGTGTGGTCGCTGCCAGGAGCTATGCCCAGCCTGGAATACCGAGAAGCCACTGAGCCCCAAAAAGCTCATGATGGACCTGCGCCAGGGAGCGCTGGATAACTACAACCCGCACGAGGGCTTGGATGTACTGTCCATGGCCGGCGTTATCGATGATGATGTGCTGTGGTCTTGTACCAACTGTGGTGCGTGCGTGGATCAGTGTCCTACCGATATTGAGCACATCGACCACATCGCAGACCTGCGCCGCTTCAAGGTGCTCGCTGAATCTGACTTCCCATCTGAGCTCACCGGCCTATTCAAGAACATGGAAAACAAGGGCAACCCGTGGGGCCGGAATAATTCTGAGCGCCGCGCCTGGATCGATGAGGCCCGCGCCGATGGCATCGACGTGCCCATCATCGGTGAGGACGAGGCCGATTTCTCCGATATGGAATACCTGCTCTGGGTGGGCTGCGCCGGCGCCTATGATGACGACGGCCGCCGCACCACCCGTGCGGTCGTAGACCTGCTGCATACCGCGGGCGTGAAGTTTGGTGTCCTCTCCACCGGCGAGACCTGTACGGGCGATCCTGCCCGCCGCGCTGGCAACGAGTTCCTTTTCCAGATGATGGCGCAGCAAAACGTGGAGACCCTCAACAACGCCTTCGACGGCGTACCGGAGGGCCAGCGCAAGATCATCACCACTTGCCCGCACTGCTTTAACACCATCCGCAACGAGTACCCAGACTTTGACGGGCATTTCGACGTCTTCCACCACACCCAGCTGCTCAACCGCCTGGTACGCGAAAGCCTGCTCAAGCCGGTGCCGCGTACGCCGGAAAACCGCAAGCCGATTACCTACCACGACCCTTGCTTCCTCGGCCGCCACAACAAGGTCTTCGATCCCCCACGCGAGCTGCTCGAGGCCACCGGCGTGGAACTGCGCGAGATGGACAAGAACCGCGACGAGGCCTTCTGCTGTGGCGCCGGCGGTGCCCGCATGTTCATGGAAGAAAAGCTTGGCACCCGCATCAATGACTTCCGCACCGAACAGGCTTTGGAAACCGGCGCGGAAGAAATTGCCACCGGCTGCCCCTTCTGTAATGTCATGATGACCGGCGGCGTGAAGTCCTTGGCGCAGGATTCTGCCCCCACCACCAAGGTCAATGACGTGGCAGTTATGCTGCGCAATTCCATTTCCCTCGACAAGACCGGCACCCTGCCTGAGCCCCACCCCAAGGCCTTCCTTGCCACTCCGGTGCGCCACCAGAAGTCCACCGGCACCAATGATGCCCCGCTTGCCGACGCCCCCACTTCCGACGCTCCTAACGCTCCCGCCCCCTCCGCCTCGGCCCCGGCAGCTCCCAGCGCACCCGCGGCACCAAGCGCGCCCGCCGCCCCTGCGGCACCGGCTGCGCCTGCGCCAAGTGCACCTTCTACTCCATCAGCGCCAACGCCTCCAGCTGCACCGCAAACTCCCCAAGCACCGGCAGCTCCCGCAGCACCGACCGCGCCTACCCCACCGAGTGTCCCGGCAGCACCTGCACCACAAGCACCAGCCGCTCCAACACCACCAAGCGCTCCAACGCCGCCGAACGCACCCGCAGCGCCCGCGGCACCTGCTGCGCCTGCACCAAGTGCACCTTCTGCTCCATCAGCACCGACAACGCCAGCTGCACCGCAAGCTCCCCAAGCACCGGCAACTCCCGCAGCACCGACCGCGCCTACCCCACCGAGTGCCCCAGCAGCACCTGCACCGAAAGCACCAGCCGCTCCAACACCGCCGAACGCACCCGCGGCACCGGCAGCTCCAAGCGCACCGGCTGCGCCTGCACCAAGTGCACCTTCTGCTCCGTCGGCACCGACGCCACCTGCAGCCCCGAAGCCCACACAAGCTGCGCCGCCGGCTCCGCCTGCAGCTCCGGCACCGCCGGCGTCGGAAAGCGCGCCACAGCCGCCTGAATCTGAGTAGGCGCGCAGGGGCATGGGTGCGTACGCTGTAGTCCATGCATTTTAATGCGGGACTCCCCACCGATGCCCTACTGCTAGCAGCAGGCGCGACCGAAAATACACACTCCCTCGTCTCCTTCGCTTGGATCATGGCCGCGGCCCTGCTGGCGCCGCTGGTCTCCTATATGTTGGGCCACCGTCTTCCATCGGTAGCCCTCTTGCTGATTTTCGGCATGATTATTGGCCCTTCGGTGCTTGAACTAGCCGCCGAGGACGAAGGCATCGAGATGCTCAAGGAGCTCGGCGTGGGAGCGTTATTTCTCCTCGCGGGCTTTGAAATTCAAATCTCCACCCTCAAAACAAAGGAAGCCGGAACGGCGTTATCCACTTGGGCAATCTGTGCCCTCGCCTGTGGAGTGGGCGCCTACTTCCTAGTAGATAACGTGCCAGGAGCCATCGTGGTCGCCTTGGCACTGACCTCAACGGCGCTGGGCACGCTCACGCCGATGCTGAAGCAGGACCGCATTCTGGGCACCAAGGTGGGCAACTCTGTGATGATTCACGGTGCCATTGGTGAGGTCGCCCCCATTACCGCAATGGCACTATTGCTGGGTACTCGTTCCACGCTGACGACGATGATCATTTTGTTGTTCTTCATCATCATCGCCGTTGCCGTCGCCATCATGCCGGCGGCTATCGCATCAACGATCCCTTGGGTAAAGACCGCTTTTATCTCTGGTGCGGGCTCAACCAACCAAACGATTCTGCGTCTTATCATCCTTATTCTGGCCATTCTTATGGCCGTTACCGCAGTCTTTGAACTCGATATTGTGCTCGGTGCTTTTGCTGCCGGCATCATTTTGAACCGTATTATCCCGGATGAATTCCACCGCCGCCTAGAACACCGCCTCGATGTGGTGTTTTATTCGATGCTTATTCCGGTCTTCTTTGTGGTCTCTGGCATGAGCATTAGCTGGGATACCATCGCTCATAATCCGTGGAAGGTACTGGGCATTCCGGCTCTCATCTTAGTGACGCGTGGCCTGCCCGTCTTCTTGCGCGAAAATGTTGGGCATACCGGATCTGATATTGAAACCTTCCGCGAGCGCCTCCAAGTAGGTTTGTATTCCGCTACCGGTCTGCCAATCATCGTGGCGGTAACGTCCCTGGCGGTCAATTCCGGAATCATGGAGGCCGAGAATGCCTCGATCTTCGTCTCCGGTGGAGCGCTTACCGTCGCCATCTTCCCATTCTTGGCCAGCCTGGTGGGCGGAAACCAGCAAGAAAAGAAGGACGAGAAGACCCCTGACGCTGAATCCAAGGAACTATAGGCTGCGTTCGCTGAGAGCACGTCCCTGGAAGGGCAGAATTTTCCTAGACTGGAAAACGTGAGTAATAACTTTGGTTCTTCCCCTGTCAATCGGACTCTGCGCCTGTCCGATTCCGAGCGCAACGATGCCATCAATGACCTCGCCCGCGCCGTGGGTGAAGGCCGGTTAACCATGGAGGAGTTCGAGGACCGCTCGGACGATGTCATGCGCGCCAGCACCCACCAAGACCTCGTGCCCGTCTTCCAAGACATTCCGGCGCGTGGTTCCCACGAGGTCAAGATCTATTCTCGGGGAGAAGTCACGCGCGCCCATAATGCAGGCAAGAAACCGAAGTTTGCGACTGCTCTCTCCGGCTCTGTGGTGCTTGCAGTAGCAAGCCCCACGCTGATCTTCTTGAGCGCTACCATGAGCAACCCATGGCTACTGTTAGGTGGCGTCACGGCAGCCGCACTCATCCCTATCCTGTGGATCATGCTCTACGTCGCCAAGGTCGGCCCCTCCTCGTGGCACGCCCCATCCGTGCGCCAGGTTGAGCGGCAGCAGCTGCGCGAGATTCGCGCTCTCACGGCGCATGAGCGCGCGCAGCAAAAAATGATCGAGGAAAAGATGTGGGCCGATCGCCGTATGCAAGCTGGCGAAATTACCGGCCAAGCCATGGATCTGGCCAAGCGGAAGTTCAGCGAGTGGAGTAAAAAATAGTCATCGCCGGTGTTGAAGCATTTTGTGCAGCTGTGAATCGTGGCACAATATTCCCATGACTTCTCCCAAACACCGCATCTTTGACCAATCCGACAAACTCAAGGGCGTCGCGTATGACATCCGCGGCGAGGTCTCTGCGGAAGCGGAACGCATGGAGCTCGATGGTCACACCATCTTGAAACTCAACACCGGTAACCCGGCCGTCTTCGGCTTCGAAGCACCCGATGTCATCATGCGCGATATGATCGCCGCCCTGCCTACTTCCCAGGGCTATTCCACCTCCAAAGGAATCATTCCTGCCCGTCGATCCATCGTTACCCGCTACGAGCTGGAGGATTTCCCACCCTTCGATATCAACGATGTCTTCTTGGGCAATGGCGTCTCCGAGCTCATCAGCATGACCACTCAAGCGCTGCTTAATAACGGCGATGAGGTTCTCATCCCGGCACCGGATTATCCATTGTGGACCGCTGCTACGTCCCTGGCAGGTGGCACCCCAGTGCATTACCTGTGTGATGAGGAGGATGATTGGAATCCATCCATCGAGGACATCGAGTCCAAGATTACGGATAAGACCAAAGCCATCGTGGTCATTAACCCGAATAACCCAACGGGTGCGGTCTACTCGCGCGAAGTACTGCAGAAGATTGTCAGCATCGCCCGCGAGCATAACCTGCTCATCTTGGCCGATGAGATCTATGACCGCATTCTTTATGACGGCGCGCAGCACATCTCCATCGCTTCCCTAGCCCCTGACCTACTCACCATCACATTTAACGGTCTCTCCAAGGCCTACCGCGTGTGCGGCTACCGCGCCGGCTGGATGGTACTTACCGGCCCTAAGCACCACGCCCGTGGCTTCATCGAAGGCCTTGAGCTTCTGGCCGGAACTCGCCTGTGCCCGAACGTACCGGCGCAGCACGCTATCCAGGTGGCGCTGGGTGGCCGGCAGTCCATCTTTGAGCTCACCGGTACCGGCGGGCGTCTTTTACGCCAGCGCAATATCGCCTACGAGAAGCTCAATGAGATTCCCGGCGTTTCCGCGGTAAAACCCATGGGCTCGCTCTACCTCTTCCCGCGCCTGGATCCGAATGTGTATGAAATCCATGATGATGCCAAGCTCATGCTGGATATTTTGAAGGCGGAAAAGATCCTCATGGTTCAGGGAACCGGCTTCAACTGGCCGAACCCAGATCACTTCCGCGTAGTCACGCTGCCGTGGGCATCCCAGATCGAAAACGCCATTGAGCGCCTTGGCAACTTCCTGGTGAGCTATAAGCAGTAGCTTTCTTCCCCGCCAGTTGCTAATGATAGTAATAATCCATAACAATATGGTGCATGGGAAGACATTCTGCGGCACCTAAGCCTCAGCCGACTCGAAGTTCATGGGGTCGGCTCTCTACTTCGTTAGCTCACCATCCATGGCGGTTAGCCTTGCTCGGCGTGCTCGTCACAGCGCTTATAGCCACCATTGCGGGCATGGCATTGCTGTGGCCTCAGAGTCCAGCTTCCGAGCACACCTCCACCGATTTTCAGCAAACCTATGCCCTCAACCACCCACAGGTCGAGGGCACGGTCGACACGACAGATCACTCTGCGTGCCAATCGGAACTTACTGGACAGGCCTTTGATAAACCGCCGCTCATTCCTGGGTCTGAGGAAGTGCAGTGCGACCGCGCCTTAGTCAATATCACCTCCGGCGAGGACGAAGGACGCATGACCCAATTGGTCACCTACGGCAATGCCGGCGATCCGCAGCTTAAACCGGGCGACAAGATTGTTCTTTCTAAGGCAGATGACCCTTCCGGCGCTGTGTCCTATGCTTTTGCTGATTATCAGCGCACCGGAAGCCTAGCTCTGTGGGCGGTTATCGTCGCCGTCGTCATTATCGCTTTTGCGGCGTGGCATGGCGTACGCGCCCTTATCGGCTTAGCGCTCAGCCTAGGCGTGATCTTTGCGTTCCTCGTCCCCGCTCTTATCGACGCTCATAATCCCCTGTGGTCCGCCCTTGTAGCCTGCTCTGCCATCATTCTGCTGGCCGTTCCTCTCGTCCACGGCATGAATTGGAAATCGGCATCGGCGGTGGGTGGTTCCCTCACCGCTCTCATTCTCGCAGCGGTGCTGGCATGGGCCACTATCGATGGTTCGCAGTTGCAGGGCTACAGTTCTGAGGACAACCTCAAGCTACTTCTTTATATGCCTGATGTATCCATCGTGGGCGTGCTCTTGTGTGGCTTTGTAGTTGGCGCCTTGGGCAGCCTTGCCGACGCCGCCGTGGCCCAAGCATCCACCATTACCGAACTCCACGAAGCGGATCCTGATGCCCGCCCTACACAGCTTTTCCTCTCCGCAATGAAGGTGGGCCGCGACCATATTGCCTCCATGGTCTATACGCTGATTCTCACCTATACCGGCGCGACCTTGCCGCTGCTCATGCTGATTACCGCAGCAGAACGCCCTGCCGGACAGATTTTGAGCAGCGATCTCGTCGCTACTGAGCTGCTGCGTTCTGGAGTGGGCGCGATGGCATTGACCCTCGCGGTTCCCATCACTACGGCCATTGCGGCCTTCACGGTGCCAAAGCGTACAAAAGCTTAAGCCTAAGCGGAAGGCTGAGCCAGCATCGACGCTGCTCAGCCTTTCGTATCTAGGCAGTTGAGAACCTAGAGGGTGCGGCCTAGGGCCTCAACCTTCCAGCCTGCCTGCTGCCAATCCGCGACAGGCAGCACATTGCGGCCGTCGATAATGTGTTTATTGTCCACGAGCTGGCCCGCTTGCTGCGGATCCAATTCCTTGAATTGCTTCCACTCGGTAGCCAAAATCACCAGCTCGGCCTCGCTCAGGGCGTCATCAGTGTCTGCGGCGTAATCCAAGGTGGGGAATACCTTTTTGGCGTTGTCCATACCCTCTGGGTCATAGACGGTTACTGCCGCACCGGCCAAGGACAAGGAACCGGCCACGGAAAGGGCGGGCGAATCGCGCACGTCATCGGAATTTGGCTTAAACGCGCAGCCCAGCACGGTCACGCGGTGACCAAGCAGAGAACCATTGAAGGCTTCCTTGGCAAGGTCTACCACGCGGTCGCGGCGGCGCATATTGATAGCGTCTACCTCGCGCAGGAAGGTCAGCGCCTGGTCGGCGCCAAGTTCGCCGGCGCGGGCCATGAAGGCGCGAATATCCTTGGGCAAGCAACCGCCACCAAAGCCGAGACCGGCGCCTAAGAACTTGCGGCCGATGCGTTCGTCGAGCCCAATGGCGTCGGCAAGCGCGGTCACGTCCGCGCCCGCAATCTCGCAGATTTCGGAGACTGCGTTGATAAAGGAAATCTTGGTGGCTAGAAATGCGTTAGCGGAGACTTTGACCAGCTCCGCGGTCTGCCAGTCCGTGACAATAAATGGGGTGTCTTGCGAGAGCGGCTGGGCATAGACTTCACGCGCGACCTCTTCAGCTCGACTTTCATTGTTGGTTTCACCAACGCCGAGCACGATGCGGTCTGGGGTGATGGTGTCCTTGACGGCATAGCCCTCGCGCAGGAACTCCGGGTTCCAGGCAATTTCCACGGTGGTGCCTTCTGGGGCAAGCTCATTGGCTAGCTCTTGGAGCTCCGCGGCGGTGCCGACCGGGACGGTAGATTTACCGAAGATGATGTGATCGCCCTTGAGTTTGGGCACCAGGTCCGTAATAACGGCCTTAACGTAGGTCATATCCGCTGCATAGGAACCACGGCGCTGCGGAGTACCGACGCCCAAAAAGTGCAGGTTGCCGAACTCGGCTGCTTCTTCGTAGTCCGTGCTGAAATCGAGGCGGCCGGCCTCGATATTGCGCTCCAGAACCTCGGGCAAGCCCGGTTCATAGAATGGAACCTGGCCCGATTTGAGAGCGGAAATCTTATTTTCATCTACGTCCACGCCTAGTACTTCATGGCCGAGCTCGGCCATGCAGGCAGCATGGGTTGCACCCAGGTATCCGGTGCCGATTACAGTCATACGCATAAGGCCTTATCTTAAAGGCCTTATGTGAATACCGGTTTAAGCCTATCGAAAATTCAGGTAAGACTTCGATGGCGTCGGGCCACGCTGGCCTTGGTACTTCGACCCCAGCGAACCCGTGCCATAAGGGCTTTCAGCTGCTGAAGTCATCTTGAAAATCGCCAGCTGCCCCACCTTCATGCCCGGCCACAAGGCAATGGGTAGGTTGGCGGTATTAGAAAGCTCGAGCGTAATGTGACCGGAAAAGCCTGGGTCAATAAAGCCCGCGGTGGAGTGGGTCAACAATCCTAAGCGGCCGAGCGAAGACTTGCCCTCCAAGCGGCCAGCCAAGTTCGCAGGCAGGGTGAACTTTTCCAACGTAGCACCGAGCACGAACTCGCCTGGGTGCAGGATGAAGGACTGATCTTCTTCTACCTCCACCAAGGTGGTGAGATCCGGCATTTCCTCTTTGGGGTCAATATGCGTATACCGCGAGTTATTGAATACGCGGAAATATTTATCCAAGCGCACGTCTACCGAGGAGGGCTGGATAAGCTCGCTGTCGAAGGGCTCGATGCCCAACTCTTCGGCGTCGATGGCGGAACGGATATCACGATCTGAAAGAAGCACGGCCCCAATTCTACTCATGCCGAAGGCCAAGGTGTATAGTAGGCCGGAGCGCATCAACGCGCAGTGCCGACGTAGTTTAATGGTAGAACTGCAGCTTCCCAAGCTGCTAGCGCGGGTTCGATTCCCGTCGTCGGCTCCAATTTTCGGGGGGAATTTTCTTGCTAGTCTGTGGCGCTTAACCACTGGGCAAGTTCTTTTTGTGTCCGCTCTACCCCGCCTGGATAGTGCGCCTCTAGTTCTGCGGCGGCCGGCTTCAAGAATCTCTCCACAAGCTCGGCCATATCACGCTGAGGCACGGTGCCACGGATATTATCCAGCGGGGCACGGAACGTCACTCCAAGGTCAGTCCGGAGCTGATATCCGCGCCAATCTTCGCTGTAAACGCGCAGCTCTGCCCCGCGCAGGTTCGATTCGATAACCACATTGCCAAAGATGAGCGTTGTCAGAGTTCTCTCTTCCATGGCTCCGAGCCTACTAGCCGCAGCGGACGATGGGCTGCGGGTCGTAGACCGTGGTGGTGGTCTCGCGGGAGAGCTCTTTGCCACCGAGGTCCTTGATGATGCGGGTATCAGACGTCGTAAAGCCTGGCGCACCAGAGGAAGGCGAGCAGTCGCTGCCTGGCACAGACATCGGCTGTGGGTCGGTATTGGCCCAGCGGCCATTGTTCACAGACTCAACGTCAACGGTCTTGGTGCCCTTCAAACGCACGGTAATCTTGCCGCCCCCGAAGTCGGTCTCAATGCGGACCGGGGTGTTGAAGGTATTGGTGAACTGCAGGTCGATGGCGCCTTCGTAAACGGTGGCCTCGCGGCCGGCGGGGTAGCGCGAAATATAGTACGAGTGCGGGGTGTGGGCGGTATCTTCCATGCCCGCAAAGTAGGCAGCGTTGTACAAGGTAGTGGCGAATTGGGAGATGCCACCGCCGACGGCGGAACCGGAGTGGCCATCAATAATGATGCCGGATTCCACATAGCCCTGGGCAGTGCCGCGGGGGCCGGTGTAGCCATTGAGGGAGAAGGTCTCGCCGGGGTTGACTACAGCGCCGTTGACCTCTTGGGCCACCAGCTCGATGTTCTTGCCCGAGGCAGCGGAATAGCCCTCGGTTGTGAACTCGCCAACGGTATCGTTAAAGGTCGCCTTCTTGGCGTCTTCGGTGGTGAACTCGGCAGGGTCCGGCTTATAAGTAGCGTCCCACTCGCGGTCGTCACCGGTCACACGCTTGTCAAAGTCCTTCATGGTCGGCTCCCAGTCGATGATTTCGCCATCTTCGGACGGGGTGACCTGCTTGTCGTTGCCGTTGAAGGAAATCTTGGCATTCACACCGGGCACATCGGCGCCCTCAGAGCGCTCCGCCAACAGCTCCTGCGCGCGGTTGGTATCCACGGCGAGCTTGAGCTTGCCGTCCTTCTTTTCAATGCTGGTGAATTGGGAGATTTCCGGCTTATTCAGGGTAGCCGTGACATTATTTTTAGCCTTCAAGGTAATCGGATTATCCAGCGCCTTAGCGGCGTCGCCGGTGCGCATGGCCTCGATGGCCGCATCATTGATGGCCGGTTCTACCTCTTCTGGGTCCACGCCCACGCCCTCGGAATCGAGCCAGTTTTCTGTGACCGCGTTGTGCAAGGAGCCGGCATCCACGGTTTGGCCAAGCTTCGGGTCGGTGACCTTGAGCTCGCCGTTGTTAAGCTCCAACATGCCATCGACAGGGTCGGTGGAAAGGTTTTTCTTCACCCGCTCCAAGGCAGGCTGCAGCTGGGCTTCATCTACGTTGGTCTCTACCGGAATATCCCGGGTGGAACGGAAGAAGCTATACAGGCGGGTGAAAGGGTTGAGGGAAGGCTCCTTAATATTGTCCACGGCCCGCTGGTTATCCAGGGCAAGGCCCGATTCGGAAGGGACGAGTTCTGTGTGAAGGTCACCGGAGGTGACGGAAACGGGTTCGGTCTCTACGCCCGCAAGCTCATCTTCGAGCTTCTCCACGGCGGCAGTGCGATCCATGGCGGAGATGTCCACGCCGTTGACGGAAACGGCGCGCGGAATCTTGTCCTGGTTTGCCGCGACATCCCAGGCATAAGCAATACCCGCGATCAGGACAAGGCCGACAAATACACCGAGCGCGATGAGCCAGCCTTTAGCACCGTTTTTTCCTTCTGCCTTTTTCACGCCTTAAAGGTTAACGGTTTTAGTGGTATTTTTCCTAGTCCTGTGCGGCCTCGGCTGCAACGTCGGCCGGTGGAACGCTGACATGGCGGGCCGCGTCCTCGAGACGCTCGCGCGGCAGGCGCCCCTCGTCCACGGCACCGACAACGGCATCGATTACCGCATTGATATCGCCCTCGGTGGACCACAGGGGCATATCGGCACCGGCATTGAGGGAGGTCACGACGGCGTCGGCAAGCGGGAGCGAATCCGCAATCGCCTTCATGCCACCGATGTCATCGGTATAAATAGGGCCGTCGTACTGCAGGGTCTCGCGAGCCAAGCCATAAGCCTCCGGCAGCATAGAAGCAGGAGTCTGGCCATCGCCCAAACCGGGCACGGCGAGGTGGCCCATCATGAGCGCGGCATTCGGCGCTTGAGGGAGGGCGGTTTTAAAAGGAATGAACTCGTGTCCCTCCAGCTCTTCCAGCGGCGGGGTAACGGCCTCGGCCAGGTGGGTATCGCCAGAAGCACGGCCGTGTCCCGGGAAATGCTTGAATACGGCCTTGACCCCAGCGGAATCCAACCCGCGGGCAAAGGCGGCGCCGTATTCACCCGCCTGTGCGGGGTCGGTGGAAAAGGACCGATCGCCCACCACCTCTAGGCCATTGCCATCGACGTCGAGCACCGGCGCAAAGTCCACGTTGATGCCATGAGCCTTGAGGCTCGTGCCAATCTCGTGGGCCAGCTGTTCCACCTCTTGCGGGGAACGCTCGGCTGCCATTTGTTGCGGTGCGGGATACTCGCCCAAGATCTCTGAGAAACGCTGCACGCGCCCGCCTTCAAAATCGATGGAGACTTCAAAGTCGCGGCCTACCTCTTGGCGCAGGGCATTAATATCGCGGCCCTCTTCCTGCAGCAGGTTGGGATCCGCCCAGCTGGGAATAAAGATTCCGCCCACGCCAGCATCCAGTTTGGCCTTAGCATCGTCGTAATTGGTGACCGGGGGCATCAACACAGAGGCGGCCATGGCGCGGATGTCCTGCTGCGGGGCTGCTTCCTGCGAAGTCTCTTCTTGCGTCTCTTGCGTCGCGGCCGGTGAGCTCGATGCCGCTGGGGTTGTGGAGTCCTGACTCTCGGCGTCCTCCTGAGGGGAGGTGGAGCAGGCGCCCAAGGCCGTCACGAGGGCAAGGCTGGCGAGAATGCGCGGAGTTTTCATGCCTTCCAGTGTGCAATATTCCTCGCCTTCTGTCTGAAACGGTGGGTAGACTAGCCACATGAGTAACGGCGAGACAATGCTAATTGCCTACGATGGCACCGAACGAGCCGGCCGCGCCCTCGAGCACGCGGCCCAGCTGCTGCGGCCCACCACGGTGGAAATCCTCACCGCTTGGGAACCCGTAGCCCGGCAGACCGCCCGCGCCGTCAGCCGCACTGGAATGCACCAGTCCACCGTCTCCCCGGACGGCGTCGAAGAGGATCCGGCCTACGAGGAAGCGTTGAAAATCTGCCGCCAGGGCATCGAACTAGCCGAAAGCCTGGGCTTGGCTGGCCGCGCCCACTTGGTGGAATCCGCCACCACTATTTCCTCCGCCATCATTGATGCAGCACACGAGCTGGACGTGGATGTCATCGTGACCGGCACCCGCGCCCTGACAGGTTTCCGCGCCTGGTGGACCAACTCCACCGCCGATCAGATTGTGCGCAATGCCGGCCTTCCCGTCTTTATCGTGCCGCAGGAAAACGAGGAAGACGCGGACGATGATGAGGCAGAATACTTCTAAATAGCTGCTAGTATTTTTAGCCATGGCTCTGGAAACCGATTCTTTGAACAAGCGCACCCTTGGCCCCGCCATCGGTAGCGCTGTTGTGGGCATCGCGCTCGGCGTCATCACCATCATCGGCATCGCGCAGTTCTCCGGCACCGATACCGTGCCAGAAGGCAATGCGGTTTCTGCTTCCGATGCGGTTTTGGGCGGCCCTGAGTACGGATCCCGCAACTAGGTGTGCGTACCCTCCGCGGGCGGCTTGCCCGCCCCTACCCGCTGGGGATCTTTGCCCTAGCGCTCATCCTCCTCGTGCAGCCGTGGGGGCTGACAGCTGCCGATACCAAGCATGATCTGGCCGCCAATCCGCTGCATTTTCTCCGCGGGGCACTGAGCGCCTATACGGATACCTTTACCCTGGGACAACTACAAAATCAGGCCTATGGCTATCTTTTTCCCCAAGGGCCCTTCTTCGTTTTAACCCAGCCACTGCCCGATTGGCTGGCCCAGCGCCTGTGGTGGCTGGTGGTCTTAAGCGTTGGCTTCATCGGCTTTCATAAGCTCGCCTGCAAGGTAGGCCTGCGCGGCGGGTGGGTCTGGGTGGCGGCGATGCTCTACGCGCTTTCCCCTCGCGCGCTTTCTACCCTGACCGCCATTTCTTCCGAGACCTGGCCGGTCATGCTCGCCCCCTGGGTCATCCTGCCCTTCCTCAATGCCAAGCTCACGTGGCGCGACGCCGCCGCAGCCACCATCCCCGTAGCGCTCATGGGTGCGGTCAATGCCACCGCCACCATCGCCGCCTGCACCCCGGCCGCGGTAATTGTGCTCTACCGCCGCGCATTCAAACCCGGCGCGGCCTGGCTTCTAGGGTGCCTAACAGTATCGGCCTGGTGGATCGGCCCGCTTATCGTACTTGGCCGCTACGCCCCGCCGTTTACGGAATTCATCGAATCCGCTCGCGTGACCACGCGCTGGCTCAACCTGCCAGAAATCCTGCGCGGGACCACGAGCTGGACACCGTTTGTAGATACCGAGCGCGTGGCGGGCAATGCACTGGCTACCGAATCCTTCTTCGTGCTGGTCACCATGGGCATCGCGGCCGTGGGCATCTACGGGCTCACCAAACTGCCGCGTGTGTGGGCCGTTGTCCTAGTGGTGGGCATCGCGGTGCTGGGCTGCCAGGCGGGGTGGTACCTCGATGCTCTCGATGGCCCGCTGGCCGCGCTGCGCAACCTGCATAAATTCGATCCGCTGGTGCGCATCCCGCTGCTTTTAGGCGTCGCGCGCGCCTGCGCGCACCTGCCGCTACCGCACAGCTTGCGGCCTACCAAGAAGCAGACGGTAGGCGCGCTCACGCTACTGCTGTGCATCGCGGTCATCTCCCCGGCATGGTCACAGCGCTTGCTGCCACTGGGGGCGTATAAGGAGGTTCCCTCCTACTGGCACGAGGCCACGGACTTTATCAATACCCATGCCGCCGATACCCGCACCCTTATCTACCCAGAGGCGTCTTTTGCCCGGCAGACCTGGGGGTGGACGCGCGATGAGCCGGCCCAGCCGCTGCTCGATGTCCCTTGGGCCGTGCGCGATGCCATTCCGCTCGTGCCACCAGAGGCCATCCGCGGGCTCGACGGCGTCATGGCCGCACTGAAGGAGGACCCAGCCACCGGCGTGCGCTCCCTTCAGCGCCTGGGCATCGGCGCGGTCATGGTGCGCCACGATCTCTTCACCGGTGAGGACGAGGCCCTAGCCAGTAAATTTGGCGGCGAGGTCCACCGCTTCGGCGAGGTCGATGTCATCTTGCTCAACCACGCCGGCATGTCCTTAGGGCCCACAGACCCAGTCCGCGTGGCCGGCGGCGGGGAAGCCTTGGCGCTTCTCGACGCCCACCATGGCCCCACCACCCGCCAGCTCGTCGATCGCGACGCCGATATCGTCACCGATACCCCGACGCTCACGGACCGCAACTACGGCACCCTCGACGGCCCCATCTCCGCGCCCCTGGCTTCAGACGACCCCAGCCACGTAAATAACCGCCTGCGCGATTATCCCTCCGCGGGGCCTCTTAGCCAGGTCGAGACTCACGGCGGTTCCGTGGCGGTTTCTTCCTCTGCGGCCGATGCCACGGCCTTCGGTGGCGCCCAACCGCACAAGTCCGCCACGGCCGCGGTGGATGGGGAAAATTCCACCGCGTGGTGGCCCGCGCCGGGCGATGACTCCGGGTGGATTGAGCTGCGCGGTCATTTCACCCAACCGCGCCTAAAGCTCATGGCCACCAGCGCCACCACGGTTACGGTGCGCTCCGGCAGCGCCGCAGTAGACGTGGACTTACAGCCCTTCCGCTCACAGGAGGTACGCGTTCCCGGCGGCGATACCGAGGCCATTCGCGTGGAGCTGTCTCACCGCACCGGCATCGCGGAACTAGGGGTAGAGGGCCAGCCGGTCGAGCGCGTAGTGACCGTGCCGGATACCTCCCCCGATGTGCACCAATTCTTCTTCCAGCAGATGCTGCAAGATACCGGTGTGCTCATCCGCGACTTCACGGCGCCGCGCCCCATGCGGGTAAAGGTAGATTCCACCAAGCCGGTGCTTATCGACGCCCACCGCTACTCCCCCGGCGATTCCCTCACCCTGAGCCCCGGCACGCACCGTGTGCGCACCACTGGACCGTGGGTGAGCCTTCGCGAGGTGGGCTGGCGCCCGCCGGAGCCCTCGGAGCCCACTGGATACTCGATTAAAGCCAGCGAGGAAGACCGCCTCTTGGTCACCGGACGCGCCTTTAATAAGGGCCTGCGCGGGTATTTGGACAATGAAGAGCTCACCCCGCGCGAGATCGACGCCGCCACCCAGGCTTTTGTCATTCCGGCCGGCCGTTCCGGCGACTTCCATATGTCCTTCACCGCCCAGCCGGTTTATCGCGCCACCCTCCTCTTGGGAGGCTCCTTGGGATTGCTGACGCTCGGCCTGTGCCTCCTGGCGGCCGCGCGCCGCCCGTCCCAGCCCGCCTGGCACGCACCGCGTGGGGGCGCTGCCTCAGCCGCCGTGGCACTTGGTGCACTGGCCCTTACCGGCTGGCCGGCGGCAGTGGCGGCCGTGGCTGCGTGGTTGGTAGTGCGCTGGACCACCATCCCGCGCGCCTATCTCGCCCCCGGCGTAGTCGCTGCGGCCGGAGCCATCCTCGCCCGCGCACCGTGGACGTCTGGTTCCTATGCGGGTGATTCGCTCTTGCCTAGCTGCTTGTGTGCCGCGGGCGTGGCCTGTCTTTTCGCCGCCGACCGAGGAGAAGATCCCGGCCGGGACGCTCGATGAGCGTATAGCTAGCGGCCGAAACCACCACGGTGCCCACCACAGTCACGGCCAGAATGACCCAAAAGTCCAGGGGTTTCCCGCTAAAAAGCGGCACCCCGGTAAGGGGAAAGGCCAGGCCCAAGATAGCCACATGCCACAAGAAGATGGAATAGGACCATGTACCCAGTGCCTGCATGAGTGGGCTGGTCAGCCAAGATTTCTCCCGCGGAGCTAGAGCCACCGGTACCACCACGACTGCGGCAAAGGCCGCTCCCGCCATGATCCGGCGGGAAAATTCCGCGGGTTCGGGATGGATAAGCCCCTGCGGCCCAAACCACTCGCGACTGGCACCCCACAGCACCACCGCCGCCGCAAGCCACCACGCCCAGCGCGGCCGCAGTACCCGCTGCACTCGCCGACTGATGCCGGCTTCTTCGAATTCGGCGGCCAGCATTCCCACGGCAAACCACGAGGCATACGCGGGCGGCCAGATCTGCGAGTTGACCTGGTCCTTGGCGTAATCGGCTACAAAGGGCACGAATCCCCACGCCCAGCTGAGCACTCCTGCCAAGATAATGGCGGCAATGCGCCAGCGCCGCGGCAGCGTTCCAAGCAGCCACACCAGCACAGGCAAGAAGAGATAAAAGAAGAACTCCACGCACAGCGACCACAGATGGGTAAGACCTGGGGCCAACCCGTCGACCACATAAATTTGCGTGGAAGTCAGGTTGCTCAGCAATTGGGTGAGGGTGAGTGAGTGGGCGTCGGGAAGCAGGAGCATCACCGCCACCACGCAGGCATAATAGGCCGGCAACAGACGTGCCACGCGCGAGCGCGCATAGCCGGCTAAGCTGTGCAAGCCGCGGCGGCGCCACAAGAGGAACGCGCTGAGTGCAAAGAAAACGGCGACGAAAAAATCGAAGCGCCCGGCAAACCCCCACCCAGTTCCGGTCTGAAAAGACACGTGGGTGACAATGATTCCAAGGGAGGCGACCGCGCGTAGACCGTCTAGCTCCGGCAGATGCTGGGGTACGCTTTTCACAGATGCCTGCGGCTGCACGCTTGCTCCTAACCCCGGATCGACCTGAAACTGATTGGACATATTACTGCAATGAAACGCTACCTTTGGCCACGCTCGCCACTGGCGTGGGTTGTCATTGCCGCCGTCATTTTCTTAGTGCTGGGCACTGTGGTGCCACCGCTATATAACAATCAGACTCGGCCCCTCGCCTTCGACCAAAACATCAACACCGTGACCGCTCCCTCTGCCGGCGTGTGGATGGATGCGCCCGCCTTTATCGCCGGCGCCAAGGCCACAGGCGATAGCAAGAATCCGCAGTGCCAAGAAAAGAAGGCACCCATCTGGTGCTACCTGCACCATGACCTGCTCACCATCGAGCGCAACACCACGACCGCTGAGGTGGCAGAAGACGATGCGCTCGCTCACTCTGATTCTTTATCGCGCCTGCTCGCCGGAGAGACTCCGCTCGCCCAAATCACCGAGCACTCTGTGTTGAACCGAGAATCCACCTACCCGGTGGCTGCCCCTAAGGATAAATGGGAATTCCTCCTGCCGGCAGTGGATACGGGAATGGCCCGCACAGATTTCGAACGAGATGGCATCAACTACTTTTTCCCCTCCGGGACCGAGCAGCGCTCCTATCCCTTTTTCGATCTGGCCTCACAATCCTCCACGGCGGTGGACTTCACCACTACGGAAAAGCTAGATGGTATCCCTACCTATTCCTTCCACCACGATATTCAGCCCATTTCCCTGGCCGATATGCGCAGAAACATCACCACCGAGGCGGTCGATTCCGGCAGCGGCGAAAAGCAGCTGGCCGCTAAGGACTTCCGCATCTCTGGTCCGGCGAAGCGGTTCTATGACGAAGACTCGCGCAAGCTCCTCGGCCTAGATCCCACTGACCGGGTCACGGTGGAACCTTTTTATACCGTCGGCCGGGATATCTCCGTGGAACCCACCACCGGCACCATGGTGGATCTGCGGGAAAATATCAAGATTTTCTTCGCTGCCGACGAACAGCAAGCCGGCACCATGGTGGCCAATAACGATACGGAGGATCGCTCCATCTTCGCTGCCGATATGCGCTGGTCCGATGACACTCGCGCGGAGCGCCTCGACGAGGTGCGTCCGGTCATTCGCACCATTCGTGCCTTGATGGTCGTCGGCTGGGCGGGCAAAGCCATCGGCGTCGGCCTATTGCTCTGTGCTGCCTATATGTACATGCGCCGCCACCGTGAAGGCTAAGCGTCTTTTACTCCTCGCCTGGGGCTTCATCCTCGTTGCCGCGGTGTGCTGGCCCTTCGCCCTGCCCGGTGAGTTCCTGTGGCGCGATATGGCGCTGCTTGGCCATCCGGCGCTTTCCCCTTCGGCTTTCGGCGGCGGCAGTTTGCCTGCCCGCAATGCCCCGCAAGACGGCTTCTTGGCTGTAGTAGGCGGCGCGTGGGCGGCGCGGGTGCTCATTTTTGCCGCCGCCGCGTCCTCCGCGCTCACCGCGGCGCGCTGGGCGCGCTCCACAGCCTCCGCGGTGAGCGCGATGGGGGTGGCGGTGGCCAATCCTTTCGTTATCGAGCGCCTCCTGCAGGGTCAGTGGTCCCTTGCGGTGGCCGCGTGGCTGCTACCGGTCATCGCGTGGGCAGGAAAACAGCGCAGCTGGGTGGCGTGGCTGGCTATGTGGGGTGCTTCATTTACCCCTACGGGTGGACTCTTTGCCGTGGTGACCGCGGCGGTGACCTGCCGCAAGCGGGTAGCACTTGGCGGCGTGGTCTTGTGCTTGCCGTGGGCCATTCCGGGCATGTTCTATCCCGCTGCGCCCGGCGATACCGCTGCGGCGGTGGCTGCGTTTGCCCCGCGAGCCGAAGAGCACGTCGGCACCGGGGGCGCGCTGCTGCGCTTGGGCGGCATCTGGAATGCACAAGCAGCCATCGGGTTTGCGATATGCGGTGTCATCGTGGCGATCATCGCCCTGCTCGGGGCGTGGCGGGTTCCCGTTCGGCTGAGCATACTGGCAGCTATTGGTCTTGGCGGGGCGATGTTTTTCTGGCTGGTTCCCGGCGCGTTGGTGTGGTTCATCGATCACGTTCCAGGGGCGGCGCTACTGCGCGATAGCGGAAAGCTGACCATGCTGGCATTGCCGCTTTATGTGGCCTCGCTGGGTGCGCTGCCGAACCTGCCGGCGGCACTAGCCACCGTGGCCGCGGCCGTGCAGCTGATTCCGGTTCCGGGGCGGCTAGGGGTGCTCACGCCGCGGGATACGGGGGTAGATAAGCAGCTGGTGCGCGAGATTGACGGCCGGGTGGCTTTCTTTCCAGAGCGCGCCAACCTTGTAGAGGTGCCTGGCGGTGTGGCGGTAGATCCCTATTCCAAGGCGCTGGCCATGGTGGAATCCGGGGAATTGAGCGTGGACGGGACCGTGGTGGATCAGGCTTCGCCGCAGTATCGGGCGGCGCTGCGCGCGTGGGAGGTACACGATATGAAGCAGCTGGCCCGGATCGGTGTCGGCGTCGTTGTCGTAGACGGTGCTATAGCCGCGGAGACGGACGCACCACGGCCACAGGTTCCATGGGCGTTTACGGCGTTGTGGATGGCTTGTCCGCTACTAGCCCTTGCAGCAATTCCGCGAATTGCTCGCCGGTCTTCTCCCACGAGAAGCTAGCGGCAAAATCGCGCGCGTTGGAGCCGAGGGTGCGGCGTAAGGGGGCGTCAGCAAGCAGCTGCTTGGTGGCCGCCACGAAGTCTTCCTCGCGCTCTACCAGGATGCCGGTCTCACCGTTAATAACACTGTCACGCAGGCCAAACGTATAGCCAACAGTGGGGACCCCATGTTGGGCTGCCTCCATTACTGCCAAGCCCCACCCCTCTTTGCGGGAGGGCATAAGCAGGGCATCGGCACGGGCGAGCAAGGCATGCTTATAGTCCTCGGTTACCTGACCGCGAAAGCGCACGCGATCGCTGACACCATGCTCCTCGGCATAGGCACGCAGGTTAGCCTCCCACCAACCGGAGCCTATGACATCCAGGACCGCGCCCGGGGTCTGCGCCACAGTATCCATGGCATGCTCAATCTGCTTATGCGGCACCAGGCGCGAGAGCGTTACCAAGTGCACGTCGGCCTCTCGTTCCAGGGAAGGCACATGGTCCGGAACCGGGTCCAGACCATTGGCAATGATGTGCGCACCCTTAATTCCCAGTGCCTCTAGATCCTCGCGGGAAGCCTCAGAAACGGTGACATAAGGAGCCCCGCGATACACACGCGGAGCCACCCGGGACTCAAGGAACCAGCCGAGGCGGCCCAGGAGGGGACCTGCCACCGGCCACTGCTCGCGATGGCAATGGTGGGTAAGCAGCACCGTCGGCGCCCCAGATACCAAGCGGGCGAAGAAAGGAATGCCGTTTTGGGTATCGATTACCGCATCCACGCCGCGCAGGTCACCCAGCCCCAAACGGCCGGCCAGCATCGCGGCCCACGCGCGTGGATATACGCCAAACTTGGCGCCGCCGCGGCTGTAGCGCACACCGTCGCGCACCTCCCGGCGCGCGGCATTCATGTGCTTGGAGGTGCGAAAAACCACCTCGTGGCCCTGCGCCGCGAGGTATTCGCCCACGCGCTCCAAGTAACGCTCCGAGCCCCCGCCTTGCGGGTGGGTGGAATCGCGCCAGCATAGTAAAAGAATCTTCATTGTGAGGTATTAGCCTAGTGGGTTATGAGACATACCCGTGAGATGGCCACGCTGCGTCGCTCCTTGCAGCTGTTGCGTTCCTTTCGCTTTGAGCAGACGCACCCCGAGATTTTCTACGGTGGGCTAGCGGAAGATACGGCCGCACTGGTAGATAACCTCGGCCGCGACCTGGGCGTGCAGCTTCCCGGGGCGAGGGTACTCGATGTGGGCGGCGGACCGGGCTATTTTGCGGATGCTTTTGCCCGGCGCGGGGCCCACTATGTGGGACTAGAGCCAGATGCCGGCGAAATGTCTGCGGCTGGCATCCACTTGAGCAACTCGGTGCGCGGGGACGGCACCAACCTTCCCTTTGCCGATGACTCTTTTGACGTGGTCTATTCCTCCAACGTGGCTGAGCACATCCCCAATCCTTGGGATATGGGCGAGGAGATGCTGCGCGTGACCCGCCCGGGTGGCCTGACTATCCTGAGCTATACGGTGTGGCTAGGCCCCTTTGGCGGCCACGAGACCGGCTTGTGGGAGCACTATGTGGGCGGCGAGTTTGCCCGCGATCGCTACACCCGCCGCCACGGTCACCCGCCCAAGAATGTCTTTGGCACTTCGCTTTTCGACGTCCCCTGTTCCGCCGGCCTCCACTGGGCACAGCGCACCGGCGCGCTCAAACTCGCCTTCCCCCGTTACCACCCTAGCTGGGCTTGGTGGCTAACTCGCGTGCCAGGTGTGCGGGAATTCGCGGTTTCTAATCTGACGTTGGTGCTGCAAAAATAGCACCCAGCAACAGTGCTGTCGCTGGGTGCTATTGAACTTAGAGCTTAAGAGGCGTTCTCTACGCGCTCCTTTAGAGCGTGGAACTGGTCCCACACCTCAGATGGCACGCGGGAGCCTAGGAAGTTGAGATAGCTGGCGTTATCCTGCATATCGCCTTCCCAGTCCTCTGGGTTGACGGCGAGAGCAGCGCGCACATCCTCGATATCAAAGTCGATGCCCTCGAGGTCGATGTCCTCGGCGCGAGCGGTGTGGCCTACGACGGTCTCCTCAGCCTCAACATTGCCCTCGATGCGGTCAATGATCCACTTGAGTACTCGGGAGTTCTCGCCGAAGCCCGGCCACAGGAAGCGGCCGTCGTCGCCGCGGCGGAACCAGTTAACTAGGAAGATAGACGGCATGCGGTCGCCGCCCTTTTCACCCATGTCAATCCAGTGCTGCAGGTAGTCGCCGGCGTTGTAGCCCATGAACGGAAGCATGGCCATCGGGTCGTGGCGCAGGGTGCCGACGCTGCCCTCTGCGGCAGCGGTCTGGCCGGAAGCCAGCAGGGCACCGATCATGGTGCCGTGGTTCCAGTCAAAGGCCTGGGTTACCAGCGGAACGGTGGTCTTGCGGCGGCCGCCGAAGAGGATGGCGTCGATCTTCACGCCCTGCCAATCGTCGTACTCCGGAGCGGCGCTCGGGCACTGGGAAATCGGGACGCAGTAACGAGAGTTCGGGTGCGCAGCCTTAGTGGAGGAAGACGGAGTCCAGTCCTGACCGGTCCAGTCGATGAGGTGCTCTGGTGTCTCCTTGGACATCTCCTCCCACCAGACATCGCCGTCGTCGGTAAGCGCAACGTTGGTGAAAATGGTGTTACCCGGCTCCATGGTCCGCATGGCAATCGGGTTGGAGTCGTAGTTGGTGCCAGGAGCCACGCCGAAGAAGCCGTTTTCCGGGTTTACGGCGTAGAGACCGTCTTCGCGCAGGTGTAGCCACGCAATGTCATCGCCGACGACCTCAGCCTTCCAGCCCGGAATGGTTGGGGTAATCATGGCCAGGTTGGTCTTGCCACAAGCCGAAGGGAAGGCGGCTGCAACGTGGTACTTCTTGCCTTCTGGGTTGGTCAGCTTCAAGATGAGCATGTGCTCGGCCATCCAGCCCTCTTCCTTGGCCATAACGGAAGCGATGCGCAGCGCGTAGCACTTCTTAGCCAGGATGGCGTTGCCGCCGTAGCCAGAACCGTAGGACCAAATTTCCTTAGTTTCAGGGAACTGGGTGATGTACTTGGTGTCATTGCATGGCCATGCCACGTCTTCCTCACCCGGCTCCAGCGGGGCACCCACGGAGTGCAGGGCGTGGACAAAGTTGCCGTCAGCACCGATTTTCTCCAGGGCTTCAGCACCCATACGGGTCATGATGCGCATGGAGAGCACAACATAGGCGGAGTCAGTCAGCTGCACGCCCAACTTCGGCTCCGGATCGCTAATCGGGCCCATACAGAAGGGAACCACGTACATGGTGCGACCCTTCATGGAACCACGGAAAGCTTCCGTCATCTCTTCCTTCATTGCCGCAGGCGGAGCCCAGTTATTGGTAGGGCCGGCGCCATCTTCGTGCTCGGTACAGATGAAGGTGCGGGATTCCACACGTGCGACGTCGGAAGGGTTGGAACGAGCCAAGTAGGAGTTAGGTCGCTTTTCCTCGTTCAACTTGATAAGCGTGCCTTTTTCCACCAGCTCGCCGGCCAAACGGTCAGCCTCGTCCTGGGAGCCGTCTACAAAGACCACCTGGTCCGGCTGGAAAAGCTCAACATTTTCGCTAATCCAGCCGATAAGCTTTTCATTTTTAGTCGGCAGCTCTCCGACGAGCCCTGGGATAGTGGCGGTCATTAGTAATTCTCCTGAGGGTGGGTGTGAAAATTGGAGCGAAAAGCCCCAACTGTGCCTTCCACCTCAAGATTAACGTGCTCGCCCGAATAATTTGCGCAGAACTTGCCACACCGGTTATATCCACCACGTTAACCAGAACTTCACCAAGCGCATACGAAGGTAATGTGTTAAAAATCGCCTTTTCCACTCCCCCTTTCCGGGGGTTCATTGTCCCACTTTTCCGCCTCGAAACGATCTTCTACCACCCCCAACTGGGCCCACTGGTTATATCCGGGATGTCATCGCCACATGTATCCCTCGGCGCGGCGTATTGCTTGGCGGGGCTAAGCAGGGGAAAATAGGCCGCAATGAATAGCACAGATAATTCTCAAAACACCCGCGCTGGGGAAATGCCCCTTGGCCGCCCGCCACAAACCGACTTCAACGCCGTTTTCCACAACGAGCTTGACTACCCGCGCCTAGGCAACGTCACTTTCCGCCGCGGCACGCTGACCGAAAACCAGCATGAACTTTTTGAAAAGCGCTGGCCGGAGCTCGGACGCGTGCTGGAAGACGAGGTCATTGATCTCGCTTCCTGGTTCGGCCGCAGCGGCGCCAAGACGATCGTGGAAATCGGTTCCGGTACCGGCACCTCCACCGCTGCCATGGCACCGAAAGAAGCCGATACCAACATCATCGCCGTCGAGCTCTACAAACCAGGCCTTGCCAAGCTGCTCGGCCAGATTGAGCGTGAGGGTATCGAAAATATCCGCATGATCCGCGGCGATGGCATCGAAGTCTTGATGCGCATGTTTGAACCGGAATCCCTCGACGGAATCCGCGTCTTCTTCCCGGATCCGTGGCCAAAGGCGCGCCATCACAAGCGCCGCATTATTCAGTCGGGCACCCTAAATCTTTTTGCCTCCCGGTTAAAGAAGGGCGGTGTGCTGCACGTCGCTACCGACCACGCCGGATATGCCGAGTGGATCGATGAACTAGTTGAAGTAGAACCAAGCCTGGATTACAAGGGCTGGCCATGGCCGGAGTGCCCGCAGCTGGTAGATCGTCAGGTCATCACCAAGTTTGAGGGCAAGGGCCTAGATAAAGAACACGTGATTACGGAGTATCTCTGGGAGAAGAAATAAATGAGCACCTATCTGCTTGTCTGGGATGCACCCAATATGGACATGGGCCTAGGCTCCCTGCTGGGCGGTCGGCCTACCGCCGCACACCGCCCGCGCTTCGACGCCATCGGTCGCTGGCTGGTACATCTTGCTCAAGACGTTGATGCTGAACCGCGCGCCGATGTCTTTACTAATGTGACCCCCGGCGGCGCAGATGTCATTCGCCCATGGGTAGAAGCCATCCGCAACGTGGGTTTCGGTGTTTTTGCCAAGCCCAAGATCCACGAAGACGATGACGTAGATCCGGATATGCTCGACCACATCGACAATCTTCGTGCGGATCTGGCCGGTGTCATTGTCGCCTCCGCCGATGGCCAAAACTTCCAAGAGCCTTTGGAGGAGCTCATCGCCGCGGGGATTCCGGTTACGGTCCTGGGATTCCACGAGCACGCCGCTTGGGCCGTCGGCCACGCGGATATCAATTTTGTGGATCTAGAAGACATCGAGGGCGTATTCCGCGAACCGCTACCGCGCGTGAATCTGGATAACCTGCCCGAGGGTGGTGCATGGCTGCAGCCATTCCGTCCCTTGGCGGCCCTGCTTAATAACCGCTAGGAGGCTGCCCCAATGTTTGAGAAATGGGGACGTTTTTCCTATGCGCACCGCCGGCTTATCCCCGCCATCGTTGTCGCTGCCATCCTTGCGCTCTTCGTGGGCTTTGGCTTGCAGCTCGAAGATCGCATGAGCCAAGAGGGCTGGGAGGATCCCAATGCGGCGTCGACAAGCGCGGCCCAGATCGAGGAGGAAACATTCGGCCGCGATAACTCCGGCGATGTCATCTTGCTCTTCCACTCCCCCGATGAGAACTTCGACGCCGCCAAGCAGCACTTGGCGCAGCTGAAAGCAGAGTATCCCGAGCAGATTGATTCGGTGACCAGCTACTTCGATACGAAGAACCCCAACCTAGTCAATGACGATCACTCCCTAGCTTTCGCCGCCATCGGTCTTAAAGGCGATGATGAGCAAACACTCAAGGATTTCCGCACCATCCAAGGCGCGCTTACGGATACCTCCGCCCCAGTGGAAATCGCGGGCGCTACCGCAGTTGCTGATGCCCTAGATAATGGCATGTCCCACGATATCTCCCGCGCCGAAAAGGCCGCGCTTCCTTTGGTGGGCATCCTCCTGCTGGTGGTTTTTGGCTCCGTCGTTGCGGCCTGCATGCCGCTCATCGTCGGCGGCCTCTCCATCCTGGGGTCTTTGGGAATCCTGTCCATCTTGGCGGGATTTTCCCAGGTCAATGTCTTTGCTCAGGCCGTTGTCACGCTGCTGGGCCTCGGCCTAGCCATCGATTACGGTCTCTTTATGGTCTCGCGCTTCCGCGAAGAGCTGGATAAGGGTCGCTCCACCGAGGAGGCCGTTGCTACCACCACCGCGACTGCCGGCCAAACGGTGGTTTTCTCGGCAGCCATGGTCGCCGTCGCACTTTCGGGGCTCTTTCTCTTCCCGCAAGCCTTCCTGAAGTCCGTGGCTTATGGCTCCATTTCCGCCGTGGGTCTAGCAGCGCTGCTTTCGGTCACCGTCCTGCCCTCAATTTTTGGCATGCTCGGCCCCAAGATCGATACCTGGTCTGTGCGCCGCACCTCTCGGACGGCGCGCACCATCGAAGACACCTGGTGGTACAAGCTGCCGCTTTGGGCAATGCGCCATGCCCGCGGGTTGACCATCGCCGTGTGCGGCCTGCTTATCGCACTTACCCTGCCCATCATGAGTATCACCTTCGGCGGCATCAACGAGTCTTACTTACCGCCCAACCAGGAAACCCGTGTGGCGCAGGATAGGTTCAATGAGGAATTCCCTACCTTCCGCACGGAGCCGGTAAAGCTCGTCGTGGAAAATGCGTCTAACCAGCAGCTTGTCGACGTCGTCATGCAAGTCCGTGGCCTCAATGGCCTCACCGAGCCCATGGCGCCGACAACAGCCACCAAGGACGGCACGACAGTTCTTTCCGCCGGCATTAAAGACCGCGATGATTACGCGAAGATTGTCCACGAACTGGAACAAGTAAAGGCACCCGAGGGCGTGAACCTGTACGTGGGAGGCACGCCTGCCATGGAAGTGGAATCCCTTGATGCGCTCTTCCATAAGCTGCCGTGGATGGCACTCTACGTGGTGCTAGCCACGTTCCTGCTCATGGCGTTGGTCTTCGGTTCCTTCGTGCTCCCGCTCAAGGCGATCGTGATGACGCTTTTGACCTTGGGGGCAACGCTGGGCATTTTGACCCTGATGTTCGTCGCTGGCCTTGGCTCGGGCGCCCTCAACTTCACCCCTGGCCCGCTCATGAGCCCCATTTTGGTGCTTATCATCGCCATTGTTTACGGCCTGTCCACCGACTATGAGGTCTTCTTGGTCTCCCGCATGGTGGAGGCACGACGGCGTGGTTCCACCACCGATGAGGCCATTGCGGCCGGCACCGCGCATACGGGTGGGATCATCACTGCGGCGGCGCTCATCATGATCGTGGTCTGTGGCGCTTTCGGCTTCTCCGATATCGTGATGATGAAATACATCGCTTATGGCATGATTTTTGCCCTGCTTATCGACGCCACCATTGTCCGCATGCTCCTTGTCCCCGCCGTCATGCACCTGCTGCGCGAGGATAACTGGTGGGCACCTAGCTGGCTGCGCCACGCCACTACTGCTTTGACTGGTGGCGCTAGACACCGCGGCAAGACTGTTCCCTTCTCTGAGCTCAAACAACGCCTCGAAGGAGATAAATAAGTGAAGAACTGGCTGCGGCTTATCGTCTCGCTCATCGTCCTGCTTATCCTGATTTATGTCTTCCGCGATGAGTTGGACTTCCTGCGCGAAGGCTTCTCGCGGCTGTCTCATTCTGACCCGGCTGCGGTAGCACTGGTGGTCATCGCCTCAATCGTGGCAGTCCTTGCCATGGGCGAGGTTATGCGCCTGCTCATTCGCGCCGGGGGCGTACACGTACCAGCCTCAGAGACGGCCGCCCTCACGCTGGCGGCTAATGCTTGGTCTACCACGCTTCCAGCGGGCCCGGCATTTTCCGCCATCCTCACCTTCTACGTGCAGCGCACGTGGGGTGCTTCCGTCATGCTCTGTGGGTGGTTCTTCGTGCTGTCTTCGGCCATTTCCACCATGTGGCTCGTACTCATCGGCTTGGGCGGCGTGCTCTTCCTCAATGCTGACATGGCATTGTGGTCCCTCATTGGCACCCTGGTGCTCATGCTGGCGCTTTCCGGCGGCCTTTTCTGGCTGACCAATCACCCAGACACCATCATTCGCTGGCTCAACCGCCAGAAACTCGTTAAGGGCTCCAAGCGCGAAGCCATCGTGGACCAGGTAAAGAATCTAGAAGAGGTTCACCTCACCCGCCGCCAATTCGCCTGGGTTTCCTTTTACTCCCTGGCCAACCGCCTCATCGATATGGTCTCGCTGTGGGGCTGTGTGTGGGCCGTGACCGGCCACCTGCCCGCCCTGCACGCGGGAGAGGACACCACGACGATGGCCGGTGTAGCACTGGCTTATCTCACCGCTAAGCTGGCTGGCTCTGCTCAGGTCACGCCGGCCGGCCTCGGTACGGTGGAAGCCGCCATTATCGCCACCCTGGTTGCCACCGGTATGACCGCGGTAGATGCAACCGGCGCGGCAATCATTTATCGTCTGATTTCCTTTGCCCTTATCACCATCATTGGCTGGGTAATCTACTTCTGGCACTATGCTCGCAAGGGCATTACTTACGCCGCCTTGAATCGAAAGGAAAACGCATGAGAATCGCCCCCGTCATCGATATCATCGCCTTGATGCTCTTTGCTGTGGCCGCCCGTCTCGCCCACGGCGGACTAAGTTTTTCCACCTGGGTTGATGCTTTCTGGCCATGGGCCATCGGCGCGCTCATCGGCTGGGCTATCATCCTGGCCGTCAAGGTGCAGGGCAAGTGGAAGGAAGGCGGCGTCGTCTGGCTAAGCACCATCGTGGGCGGCATGGCCCTGTGGATGCTGGTCAATGGTCGGCTACCGCACTGGAGCTTCCTCATCGTGGCAACCGTTATGTCCGCGCTATTCTTCTTCGGCTGGCGGCTTTTCGCCCGCAAATAAAAATAAGGAGGGTTGAACCCTCCTTATTTTTTGCTCGTTTTACTTGGAGCTTACCGGTACGCCTGCTTGATTGAGAATATCGGCTACGAAACCAATGATCTCGCTGATGAGATCCACAGCGCTAGATAGAATCATAAATAACTCCTTGACTAGGATTGGGACTTTATATTCCTATCGCTAATCCAAGCACATGACGTTACATCGGGGCAATGGTGTGCTTCTTCGGCAGGTCGCTTTCCTGCTTCGTTGCCAGCTGCCGCAGCGCTTGGCGGAGAGCCAACCGGGATTGACTCGGCTGAACCATGGCGTCTAAATAGCCGCGCTCAGCCGCAACATAGGGAGCGGTCATGGTCTCATCGTAGAAGTCCATGAACATCTTCTTGGTCATCTCGCGCTGCTCAGGGGTCTCGGCGGCGTCTAGCTGCTTACCGGCGATCATCACCACGGCGGCTGCGGCACCCATAACGGCGATCTGTGCGGTTGGCCACGCCAAGTTGATATCACCGGTCAGGTTCTTCGACCCCATCACGGCATAAGCACCGCCATAGGCCTTGCGCACGATGAGCGAAACCTTGGGCACGGTGGCTTCTACCACGGCGAAAGCAAACTTGGCGCCGCGGTGGATAAGGCCGACCTTTTCTTGCTCTACGCCTGGTAGGTAGCCCGGAGTATCCACCACGAAGACCAACGGAATGTTGTAGGCATCGCAGATGCGGATAAAACGTGCGCCCTTATCGGCGGCGTCCGCATCAATGCAGCCTGCAAGGTGCATGGGATTATTGGCTACAAATCCCACCGTCTTGCCATCGATGCGCCCAAAGGCGGTGATCATATTGGGCGCAAAGTTCTCTTGAATTTCAATGATGTCCTCGTCATCGCCCAATTGGGTCAACAAATCCATCATGTCGTAGCCGGCATTGGTGTCATCCGGCATGAAGGAGTTGAGGTCTTCGTCTTCGGCCACGTCGGCGTCGGAAGGCGCGGCGAATTCCGGGGCCTCATCAAAGCACGTTAGCGGCAGGTGGTCCAAGAGATCGCGCACCATGTCGAAGGCGTCTTCCTCAGAGGGAACGACGGCCGAAACGTTGCCGTTGAGCTCCTGCTGGCGAGCTCCACCCAGCTCGGCGGAGGTAATGTCCTCACCGGTGACCTCACGAATCACGTTGGGGCCAGTGACATACATTTCCGCTTCCTGGTCCACGGCAATCACAAAGTCCGTAGTCACAGGGGCATAGACAGCGCCACCGGCGGATTTACCCATCATGATGGAAATCTGCGGGCTGCGGCCGGACAGCGGCAGCTGGCGGCGGGCGATCTCGGAGTACATGGCCAGCGAGGTCACCGCATCCTGGATACGGGCGCCGCCGGAATCCTGAATGCCAATGACAGGGCAGCCAATCTTGATGGCCATATCCATGACCTCGGTAACCTTCTTGCCAAAGGTCACGCCGACAGATCCACCGTAGACGGTCTTATCGTGAGCGTAGATGCACACTGGGCGGCCGGAGATGCGGCCATAGCCGGTGACCACGCCATCAGAATAGATGGCCTCAGGGTCACCAGGGGTCTTACCCAGAGAACCAGTCTCGACGAAGGAACTCTCATCTAGCAGTTCATTGATGCGCTGGCGAGGCGTGGTGCGTCCAGCCTCGTCGCGGCGCTTGCGCGAGCGCTCACTTCCTGGGTCCTGCGCCTTATCCAGACGCTCACGCAGATCAGCGAGTTTCTCAGCGGTTGTCTGCTTGGCCGCCACGTACCTTCTCCTCGATCCATTCGTTCATATGCTTGCCCACGATGCCGATGGCCGGCTCGTCCGGTACTGCAAGGTGATCGCCTTGCAGCTGCACAATTTCTAGATCCTTAACGATAACTCCCCAACCTCCGTCGGGGTCAATCTCAGCGTAGCGCGGCTCCAGCTCAATCGCACCGTCATGCATGCGCTCGGAGCGGAAAAGCAGAACCGGCACGGTCACATCGGCCCAGCGGTGGAAGTCAATCTTGGCCAGAATCTGGTTATCCACGAAAGAGGCACGCTGGTGCTCTAGCACGCCTGCGGCTAGGCCGTGCTCGGAGGCGTCGGTAGTAGCGAGGAACTCCGCCAACATGGTCATGAGCGCATCCTCGCCCATGGTCTCCAGCATCTCGTACGGCGGCTCGAAGTCCAGTCCGTAGGTTTTCTTGGCAAAGGCCGCGTAGCGCTCCCACCGGGCACGGGTTTCTTCCGGCGTATCCGGAGCCGGGTTCGACGGCTGAGTGGTATCCAGCAGCGCGATGAACGCCACGTCCGCCGAATCCTGGCCGCGCTGGGTGCGCTGATGCAGCTGGTAGGCCACCTCATAGGCCAGCGCGCCGCCGAAGGACCAACCGCCGAGCACGACCTTGCGGCCACGAGCGTAGTGCAGGATGTCCTCGACATATACCTTGGCTCGCTCCTCTAGCGAACCCTCGATGCGCTCGACTCCGTAGACTGCCACATCCTCGGGCAGGCGGCGGGTCAGTGGCTGGTAGACCACCGTGGTGCCACCGGCTGGGTGGAACATGAATACAGCGGGGCCGTCGGCCTCGCGCAGCACGCGGATATTGCCCTCTACCTCGGTCTCTAGTCCCTCACGGACCAAGTCAGCCAGGCTCTCCAAGGACTCAGCCTCGTGGACCTGCTGGGTAGTGACTTCGATGCCTGCACGTTCGGTAAGGCGCTCGGCAATGTTGCTAGCAACCTCGTCGCTTATCTTGGGCAGTGCAGAGGTCACTCCCGCCGCGGCCTTGCCGGTAAAGGTAGCCCACGTGCCAAAGACCATGCGCTCGGAGGCATCGCGCGGGGCAACACCCACGCCCTGGCCCGGCTCATCTTCTTCTGGCGCAGGAGTGTCCTCGGAAGCAATCTCGCTGGTATCTACGTTACCGCCGGCTACGGCCTCTTCCACCATGGCAATGACGTCCGCCAGGGAGGCGTCGCGCAGCGCCTGCACCTGCAGCGGCGGAATCTGGAAGTCATTTTCCACGCGATTCTTAATGCGCATACCCATCAGGGAATCCAGGCCCAGGTCAATGAGCGGCAGCTCTCGCGGCAGGTCAGAGACGTCATAGCCCATGGACTCAGAAACGATGAGCGCGAGACGGTCCTCCACGGTTTCCTCCGTGGGATCCCAGCGCACGGCATCGACTTCTTCCGTCGCTGCAGGCGCGCTTTCGGGCACCTCAGCCACGCCTGGAATAGGCGCCGCCCCCAAATCCAAAGCGGAGGCAAAGCCTTCCGCCACCGGCTCTGTCTGTGCACCACGAACAGCGTAGACAGCCACGGACATACCGCCGATGGACTGATTTACCACCGTGGTGACCTCGCCGTGCGGTGGCAAATCGGCGTGTTCCTCGGTGGCGATGATGCGTGCTCCTGGCTTGACGGCCTCGGCCGCAGCCTCGACGATGGCCAGGGCGGATGGCGCTTGGTCCGCATTGGTGGAGAAAGCAACCTTGCCCTCGGGCAGGTTAACGCGTGCGCCCGGCAGGCCAGAAACGCCAGCCGATGGACGGGCATTGGTCCAGAAGCGCTGGCGGTTGAACTGGGTATAGGGAGCCTCTACGCGTGCGCCAGAGCCAAAGACCGCACCGAAGTCCACCGGCATGCCGGCGACATAGAGCTTGCTGAGCAAGTCGAGGAGAGACTCGGTGGGATCTACCTTGCGCTTTAGGGCATACAGCAGTTGCGCATCGGCCTTGCCTACCGCAAAGGCGGTGGACATGAGCCCCATGAGCGCAACCGGGTTTGGCGAGATTTCTACCAGCTGGTTGTGCCCGGCAGCGAAGGCTGCCTCGGTGGCATCCTGCAGGTAGACCGAGTGGCGGGTCATGCGCAGCCAGTAATCCTCATCATGCACGGTGGTTCCAGGACGATAGACCGTGCCCTTATCGACGGAGGAAAATAGCGGGGTGTGCAGCGGCTTGGCTTCCATACCTGCGATGGCAGCATGCAACTCTCCCAGGATGGGGTCTACGGCCGAAGTGTGCCCGGCCGCCTTCACATTGAGAGCGCGGGCGAATTTGCCTTCGCCATCGAGCTTTTCCACCAAGTCCAGCACCTCTTGGCGCGGGCCGCCCACGGTGGTCATACCTGGACCGGTGTACACGGCAGGCTCGATGTTTCCATCAAGCGCGGCAATATCCTCGGCAGAGAGCTCAACTACGGCCATGGCTCCTTGTTCGGCATCGCTTAGCGACGCCTCACCTTCACCCATCAACCGCGCGCGGTGGCAGGCGATTACCATAGCGTCCTCGGCGGAAATACCGCCCGCGGCATAGGCCGCTGCGATCTCGCCCATGGACATGCCCATCACACCGGCAGGGCGCACACCAAAGGAGGCCAGCAAGTCCGTCACTGCAATCTGGATAGCAGTAATGGCTACCTGAGCAGTCTCGGTGTCATATGTTTGCGCATCATCGTTGACAATGTCCATGATGGACCACCCGGACTCAAAGTCCACGATTTTATCTAGCTCTTCCAAGCGGGCCTTGAACTGTGGCGAGAGCGCAATCATGTCCTTGGCCATCTTGCGGTGCTGAGAGCCAAATCCGGAGTACACAAATACCGGACCCGGCACCTGCGGGGAATCCGCAGCGGCAATTCCCACGGAAACCTTGCCCTCGGCCACCTGGCGCAGGCGCTTGACTGCTTCCTCGGCGGAGCTAGCCACCACGACGGCGCGAGAGCGGGAGTGATTGCGGCGGGCGACGGTACGGGCGACGTCGACAAGCGCGGGCTTTTCCGCCTCAATGAAGTCCGCCAACAGGGCCGCAGCGCGTGCCCGGCGCGATGGCAAGAGGCCAGAGACCGGCAACGCGACCGTGTCGGTGGAAAGCTGCGGCTCGCGCTCGGCCGGGGTGCCGCGGTAATCGGTGAGCACGACGTGCGCATTGGTGCCACCAAAGCCAAAACCGGATACGCCAGCGACCTTGCGGCCGGAGTATTCGGGCCACTCGCGCGGGTCCTCGACTACTTGCAGGCGTTCTGCTTCGAAATCGATATAACGGTTCGGCGCCGAGTAATTGATATTCGCCGGAATCACATCATTGCGCATGGCCTGGATGACCTTGATAAGGCCCACCACGCCCGCAGCGGATTCGGAGTGGCCGATATTGGTTTTGGCAGATCCCAGCAAAATCGGCGCATCCGCGCCACGACCGGCGCCGAGCACCCGCCCCAAAGCGGAAGCTTCGATCGGATCACCCAAGATGGTGCCGGTGCCGTGAGCCTCGATATAGTCCACGTCCTGCGGATTCACGCCCGCATCGGCATAAGCTCGGCGGAGAACATCCTCCTGTGCCTCCGGATTCGGGGCGGTCAAGCCATTGGAGTGCCCATCGGAGTTGACGGCCGAGCCTTTAATGACAGCCAAGATATCGTCGCCGTCCGCCTCCGCGTCCTCCAAACGCTTGAGGACGAGGACACCAGCGGCATCGGCGCGCACGATGCCATCGGCGTCGTCAGAAAAAGCGTGAATGGCACTCGTCGGAGAGGTAACGCCCAATTCAGAAAACGCCGTCGACGCGTGGGGAGCGGCGAGGATATTTATGCCACCGGCCAGCGCCACGTCCGCGCTTCCCGTGCGCAAGTCCTTCACCGCCTGATTGACGGCTACGAGGGAGGAGGAGCAGGCCGTATCCACATTGATGGAAGGGCCGCGGAAATCTAGGGCATAGGAAATGCGATTGGCCACCACAGCCGAAGAAATACCGGTCAGCGCATAAGGATGCATCTCGGCAGAATCGGCGGCGATGAGCATGCCATAGTCATTATTGGTCGAGCCCATGTACACACCAGTCTGCGTGCCGCGCAGCTCGTTGGCAGGAACACCAGCGTCTTCTAGCGCTTCCCACACCAGCTCCAACAGGATGCGCTGCTGGGGGTCCATATTGGCGGCTTCGAGTGGAGAAAGACCAAAGAATTCAGCGTCGAAGGAAGCAATATCCTCGATATAGCCACCATCGGTATTTTGCTGGGCGATCTTCTCGCTCATTACAGGGTCCGCCAAGTACTCGGACCAACGTCCTACCGGCAGTGGACCTGTTCCGGCGCGGGATTCGGCCAGCATGGACCAGAATTCCTGGGCATTTTCTGCACCCGGGAAGCGGCCCGAAAGACCAATAACCGCGACATCGGCTCCATGCGCTATGCGAGGAGAGTGCGCCTCAGGCTGAGGCGCTGGAGCGTTCAACAGGCGATTTGCCAGCAATTCGATGGTTGGGTACTCGTATGCCACGGTGGCATCGAGGCGGGTACCGAGTAGATTTTCCAGTTCGCCAGATAGCACTACAGCATCCCGCGAAGAAAGACCATAGTTTTCCAGGGGCTTGGAATCTAGGATCTCTTCTGGGGAAACACCGGTGGCCTGGGCGACCCAGTCACGCAGCCATGCTCGCAGTTGCTCGATGGTCATAAAAGGTCTTTCATTACGAGAAGTTATTAAATGGCAAGAGGGTATATCGCTATATTTTGTCACTTTGTTAGCGATAAATCAGATCCCTACATAGTTCTTCTTAGCTACACGGCGCGCAATCTTGCCGGAAGAAGTACGGTTGATTTCCCCTGGGGCCTTCCACACGATGTCATCTGGCGTAATTCCATGATGCGAGGTGACGGCGGTGCGGATGACTGCGGACGCCTCTGCATCGCCGGCCGGCTGCGCATCATCGGCGCGCTCAACCAACAATACGAGAGATTCAGAATCCTTGCCTTCCACAGAGAAGGCGGCAACGGAGTCCGGTCGCACCTGCGTGGACGCTGCTTGTACGGTGCTTTCAATATCCTGCGGATAGTGATTGCGCCCAGCGATGACGATGAGGTCCTTCAGGCGGCCAGTGATATAAAGCTCACCATCCACGATGGCGGCTAGGTCACCGGTTGCCATCCAGTAATCGTCTTCTGGCAGGCCGTCCTGCTGGCGCTCACCCAAGGTATTGCGGAAGGTCACGGCGGTTTCCTCAGGCCGATTGAGGTAGCCGGTAGCCATATTGGGACCATGCACCCAGATTTCACCGATTACGCCGTCCTTGACCTCAGCGCGCGTTTCCGGGTCCACGATGGCAAGGTGCTGATGCGGCACGCACTGCCCATTGGACGCATAGGCCACAGTCGCGTCGGACTTATCCTCGATGATGGCGCGTCCCGCGGCCAGTTCGGCACGATTGAAGTGGGAGATGACTGGGCGCTTGTCGGTTTGCGGGGTAGATACAATAAGCGCCGCTTCTGCAAGACCATAGGACGGGCGCAGCACGGAACGATCCACACTGAAGGCATTCAAGAAGGAATCCACGGCTGCCTCCGTTACTGGCTCGGAGCCGATAATGATGCCTGCTACGTGCGAGAAATCAGCGTCCTTGGCATGGCGCGCGGCCAGTTCCAGCGCAAAGTTGGGGATAGCGGAGTACGTAGCTTGCTCCCGGGCGGTCAAACGCCGGATCCAGCGGTCTGGGTGTTGGATGAAATCGCGTGGGGTCATCATCTCGAAGTCCAAGCCCAAAATGGTAACGAGTACGGCCAAAATGATGCCCATATCGTGGTGCATTGGCAGCCAGGAGACGATGCGAGCCGGCATCTGCAATTGCAGTGCTTGGAAGATCTGCGCAACATTGGTGATAATCGCTCGGTTGGTGAGCTCCACGCCGGCCGGGGTCCGAGTGGACCCAGACGTGTACTGCAGGAAAGCGGTGTCCTCCGCGCTTCCCTCCACGGGTGTCCAAGAACCAGCCAAGGAATCAGGAAGAGCGTCGAGGGAAATAATCCGCGGGCGCTCACGCTGGGCAGAGAAGTACTTACGCACAGCGGCGGCAGAAACACGATTCGTCACCACGATAGGCGGTTCGCAATCACCGAATACCGCCTCCAGGTGGTCCGCGTGGCCCGGTTCATTGGGGTCATAAAGCGGAATCGGCACCATACCCGCGTACAGTGCACCCAAGAAGCCAAAGACGTATTCCGGTGAATTACCAGCCAAGATGGCAACGCGGGTGCCCGGATCTGCTACCTGCTGCAGTCGCGCCGCCACCACCTTGATGCGTTTATTGACCTGCGCGCGGCTAAGCTCCCGGCAGGTTTCTTCCTCACCGTAGATCCACTGGCGCATAACCACACGGTCTGGGTCAGTCTCCGCCTGGTAGAGCCTTTCTGCCAGCTGGGCCAAACTGAACTCGGGCGCTAGGAATTGCCCCATCTGCGCTTTCAGATCCATGGAATCTCCTTAAGTGAATGGTTTCTTTAATAAAACTATCGGAGGGTGGGGAATTGCTGTTACGCGGCGTCGATAAGCTGTCGGGCCCAGCCCACTACCCACTGGTTAGCCGTCGTGCCATCAATGACACCACTATTGGAGGCGTACTGCGCATGGACGCCATTCGCGGCAATCAAACCCTGCGCGCGCTCCAGCGCATTAGACACGTTTGGCGGGGCATCACAGACTGAATCATTGGGCGCACAAATCTGGAAGGTCCGATCCGCCAAGCTACCGAACCCATTCGGGCGCGCACCACGCATGGACGCACCCGGAACGATGGGCTGAACTAAACCGGATACCGGCTGGAGGGCAATTTCCGCACCCACGCCGCCGACCTTGCGGCCTGGGTTTTGGCCAACGCCATTTTGGCGGCGACCATCTGCAATAAGGGCCACACCTGCAATGCTTTCCGCCGGCACTGCACCCTGGCCGCCACCGATCTCATCGGCAACGTCACCTGCAATGACCGCCCCCTGAGAAAAGCCACTCACAATGAATTTGGTTGCCGGGCAGCTCTCATGCACACTGCGCAGCTCATCATTCATCTTGGCGGTTCCCTCATTGCGGGAATCGTCGTAGCTCATTTCATGCTGTGCATTGATGTTTTTAAACTGCGCGGTATAAGGAAGGGTCCATACCTTCACGTCCTCCCCGTAGGCCTCCTGCAATGGCTTCGTAATAGACAGCATGAACGAGCGCGGATTGGCAGAAGGATTAAGGGGATCGTCGTCAGCCGCAGATTCCCACGTACCCGGGGCGGAAATGAACTCCACGCGCGGGCACCACTCGGGCTGCTGCGGCGGTGGCGCAGCCTGCTCCGTGGAATGCGGAGCTGGGGAGTCATCCGTTCCACTATTGAGGTAACGCGACGCGCCCACGCCGATAACAGCTAAAACGACGAGGACTGCGACAACGGTAATGGTTTTTCTCATGGATTAGTTGTACCAGGTGAACCTAGCAAATCCCTGTACGTGCGGAATCCGTAATCAGCTTAGAAAGCTCTTCAAAGCCCATCGTGGTGCGCTGTTGCTCAACAAGCTGGCCGGCGACCGCAGAGAGGGTGACATCATTCTCATCACAGGCTGCTTTGCCCGCGCCGAGGAGCTGATCTTCTACGCCATCAACGTTGACGCCGGCGTTTTTTAGCCTGCCTAGGTACTTTGCTTCCGATTCCGGCAGCTCGGCGGTGGGAATTTCAGAGATCTCACGCGCACCGCGGTCTTCCTGCGACTTAGAGGATGTCTCTTCCGCAGAGGTAGGGGCCTCCGACTCCCGCTCGAGGGGCGCGACCTCGGTCTCTTGCGAAGGCTCGCTATCCACCGTGGCAGAACCGCACCCCGCAAGGGTCAAGCACAGCGCCGCGCCCACTACTACTAGCTTGCGCATGACTACTTCTTCTCGGTCCGAACCTGGCCCAGAACCTCGCTGATCTTGCCGTGCTGGAATTCCTGGCTCAAGCCACCAGCGGCAATCTCGGAGTAGTCAGAGGTAGGCCAGCCGAACTCGCCCTGCTCCCAGCCAGCCTGGCCCCAGCGGTCCATAATCTTGCTCTTCAGAATGTAGTGCGCACCAGTCTTCGGGGACCAGTAGATGCTGCCCTTTTCAAAGGTCTGGAAGAAGCCGCCATTGACGGCGTTCTCTCCGGACGTCGGGAAGCCGAGCGCAGACTCCGCGCCGCCCATGTCCTTGTATTTGGCGCCGATAGCACCGTGTACTACCTGGTTGGAGCCATCCGGGTTACGGGTAAGGATTCCGTCCTGGAATTCCTGCATGTAGCCCTCACCGACCTTCTTTACCGAGCCGGTCGGGTACTTCAGGTCGCCCTTTTCGTAGCCATTCTTGCCCCAAGCCTGGAACATATCGCCGGTAATCTCCCAAGCGCCAGTCTCCGGGGACCAGTAGATGGAGCCGTGCTCAAAGTGCACGAAGCGGCCCTTGCCATCTGGCGTCTTGGACTCGCCGGTCTTCGGGAAGCCAAGCCAGGAGGTTGGTCCGCCGATTTCGGCGTAGCGAGCACCAATGCGGCCGAAGAGGGCATGCGCACCGGTGTCTGGGGACCAGTAAGCGGTGCCAGACTCGAAGTCCTGGGCCTTGCCCTTCTTGGCGACGTCGTACTCATTATTCAAGCAAGAGCCAATAACGCCGCTCTTGGTCTCCTTAGCGATGGCTCCGATTGCCTCACAGTCCGCACCGCGGTCGGCCTTGTCCATCTGCAATGCATCCGCGATGTATGGCCATGCCTGCTGCATCTCAAACTGCCAGTATTCCCAGCTGTGCACGCCGGATGGGCGGAACTTAACCACAGGGTCAATCTTGGCGCGCTTCGCATAATCAACATAGGTCTGGGTGGACATACGGGAGATGACCTCCAAGCCCATGCCAGCGAGGTTTGCCTGGCCCTTAGCCACGGAGTTGGCGTTGCCAAAGTCATCCTTGCCCGAACCTGCGGAGACATATACCTTCATGTCCTTCAGGTTTTCAATGCCCAGCTTTGGATCATGGTCGATCCAGTTTTGGGAGCCCGGCTGGCCCCACATCTTGCGGGAATCATAACCGCCGGCATCGCGCTGCGAAGCCATGATGGCTTCCGGCATGCCACGCGTAGTGGTATCGAGGTAGCCGGAGAAAGAACCCACGAAGCTAAACAGGTGCGGGTTGCGCTCAGCCAGGTTCATCGCGGCAGTACCGCCCATGGACAGGCCGGTTACCGCGCGCTTGTGGTTGGAGCGGTACTCATTGTCCAGGATCGGGATCAATTCCTTGGTCAGGAAGGTCTCCCACATATAGTGCTTACCGCGGTCTGCTTGCTCCCAGTCCGAGTAGAAGGAAGACTCGCCGCCTACCGGCATGATCAGGTTGACGTTGCGGTCGGCGTACTGGTTCAAAATATTGGTTTCAATGGTCCAGCCGGACTCATCATCACGAGCACGCAGGCCATCCAGCGCCCATACCTCTGGGAACTTCTTTTCTGGGTGGGAGTACCAGTCACGGGCGAGCTGGATTTGCACCTTCTGCTCTTTATCCGGCATCGCCGCGGACTTGATGTAGACCATCAAGTGGCGGTTGGTTAGGTACTCTACGCGGTTGATCTTCACGCCCTCCGGCAGACCCTTAACATCCGGGTACTCGGTGTTCAGCGGGGTGCGGGCAGGTGGATCCTTGGGTGCGAAATGATCGGACAGGCTGGAATCGCCGCCGATTGCGGAAGAGAGATCGCCTACAGAAGATTGTGCGGTGGCGTTTGGCAGCAGGGCCAAACCCACGGCGATGGCGGTAGGTACTGCGGCCACAGCAAGGCCCTTGCGAGCCTTGCTCGGGGAAGTGCTTTTGCGCATAGGTAAACGTCCTTGAAGATTTGCCGCGGTACCTTTCCGAGGGTTCCCCTCCCCCGGACCGATGCCTACGGCGTGAGCTGTCTATCGTGTACTCAAGTTTAAGTTGAACTTGAGACTTACGCTAGACAGACACGCCGCTACATTGCCGGGGAATTACCCGGATTATCCTGTCCGCTCACGCGGTACAGGTGCTCGTTGACGAACTCGCCTACGCCCCAGCGCGCCAACTCGCGGCCATAGCCGGAGCGATTCACGCCGCCGAATGGCAGGCCTGCTGCGGTTACCGACGCCTCGTTAACAAACGTCATGCCATCGTTGAGCTGGTTGGCTACTTCAAACGCAGCATCCAAGTCAGTGCCCCACACGGAGCTAGACAGACCGTACTCAGAGTTATTGGCAATCTCGATGGCCTCTTCGACGTCCTTGGCCTTGTACACAATCGCCACTGGGCCGAAGATCTCGTTGCAGCCTACGTCGGCGGATGGGTCGACGTCGGTAAGCAGGGCAGGCTCCATGTAGGCGCCCTCGCGATCGATCTTCTTGCCGCCTACGCGAATCTTGGCGTCGCCGTTGGCCGCAGCCTTTTCGAGGCGCTCCACAATCTCATCGCGGGCGCCGATGGAAGACAGCGGACCAATGTCGGCATTCTCGTCATCATAAGTGCCGACCTTCATGTCCCCGATCTTCTTTTCGAGGTACTCAACGGTGCGATCGTAGAAGTCCTCAAGAACGATAAGGCGCTTCGGTGCATTGCAGGCCTGGCCGGTGTTGTACATGCGAATCAGGTTGAACTGATCCAGTACCCACTCCAGATTTTCATCATCGATAACCAGGAATGGGTCATTGCCACCCAGCTCCAGCACGGACTTCTTGTAATTTTCACCAGCGGTCTTAGCAACGGCAGAGCCTGCACCCTCGGAGCCGGTCAAAGAAACGCCCTTGATGCGCTTATCCGCTACAAAAGCATCCATCTGGGAACCGGAAGCATAAATGTTAATATACGCATCCTTCGGCAGACCAGCTTCTTCCAAGATGTCCTGACATGCCTGGGAAGACAGCGGACAGATGGAAGCGTGCTTGAGCACGATGGTGTTACCCAGCAGCAGGTTAGGAGCTGCGAAGCGGGCTACCTGGTAGTACGGGAAGTTCCACGGCATAATGCCCAACAATGGGCCAATCGGCTCCTTGCGTACCACGGTCTTGTGCGCGTTCTGAGCCGGCAGGTACTCATCTGCGAGCAGCTCGTGCGCATGCTCGGCATAGTAGCGATAGATATCGGCAACAATCTGCACTTCAGCCTTCGCCCAACGGGTCAGCTTGCCCATTTCACGACCGATGTGGTCTGCCAACTCATCGATGCGCTCTTCATAAAGGTCTGCAGCGCGGGACAAAACCGCGGCACGCTCCTCGATGCGAGTACTACGCCATGCATCGTAGGCCGCGGTGGAACGGTCTAGGATGTCATCGCGCTGCGAATCATCGATGCGTTCAAACTTGTCTTCACTCTTGCCTGTGCTTGGATTCTCAATAGCGAACATGGGCCCCTGTATAGTCGCGGATCACAACCCACGCAAGCTTATGGAGCGACGAACTCGGCTCTAGATTGGGCTAGTTACGCAGGATTTACAACTCCCCGAAACCCCAGTAAACGAATAATTTAAGGATCGTTTATTTAATGATTATTTGATGCCAAGCGACAGGCCAATGCCCCCCATCCAGATCCAACACCTATGTCCGGCTTGAATGCCACTAAGAAGCAGCCCACGTAGCTTCTCGGAACCTGTACTGACGCAAAAACATATGAGACGTAACTGTTGCACCCTTTTGTAACACCTGTGAACGTACCACCCAGTACTATCCCCACGATTGAAGGAATGGCTATGGCCGTACTGCTTCAAATCAACGAAATCGTTTCTGGTCCCATTAAAGACCTTCTAGTTCACATTTCTGGAGGAAACTTCCCAGAAATTAAGCTCCCGAACATATCTTTGCCGGAAGTAAACCTCCCGGAGCTTCCACCAATGTCGTCTCCGACTTACCCAGAAGAGGTTAACCTTGAGGTTGGCGGTTCCTCTTTCGGCGACTTGGGTTCCTCGAATTTCCTCAACGAGACTGGCTCTTCCGAGCTACTGAACGACTTTCAGTCTTCCGAACTGGATCTCAGCGCACTAGGCAGTGTTTTGGGCGGTTAACCCCCCATTTAACACTCGGCACCTTACCACATGCTAGTGATATTGAAAGCTCCTGCAGCACGGCACTAGTTTAGGCATGCGCCTCCCACCCGCAATCTTTTATCATCTAGTTTTAGGGAAAACGTCCTCTTGATTGGCGTGCTACAGGTTGGGCGCCTATTGCTAGGCCATAGGTTCTTTCAGATCTTATGAAAAGCGAAGCAATCGGTTAGTACAGCATGGACGTAGAAGATTGTCGACTTTAACCAGTTTTCTTTTCCAAAACTCTACTACATGTCGAACTGGATCAAGTCGTTAGACAATCGCGTTTTCGAGGGGAGGCACCATTCGGACAGTCTTCCCTGTCGATCTCCTCCCCAATGCGATGCGTTTGAGCCGCTCTTTAATTCCCCCTCCTCTGACTGGCTGTCAGTGGCCGTACGGCCATCGTTTCGGACGACGGTTGCAAGTCAGCGGAAAACCGGTTTTCTATACGCGACGTTGCAGTATTTCATAGCGTTCGCGCACTCCCGTTGCACCTATTCCCTACCTATTCCCTCTGCTAGTTAAATATACACCGGTGCATCAGCGCCTATTCACGCGTTACTGTTTCAAAACACTTAGGCCGGGAAACTCGCACTTGTCACAAACGGAAAAATGATACTTTCACAGACTCGGATTCAAGAGCCTCTAAGCTCACACGGCTACCAATTTTCACCCCCCATAACAGGAATTACTGCCCCTCAGAGTTGGATATTCTCTGTATAAGCACTACGTTTGTCGGGGTGATGAGCAAACCTCACACACTCCTATTGTTCCCGATCCCTAAGACCATGAAAAATATAAAAAACAGGATAGCTGCCGGCTTCATCGCCCTCACCGCGAGTTTCTCCCTCGCCCAAACTGCCAACGCAAGCCAAGGGCAGGAAATGGTTACCTTCGGTGATTCTATTACCGCCAACGGCGGAGCACCTGGTAGCCGCGCATCTACAAGCCCCTACAAGCCCTACATCCAATTCCACCCCTGCTTTAATGACAAACGGAACTGGGCGCATCAAACCGCCGATAACTTCCATTACACCCTCGCAGATTATTCCTGTAACGGGACCAGCTACTCGGTCGACGCCTACGTAAATGACGCTATTCGTACCGGCAATATCGGACTCAACACTAAAGAAGTCGTTTTCATGTATGGGGGCCTTCAGCCAGACACTCACATAGATGCCCTAGCCAACTCCACCCTCCCAAACATTCCTAAAGGATCCAACTATCGAGCGCTGCTTGGCTTAGAGTTCGGCAAAATCCGCCGAGTTGCCCCCAAAGCGCGGATCACTATGGTCAACTACCTGCCAATGACTGTAAATGACACGCTGTGCGCGATTAACGATGGCATCAGAGTTGTGCCTATCTCCTTCCCAGGTGCTACTAATGCGGAAGCCGAATTCAACCGTGAAATCGGACGCGCAGCACAAGCTTTAGGAGCCAACTTCATCAACCTCTATGACCAGGCCAAGACCCACGACACTTGCCAACCTGACGCCACTCAGCGTTGGACTGTAGCGTTGAAAACTCAAGCGGCACCTTCCGTCATGCCTATGCACCCGACAGATATCGGACACGACGGAATGGCCAGAATCATCACCAGCGAACTTCAAAAGCGTTAACCAGACGACAATCCCAGGAAGAACCTAAGAATGCGACTCCACACTAAAATGGTTGCAACTTCCATCGCAGCCGCAGCTCTCATGGCCGGAAATATCACTGCAACAGCCGCAGTAGCAGGCAACACTGTCCTCACCGGAGACAGCGTGGTAGCAAACCCAACGCTCACCGATTTCTTGCAAAATAAAGCCAAAGTCAAGACAAATACCGGAGTAGGCTGCGTCACCGACGGCTCCATTGCCAATGAAATAGCCATCGCTTCTGGGGGCGCCCACGTGGATCAGTACCAATGCGCAGGCGCCTCTTTCGCAACTGGCGGTATACACATTGAAGACACGCTTCGAACTGCCGCACAACGCGGCGATCTCAACCCACAGACCAAAAACGTAGTCATTGTCGCAGGCGCCAACGATACATACCCATACGGGTCTGATGTTGCTGCTTCGGAACGCGCAATCCGAAGCGGTCTGCGTAACGCCATTAACGTAGCACATCGCCATGCTCCAAATGCTAAAGTCACTGTTGTCGGCTACCCACATGTATCTTTCAATAACATGTCCTGCTACAACAGTGGCTTGGGGTCATCAAACCCACTACCCATCCCAGCCGGTAATACCGCTGGCACCGAACAGCGCCTCCAAAACACACTCCGTGAAGTCACGCAACAAAACAACGCTACCTTCCTCGACGCATGGCCGATGTCCCAAGGACACGACGCCTGCTCCCCAGACCGATGGTGGGTAAATCTCGTCGACATCATGCCACCAGCACCAGGAAACCTGCCTTTCCACCTCAATGCCCACGGCACACACGAATATGGCCGTTTCATTGGGCGAAACATTGCAAAATAGCCCCATGCCGCCAGTTCCGAGTAAACAATCAAAGGCCTAGGCTTTTCTTCCCTAGTACATTGGATAGACTCTTGCACGCCCAAAGAATCACTGCCGCACTTTTAACCGCAATACTTACAACCACGGCCCTAGCACCCTCCGCTCAAGCCCTCCGACCAGGAGACAAATACGTAGCACTCGGGGACTCCTACGCCTCCACGGGCACAATCACACGGCCTGCTCCGGGGAGCACCCCGGCCTGCGTCAGGGACCGAGACAACTACCCCCACCGACTAGCTGAGCTCCTCAACCTCCAGCTCGACGATGCCACCTGCGCTTGGGCGTTTACCTACCAATATGACAACCCTCAACATCACGCTCTGCCTCTCACCGCTCCAAGTCCTCAGAAGCAACATCTCACCCCCGACACAAAAATAGTCACCATTAGTCTCGGGGGAAACGACGCAGGCCTAGCCGCCCTTTTTGCTAGTTGCGCACCCCACGTTCAAATTCCCGGACTACCCGAGTGCGCGCCCCTCGCCGAGCCTGTAACAGATGGAAGTATCTACAACCCCGATTTCACTGGCAGGAATCTTAAACAGCGACTGATCGATATAGCCAACGATGTAAAGAGACGCGCACCGGCAGCCCAAATATTCTTCACAGGTTACTACACAGCCGCGACCCCAGAGCACACGTGCCCAGAAAGTGGCTTTCTCTCCCTAAGCGATCGACGATACATTGAAAGCTTTCTCACTAAGGTGAACTATACGCTTAAACAGGCAGCTTTGGAGTCACACACGACTTACATCAGCCCCCCAAATGACGATGAAGGTTGGTGCAAACCGCCGCATCAACGAAACTCCAACTTCCACGGGCTTCCCGAGGGCAATCTAATCGCTCATCCCACCGCATTAGGCCAACAACACATGGCACAAGAAATCGCCCGCAAGGTTCGCTAACCTCCTGCCCGAGCGGAGCAGTTGAAAATTTCAGTGGCTACTGGCCTAGACAGTCGAGCAATTCGAGCCTTAGGTAGTTCGGAGGCTCGTGATTTCCTCAGATTGTAAACACCGAGCGCGGTTATCTGGTCGTTCATGCGTCTGCCGGAGACCTTTGGTTGCGGTGACTGTTTACAAAACGCGTTAATGCGGCCGCGGCATTCGTGTAGCCAGGCGAGAAAGGATTTTACGGTGCCTAGCTTCACGAAGTCTACACCAATCAACCAACTCGGGTCTCAGAGGTCCTCCTCTAGCGATGGACAGCCAAGTTAGCGAGACCTGGATATTGACAAGCACGCCAAACTTGACGTACCCCGTAAAGAAGTAGCTAAGCTAAACATGAAAAGGGAGTTCTTCTCAAAAACGGCAGCCTACTTCGTCACAAAGCAAAGAAGATAGAACGTTTGGGGATGCGGGCATTTCAGGGCTTTTCAGAGTAGCAGCTTGCATCGGCGTTGATTGATGCTTAGCCCCAAGCGTTCTAGGCTTTCTCATATAGTGATATGAGTACGGGGTCAAAAATACCCCTTTAAGCAATGAATTGTTCAATTTAACAACCAGTGGATAGCAGTCGAAAGAGAAATCCACCGAATCCCCCGTCGAGGAACGGTCCCCACTCAGTTATGTTGAAGAAGTGTAGTTTAGTCGCTCTGGTTAATCTTGGCGGCATCTCGAAAAATTTGAGCAACTTGCTAGATTGCTCGTAGTTTTAGCTGGATGTAGAGTGACCCCACTATATAATTTTCCACCACCCGGGCATTCAGAAGTATTCCCAACTGAAGCCCCCAGCCTTTCCGTATTGTACTGCTCCCCATTACTTCGCCTGAGAAATCAATTACCTACTCTAGTGGGGAGCAGTTGTATTCGCGCACGTAGTTCGTTGTCAGTGGCGCAGCGGGAGAATTGGCGGCCCGAGTTATGGTTACTAGGCTGCAGCTCAACATGTTGGTGTTCGCGTTGATCCAGTCCTTGTTTTGTTTGGTCGAGTCTTGCTCCATGGCAAGCTATGTCTTGTGAAAGGCCTTCAAAGCGTGCGGTTGCCGAGTTTAGGGTTGCAGGCCGCAAAGTGTATTTGTCACCGGTAATGGATCTCTTCGACCGCTGTATTGTCGCTCACACCGTGTCGCCATCACCGTCGATAGAGTTTATCGCCAAATTCATTGACAAAAGCGATTGCGGCTTGTGCGCCGAAGCCTGGGTGGGTGATGCACACCTATACCAAGGCTTCCAATACCAGCAGTCGACCTGGCGTACTTTGATTCACGACAACGGCGGTGTTCAGTCAGTGTCGCGTAAAGCCAACTGTGACGACAACGCAGTAATGGTCAACCTTTCGGACACTTAAAACCGAGATGTACCACGGAGAAGATTTTAGCAACGTCGAGGAACTCACCCATGCTATCGAAGATTACATCCAGTGGTACAAAACCGAACCCATCCAACCACGACTAAAGGGCCTGACCCCGATGCACTATCGGAATCAAGCCCTTGAACGTTTAACCACCTAGAATTAAACCAGCCCAACTTTTGGGGACCAGTTCATATCAGAAGGCAAGCAGAGGGGAGAATAGGCTTAGAAAAATCTCATCCTACACAGACGAATTGAACTCTCTAGGCTGTCGACTTGCCAGGAAGCTCAGGGCGTATAACCTTACCCATTGGGTTGCGAGGAAGATCAGTAACGAAAAACACGTCGCGAGGAGTGTGCGCGTCGGACAAGCCCTCGCGGACTAGCCGGCGAACTTCATCTTCTGTAAGCTCCTCCGAATTCACGCCGTCTTCCCGAATGATGTAGGCACGGAGAGCCTGGCCAAAGTCAGGATCTTGAACGCCGTGTACATGTACCTCTGCGACACGACTGTCTCGGATCAGTAAGTCCTCTAGCTCAGAAGGGAAAATCTTCTCACCATACTGCGTAATTACTAGGTCGTCCGCACGCCCGCCCACGTATAGCTTATTTCCCTTCTTATAGCCGCGATCACCCATACGCAGTAGCCCATTTTGAGTTTTAATATCAATTGATGGATCGGTATATCCGGCAAACATGTCGTAGGCACCGGCGAAAATCTCCCCTACTTCGCCGTCGGGAACCACTTGACCGTCATCGTTTCGTATCTCAATCATTGAGCCTGGGTGAATAGTACCAGTCAACGTTGGGTCTGCCGCCAAGTCTTCGGCTGCCGAAATCGCAAGACCAGAAGTTTCAGTGGAACCGTAGCAATTGTGGAAAATGGGGCCGAACTTTTGATTTACTTTTTGCACCTCGTAAGGGGTGAGGGGGCTACCCGAGGACGTTACAAACTCAAGGCCAGGCACGCGGTCAATACCGTTCTTATCCAAATAACCTATCATCCCGCGAAGCCGAGAGGCGGAGCTGATCCACGCATCCACACCATACCGTTCCACTTGTTCAAGTGCTTTCGCTGAATCGAAATTGCGTTGAGTAATGATCGTCGAACCGGTAAATAAGCACAACAGCATATTACCCCAGCCGTAGAAGTGAAATAGTACGCCTGTAAGAAGGACAGACATATCTCGGCGCCATGGGATAGCGCCCAAAATCGGTCCAATACCCTGAGGCGACTTAAGCTGGCGGCGTACAACTCCCTTCGGCATTCCTGTGGTACCCGAGGTCATCACGACATGCTGAGACTTCGTAGGCTTTTTGGGCAGGAGGTTCAAATTAGGACTGCCGGCTTCTATGACTCCCTCCATAGTAAGGACACCCTCAGGGAGGGAGGAGCTATCCTCCACGTGACCAATAATGATCTGACAGGTCTTCTTAGTAGTCTCAGTAAGCCTTTCATAGAAGCATTGGTCCACGACGAGTGTTTTAACTTCATGGAACTCAAGCACGCGCTCGATCTGGGGGCCAGAGCTATTGGCGTTAATCATAAAAATATGGTAGCCGGCCATCTGACGTGCGCAAAGCGGGAATATTGCTGCACGCCCGTTTAGCGCCATGACGGCTACATTGCTTCCGTCCTCCACCCCGTTTTTGAGAAGTCCGGTTGCTAGTCGAGTCACTTGCTCGAAGCACTCACCAAACGTTAGCTCGCCGTCATCATCAACTAGGCCCAGACGTTCAGGATGACGGCGTGCGGTATTCGCCAATGCGCCACTCTCCAACGTCCCAAACCGTCGAATAGTCTCAAAGTCGGACCTTACTTCCCGTGCCGAACCGAACTCAAAGATATTGTTTTTCCGAATGACGTTAAGAAAGTAAAGGAACTGACGAACAACTTCCTTCCTAGGAACACCATGCTGAGTGTTCGGTTGCAGTGTATATTTTGACATTATTTTCCTTTCACGGCTTAAATGACTTAGTTGCAATTTTATGAAAATGCATCAGTGACATAGGTAAACGATTCTCGTTCCATCTTTCCAACTGCAGCGGCGGCAGCGCTTTCATCTAGGTTGAGATGTTCCCCAACAATCGCTCGCATGACTTCACGCACCGAGGGCGCAACCTTGGTCGCATCTCCGCAAACTAGGACCCTCGCGCCCCTGGAAATATAGTCCATTACCTCGTGACGATTCTCGTATACTTTGTCTTGGACGTACTTCACCTCATTTTGGGAAGAATTCATTTCTGGATGCCTAGAAAAGGCTGTCCTAACGTCGACTAGACCGTCTTTCTCCCAGACTTCCAATTCTTCACGATACAAGTAATCCGAATCTGGTCCGTGGCATCCGAAAAAGAGTAGTACAGGTTCCACAGCACGCGTACTATTCCGTGATTCAATCGCGCGTTCCTCGATGAACGCCCTCAAAGGTGCGATCCCTGTACCCGCACCGATCATCACCACTGGTTTGTCTACCTCATCGGCGCGGAAGTGGGGGTTTCCACCAACAACGGAAACGCAAACCTTTGCCCCTGGTTTTAGTCCAGCTAGATAGTTAGAGGCAACACCGGAAAAAACTCCACTTCCAGACCAAGCTGGAGACTCTAGCCTAGAGAAGGTAAGGGACACCCGATTCGTAGACGCCAACGAGGAGGAGGAAATAGAGTAGCGGCGGGGCTTCAGTGGCTCAAGGAGGGACAAATACTCTTCAAAGCTCAAATCAATTGATGAATACTTCTCAAGGAGGTCTATCAATGAGGTCCTATTCTTCAACAACTGAGCATAAGTGGCCGGTTCAAGGAGCATTTCCAATTCCTTCTTTTCCGGGGGGCACACACAGTTGCGTTGTAGGATGCCGATGTGCTGTTTACTAACTGGAGTTGCAAGCTCAACGTAGTTAGTAAGCAGTTCAGTAAGAGTCATCACTTGGCCGACTGGAAGAATCGTAGATTTGCCGTTCAGCTTTATGCGGGCCTCGCTTGACAGTCTAAATCGATCCAAAACTCGATTTACTGAAACCTCTGGATTTCGCGGTAGTACTTCAAGATAGTCACCTGTAGAATACTTAACTTCTTGAGGTAGCTCTATATCCACCCGGTACTTATCATTGATCGGTCCATCTGCGGCGGTTGAAAGCCTGACAACTCTTTGAACTACGGCCTCAAAAAATTCGCTCTCCGAATCGGTCGACAAGGCATCTGCTCGACCTTCGCTCATGTACTGGATATGAACAGAATTCGCTTCGTCTTGGCTGTCAATTTCTACCGAAAGATGATCTCCAATAGCCTGCCAAAGCTGCTTTTCCCAGTCCGCGAAATCCGAGAGGTAGTCTCCGCGAACATCTACAGCTCCCCTATCGACGAGCCGGTTAGCCCCCGCCGCTTCCATAGCCTGATCGATGACTGACGGCACGCGTTGGAACGTTTCCGCCCATTCGGAATTACCACTACCAATTACGGCAAAGCTTACTTCACCTAAGTCAGGACAGTCCCCAGTGGTCAGCCACTTGAAAAAAGACTTCGCATTCTCCGGCGGCAATCCCTCATAAGAGCTGGTAGCAATTATTACTACGTCTCCAGAGTGCAGGTCATCAACTGCATCATCGAGGTCAGCCACCTCCGTTTCAAAACCTTGCGAATTAGCGAACGCTTCCAGTTTTTTCGCATGATTCCGAGAAGTCCCAGCATTGGATCCGACGAATAGCCGCAGCTTATGCCCGTTTGGCTCGGCAACCGCAACCTTGTCAAACTTTTCCTCGCCGGAAATCGACCCACCTGCTTCGGTCTCAGACTCCCCGCCTCGACCCCGGTACGGGAACTTTTCTCGCGGAGCGATGTTGACCAATAGATCTTTCGGTTTCGAAGTGAGTCCATCCAACATGGTAAGTTCGTATGAAGGATCAGCGAATTCAAGATCGAAGTGTTGGATAATTAAAGCAAGAACCATTGTCGCTTCCTGCATGGCGAATGCACGGCCTAAGCAGGATCGCTCGCCGTTGCCAAACGGCTTCCAGGCGTTGTGCGGAATTTTCTTTGCACTCTCAAATTCAAACCTCTCCGGTCTAAATTCCTCAGGACTATCCCACACAGCCGGATCACGATGCATGTGTCCCAAAAGGACAAGAAGAGTGTCGCCTGGATTAACAGTTACAGGGTCGCCAGCCGTTCCTCCATTTTCGCCGATTGTGGTGGTTTCATAAGGTGTCACAGCATATGCTGGTGCCGTCGGGTATAGTCGCAAGCCTTCACGTAAGATCTGGTCTATGTATCCCAGATTTTTAAGATCTTCATACTTAGGAAAGCGGCCATTCAAAACCTTGTCTGTTAATTTTCGAGCTTTCTGAAGGACTTCCGGATTCTTGATTAACTCATACACCACAAAACTTAGAAGTCCTGAGGTAGTCTCGTGGCCTGCAATCAGAAAAGTAATGAGCTGATAACGAAGGTTCTCATCGCTTAGCTTTTCACCAGTCGACGGATCTTCAGCATTCATCATCACGTCGAGAACATCTTCATCACCCTCAGCGCTGGGATTCCGACGCCGCTCTGAAATCAACTCATCCACCGTATTTTCCATGGTTTTAATGTCCCCCTGGAATCGGTGTTGACCAATAAAGTCAAGCTTTTTTTGAATTTCAAGTGCGTGAGCCTTTCGGCCTGCATGATGTAGGCCTCTTGCCATTGCATTGACAAACGGGTGGAAACCTTCGGTGTAAAACGAGTTAAACCGATAGCTGAACGAGCATAGCGCGATCGTATCGAGAGTCAAACGAGTGAAATCATTAGCAACGTCAACTGCCGCTCCTGAAGAATTTCTGGACCACTTAAGCATTAACTGGTCCGCAATGTCCGTCATTTGACCATACATACTCCGCAACGCTAACGGGTTGAACGCCGGCATGAGAATACGGTGGGCTTTGCCCCACTCCGGATCATCATATTCAGAAGTAAACAGTCCATTCCCCGCAAAATTACGCACTACTTGCAGAGCAGGGTGGACTAATTTATGGAATCGGGATTCATCCGATAGTTCATCCACCAGTGCGAAGGAGCTCACTACATAGAAAGGCTCTGTCCCAGGGATTACCTGTCGATAAAATCGCCCATGTTCTTTAGCAAGCTTAGTTGCGGATTGTACAATGTTATTAGGGTCAACCGAATATGCAGTTCCGACAAACGGGTAAACCTTGGGTCCTGGCAATTCCGCCAAACAAGTTGAGTTATTGTCATTTTTCGAGGCGTTGGTGATAGTGCCAGTCATCTAGATTAGCTCCTTCTTTGAATTCACATCGCAGTAATACGTCTCGGATTGAAGTCCTTGTTGGACTTACAGATAGGAATTTGTACAGCTACGTTAAATGGCTCTTGAAGGCGTACTTCTAGAATAATTGAAGTACTTGTTGAATGCTCGGCCATGCATTCAAGGTTCTGTCCAAGAAATTGTCTAAACGCAATGTACCGGTTAGATGAACCAGCGGCGTCGTGAGCGGATAGTTCTGGACCAGTGTGAATACAAACTCAGGAGTCATATCGTCGTTCTTTCTGTGTCAATGACGAAATTGCCGTCTCTTCTAGTAAAAGTCATAGACAGGAATTAGTGGCTATTTCCATCACCTGCCTGTTGACCCATTTGGATGCCTTAGCGATAAGTTTCGGCAATACGCCTACCATAATATCCGTGCCCGGCATCAGTGAGATGCCCGGCCAACTTATGCGGTGAATCGTCAAAGATCGAGGCACCATAACGTCCAGGATCATTAGAGCACCCATTCTTGCCACTTTGAACGGAAATCTCGGCGACCATATCCAGAAACTCACTTCCCGTATGCAGAGCGGCCAATCGTTGCTGTTCTCGCACTTCATCTTGGTAATAGGCCACAAGTGGGAAATACCAGTGACTGGTAACCCCTAGAAGATTGGAGCCACACGTATGATTGTGCCCATCTGTTTCATCTGGGATTCCCAGAAGAATTACTTTTGCGTTGGGGGCGACGCTTTTCACACGGTTAATAGCACCTGTCATTGCCGCATCGTAACGAGCCATTCGTTGGGGCTGTGTAGTCATTGATGGCAAGTTATTTGGCTGGTAAGTGTCGTTAACTCCAGCACTGATAGTCACCAGCCGCGTATTCGCATCGAGCTTACGATCCGCTATTGCTCGCTCAACCTGCTGACGAACTGTGTCATGTGGGATTGCATCATTTCCGTGCGGTTCGACGTATGCAGTCGCTCCCGGACAAGAATAGTCCTCTAGGCGCAGGCCAGTACGCTTCGCAGCCTGAACTGCAAAGTTGTTAGGATCCTGTGCGCAGGAGCCATTGCGAATGGTTGGCCACTCAAGATTCGGGACGTTCTTTTTAGTCTTGTATACCGCCACGTCTAGTGCTGTAGGGTTGGCCGCTACGGAGTCGCCAAAGCTCAGATAGGTTTCCCGAACGTTTTGGTTCACTTGAGGCTTTGGTTGGAGGTTTATTGGTGCCGCTGGAAGCGGTGGCATTTGCGGCAACGGGGGAAGCGGTGGCATTTGCGGCAACGGGGGAAGCGTCGGCGCTTGTTGAGGTAACGATGGTAAAGAAGGGGCTGCCTGTGCAATTGGCACCCCTGATACCCCGATGGCGAGCGCGACTATTACACCGCAAATTTTTCGTATCTTCATTGGTCCTCTTCTCAAGGTTAAAATTGACTGGCTAATCCTTGAAAGTACCACAGTGGCACTATTTATAGTTCTTCAGCTTTCGTTAAAATGTTACACGTCATCTCAAAGTTCCTCAGGGATATTCTGTATAGCTTGTAACTTTTTTAGAAATCCCTTTCTGCGCTGTATCCAATGTGTCCCCATTACTTGCTAAATCTCCTCGCATTAGAGCACTATATTTGCGCGGATTCCACTACATGCAAACCATAAATGCTTGACCAGCGTTCGGACATTCCTCCGTCTTTTGAGCAGAAGGCGTGTCTAGTTTGTAAGCATGCATTCGAGTTGACACATTGGAATATCGCTTTGGCGGTGCACTGCTCCTTAGTAGGGCCGTTTTTCGTTCAATGCACCGGAATGGCACCTACACGCGCTAACTGACTGCTAGTGCGCTTTACCACTGATACCAAAATTCCCTTGACGCTCTCTTTACGCTGTTCGAATAAAACGGGGGTTGAGGGTCACAATGCATGCCTAAGATCAGGTATTTTTAGATTCTGACCTGTAGGGTTTCGCAGGATATATGCTTCGCGGGCGTATATCTGAGCTTCAGATGCGAAATCCACGATGTGGTAGCCAACCCGTGGTAGTAGGCGGTGGTCTGGTGGCCCAATGCCAAAGGATCGACCACGTTGCCACTGCGGCGGCGATACCAAATGCAAAGGAACTACCCGAAGGCGGTGTAAGGCCTGCGGAGTTTCAGTCAATAAAAGCCGACCAGATGTCACCAAAGCTGCCGCATTGAGCCAGTTCATCGAACATTGCATCTCCACAACTTCACTGGAAGCTTTGGCTACACAAAATGGTGTCCGTGCTTCAACAACGAAACGACGCTTTAGCTGGTGCTGGCTTGTAGATGTTCTCGACCTCATCGTCGGTCATACCGGGCGGATCTATGACCAAGTCTTTATCGACGGCACCTACACCGCCAGCAGATGCTTAATCGTGGCCGGCACCCTAGACCACGTCATTGCCTGCCACTGGTGCAAGCGCGAAACCACCCATGCCTACACACAGTTATTGGAACGAATATCAGCGCCTTCAATCGCCGTCATTGACGGCGAGCAAGGAGCTGCTAGCGCCATCAAACAGTGCTGGCCTACCACTGTCATCCAACGCTGCCTGGTGCATGCTCAGCGTGTGATACGCCGCTATACCACCTCACGTCCACGTACTGATGCTGGGCGCCCCATCTACCAACTGGCACCCAAACTCACACGCATTACCACTATCGACTAAGCCAGCCAATGGGGCGCACAACTGAATGGATTCGCCTCGGTCTACCGCACCTGGTTAGAGGAAAAGACCCTCGTCAAAGACCCCAAACAGTCCATTGAACGCATACGTTGGCCCATGCAAACGTGCGCAAGGCCTACAACAGCCTGGCGTAGCGACCTGCTGCTTGTCTACCTCACCCCGCCTGAAGGAGTCGTTGATACTCACGAATATAAGCCACCACCAATAGTCTCGAAGGCGGAATCAACCCCCAGTTGAAATTACTAGCGAGAACAAACCGCGGACGACGCGGAGAACGCCAACGCCGAATGCTCGAGTGGCGGCTCTATCTAAAAGCAGAACTGCCCGACGAGCCACTACGCATCGCCAAGCAGTCCCACTGGGGCCAGGACCAACTCGCCAAAGTATCCATCCTGACCCACACAGAGAACCAAGCCGACCACGAAACAGGACGACCAGCCCTCTACGACAACGGTATCGACACCGAGTACACCCACTCAATCGGCATCCAAAAAGGCCAAATCCAATCCCAGCGACACGCCGAACCAGACACACATTTTGACCCTTAAGCCAAGTTCTCCTCAAAACATCTCGTATCCCACAGGAAATTTTTATCTGGTACGCACGCTACAAGGCGAAACGGCGGAACTCGTGGTGCTATTACTGCTCCATCAATTTGATGGCTATGACCGCAAACAAAATCGGACTAGTCGCGTAGAACCACACCCGTGTCCACTCAATCAGATGTGGCAAGAGGCGACCCCCGTAGGGCCATTCAGATTCATACCAATTCAATATAGCGAGACCATGATTGTACTGCGATCTTCAACTCTAGCTGTCGGCCTTTAGTTATAAGGACACTGTTCAAACAACCAACTCTAGTAAATGAACTACTGCGCTACCACGCGTTCATCACGTTCAGAACTTGAGGTTTAGAGCGATTAAGCTGATAACCAAATTGTTCCCAGTTGTGCAGGCCTTGGGCTGGGTAGCTTACAGTCGGATTTAGACCTTGCAGCCGCGCAGCACCTTCCCACACGTGAGTAGTCACGTTAGACCCGACCTCTAAGGCTGCCCCAGCGGCTTGATGCTCTGGCAGATAATGGCTGTCCCCAGGACCAGGAATACCAGAGGCCGAAGAAATATATAGATTAGTGTTACGCAATTGAGGGATCAGCAACAGCGGATCGTTTTGGAAACGCTTCGGATTAAACAGCGATCCGTACATTGCATTGATATTGAAGCCACCAGCATCCAACATAGCCAGACGCATGAACGTCTGTGCCCCCGGAACAGTGGTAGTCAAGAAACCGGAAAAAGACAGCGCTTGCCGGAATTGATTCGGGTGCTTCGCTGCCAGGGTTAGCGCGGCACCAGCGCCCATCGACAAACCCGCAATAGAGTTATTGTTACGTGCAACGCCGAAGTTTCGCTCCAGATAGCCTGGGAGTTCGCTGGTCAGAAACGTCTCCCATTTATAATTAACGGGGTTTGATAGATCGTAGGTCGCAGGCCCCTGCCAATCAGCATAGAAGGAAGCGGCACCGCCAACCGGCATAGCCAAGGTAATGTTGTGCGGCTCGTAGGTCCTTGCAGCATTGACGTCGTTTACCCACGCGTTGGTGCGATCGGTGGCACGGAGACCATCAAGCAAATAGAGGGCAGCATTGCCGCCGCGCTTTGCGGGCTGAATCTGTACCGGGATGGTGCGGCCCATGGCCTGGGACCAAACGTCACAGCGCTGGACCCACCAGGCAACCTTGTCCCACTCACACGTACCAGTGGCGTCACGGCGCAGCCAGTCGCGGTTGGCTGCCTCGGCCGGCTGGGAGCCCGCCACGACGGCCAAGCCCAAAGCTACGGCAACTGCCATGATGACTGAAAGGACGCGACCCTTGATGGAAGCAGTCATCTTTCTCCTCCAAACTACTCGGTGATTGTCACTAAGCTTTATCGTCCGAACCCCGTATATCGTTAACGTCACGGATCGATAACAATGTCACAGGTTAGTGTAACTTAGGTTGGCCCTAAAGTCTGCATTTGAAGGAATTAGTGCAGGTAGTCCGAGGGATCCGAGGAGAAGGCTAGGGTCCGCCCGTCTGTCAGGGAGAATTTAATATTTTTCCAGAAACGGTCCCAAGTTAAAGGATCCCTGTAGGTGGCGAAGAGTTTCTGAAAATCGGCGTCGGCAAGAGCGGCGCGAGCCTTGGCAACCTCGTACTTATCAATCCACGCCGGAACCTCGTCAATATCGACGGCAGAGTCTGCCACCTGCCATGACATATCCAAGCTCTTGTCGTGCCCAATGCGTCCACCCACGATGCGTGGCTGGCGCGCCGCCAAAGGATTGCTGAGTCCAATATTGTCCAGCACGCGAATATCCAGCGGTGCATTCATGGAAGAAAGGCCCAAATTGAGCAGGTAAACGGTCGGTGGGTCGGTGCGCGAGGGATCTGCGGGGGCCGCCGTCCACGAGAACCTATCTTCCCCCTTGATATAGCGGAAGGTCATGGCGTCGCCAGCCTCCAGCTCGTCGATGCCCTCTTGGTAGTCCTCCATAAACTTGGCGCCGAGGAATTCTTCGGCCCGCATGGGAGGATCCTCACGCTGGGTCGCGTTGGTCCAGAAATCGCGCTCATCCACGATGGAGATCTCGCCCTCGTAGATGCTGCGGTCCACCGGATGTCCGCGCAGAACGATAACTAGCGCCCATACCGCACAGAACACGGAGGCTATCCATGCTCGAACGCTCACCACAAAAATGGGAAGCAGTGCCGCAAAAAGTGGGAGCAAAAGCATGCGACCATGCATGAAATCTCCACCCACGCGCAGCACGTAGAGCGTGTGAATGAGCGCAGCGCCTTCAAAGAGATAAATAGCGGTGGCAGTAGAGCACACCGCGGTGGGGCGCAGGTTTGCCTTCCATAGACCTGCCACGGCGAGCACGATAAGCGGCAGGAAGAGCCAGTATGGGCCGGCAAAATCCGCCAGGTAGGTAAACCCCTTGCCCCATTCGGAGTCAGCCGCGGACTTAGCCACAGCCGTGTGTGGGGTCAGCAGGCCGTAGTAGCCCATGCGGAAGACCTCATAAGCCAGCGGCAACGGCACCGCGACAGCGATAACTTTCCACGATCGATGAGACACGAGGAGAATGATTCCCACCAGACCGCCGTACAGGGCGAGCTCTGGGCGCACCAGCCAAGACAATCCGGCCCAGAAAGCTAGCCAGTAGGCGTCGCTATTGCTATTGGAATGGCGGGCCGGCCGCGACCAACGCAGCAATAGCGACCAGAGCACAGCTAGATAGAAAATGCAGAGGCCCCACTCCAGTCCCGAGGTGAAGAAGTCCCTGGCCGGCGGAAGGGCCAGATACACCAGCGCACCGGCCGGAAGAACAGCGCCAGAGCGAATGCTTGCCGACGCCCCCGTACCGACCACCATTGCTACTACCGCCAGGATGAGCCCCAAGTAAATGGCGATGCCTTCTAGGTTTGCGTGGGTCACCCAGCGCACCAGGAAAATGAGGTACTGCCACAGCGTGGAGGTATTGGCCTCTACGCGTTCGCCCATATTGAACACGGGCCCATTTCCGGCTTCGAGGTTGCGCACGGTTCGCAGGACAATGAGTCCGTCATCGGAAATCCAGCGGCGCGCAAAACCGCCCCACAAAGATAAAACACCGATCACAAGAACGACCGCCGGGGTACTCCAGCGGGCGATACTCTTGTGGTCGGTGTTAAGCACGGGAAGAAAGTTTATCAGCCCCGAGGAAAATTTCTATATCGATTCAGCTGTGTCTAGAACAACGGCATGATATACACCGCCATGGCGATGCAAGCGAGCCAAGCCAAAGCGAGAACCTGCAAAGTGCGGTCCTCCAGTGCAATCTCATCCGGAGCGCCACCCTGGCCGCGGTCCACATCGGCCGCATAGCGCAAGATGGCGATGGTAAACGGCACCATGGAGACTTGGTACCACACGCCACCGGTCTGGGCATCGTTAGCAAGCTCGAAGCCCCAGAGGGTGTAGCAGATAACCACCGCGGTGGCGGCTAGCGTCCACACGAAGCGCAGGTAGGTAGGCGTATAACCTTCCAGGGACTTGCGGATTTTCGCGCCGGTTTGCTCCACAAGAAGGATCTCCGAGTAGCGCTTGCCTGAGGCCATAAATAGCGAGCCAAAGGCCGCCACCAGCAGGAACCACTGCGAAAGCTCGATGCCTGCAGCCACGCCACCGGCCATGGTGCGCAGCATGAAGCCGGAGGAAACCAGGGCGATATCAATCACCGGCATGTGCTTCCAACCGAAGCAATAGCCCAATTGCAACGCGATATAAATCGCCATCACAATTGCCAGCTGCGGGCCAGCGGTAGCAAGGAAGGATAGCCCGATGGACAAGCAGATGAGCACCACGGCCATGACATAGGCGAGCTTGATGGGCAGCACGCCGGAGGCAATCGGGCGGAAGCGTTTGGTCGGATGCTCCTGATCCTCGCGCCAGTCCTTCGCATCATTGATCAAGTAGATGGAGGAAGCGCCGAGGCAGAAGACGACGAAGGCCAAGAGGACATCGACAAGCACGCGGCCGTGAAATAGGGCATCGGCGCCGGCCGCGGCGGGGGCCGCCAGCACGAGGACGTTTTTGACCCACTGCTTGGGACGCAGGGCCTTAATCATGCCATCGACAAGATTCTTCGGCGGCTTGCGCTTGCGGCCGGTATCTACGCCAGAGGTGTGCGGTTCCGAATGGAAAAAGTGCTGGTTTCCATCATCACTCATGCTTCATTCCTTTCATCACGACCTCTGCGGTAGCAGCGCCGATGGCCGCACCCACTGCCGTATCTGTTGGGTAGTGCACTCCGAGGACCATACGCGATGCCATCATGACTGGCACGCCGAGAAGCGGCGCCTTGCAGCCGGTAAGGCGGCTCGCCGCCACCAGGAATGCAGTAGTCGAGGTCGCGTGCGAACTGGGAAAAGATAGCTTGGAGGGAGTCTTTACCCCCACGCGCACGTACGGATAATCGGGGCGCTTGCGGCGCACGATGCGCTTGAGCACCACGCTAGCGGCGTGCGCGAGAAAAGCAGCAGCGCCCACCCGGATCCAGCCCTCGCGGCGGCGCTTGTCGACGCCCGCCCCTACCGCAGCGCTGCCCATCCAGCCCAGGGCATGCTCGCCCCAGTGGCTCAGCCCGCGGGCGGTGGGAAGCACGCCGGGCACGTCAAAGGCCGCACCCTGGATGGATTCGAGGACGCGCGATTCTGCTACGGAAAGTTTATTGGGCATCAAAGACCTTCTTCCAGGACTCGCGCGAGGTCAGCTCCGGCTGCGCCGCACGGTATTCAGTGCGCAGGTCATCGAAGTTTTCCTCGATCTCCTTCAGTAGCTCGCGGGTCTGCGATACGAGGTCTTTGGCCAAGTCGCGGTCGCGCTTACGGAAGGCCACACCGGTGCCACCTGCGGTAGAGACGGTGGCAGAGTCCACGCGGGAAAGGGTAAACCACCGGGCCTCGTCCGGAGTGAGGTTAAGCTGAGGCGCCTCGTGGTGCGCAGCGTCTTCCTTGCTCACGAGGTGCTTGAGGCCCTTGATGGCCCACGGGATCTTCTTAATCTTGGCTAGGCGGCCGCCGATATTGCGCGTAGGCACACCCGGCGCGCCGGTGGGAGAGGGCAGCTCATCTGCGGATTCCAAAATGACAGCATCGGAATAGTTCTTGCGGATTTCCGCGATGCGCGGCAGCGAGGACTCCAGGATGTCAAAGAGATGGTCCGGCCCCGCTAGGAAGTCGCGCATAGCTTCAATCTGGATGGCCATGGTGGAGTATTCCATGCACATGGTGTGCTTGAGGGTGGACTTGAAGATGGACTTGGTAATGCCCTTGGCCGGTCCCTCGTGGTACATCGCGGCAACGATGAGGCGGTTGCGCAGGTGGAAATAGGCCTGCCAGTCAATGGCATCATCCTTATCGGCCCAAGCCATGTGCCAGATGGCGGCACCTGGCCAGGTCACCGTGGGGAAGCCATTGCGCGCCGCGCGCAGGGAATACTCGGTATCGTCCCACTTGATAAAGAGCGGCAGCGGCTGGCCGTTGGTTTCTGCCACAATGCGCGGGAAGAGGCACATCCACCAGCCGTTGTACTCCACGTCAACGCGGCGGTGCAGCGCGCGGGAATCGTACTTCTTGGGATCTAGGTGAGTTTCGCGGGTACCGATGGCGCGCAGCGGGTACTTGGCAAAGTCGTGGTCGTAGACGGCGTGCGGTGCCGCACCCCACATGAAATCGGCACGGTTGACGCGCTCGCCGGTAGTGCGCAGCTGGGAGCGCTCCTGCAGGTTAAGCATTTGGCCACCGACGATAATCGGCTTGGCAGCGTAACGGGCCGCTTGCACCGCGCGCAGCACGGAATCCGGTTCGATGGCGATGTCATCGTCCATATAAAGGATGAAGGGCGAATCGGTATTTCCCAGCGCCTCGTACATAATGCGGGAGTAGCCACCGGAGCCGCCTAGGTTGCCCTGGCGGAACTCGCGGAAGCGCTCACCAAAGTGAGCGACTGCCTCGTCATAGCCTGGCTCATCGGCAGGGTGCTGGTTGCCTTGGTCCGGCATGAGGACGAAGTCGATGATCTCATCGACTACTGGGTCCTCGGCCAATGCCTTAAGGGCTGCTACGGCATCGGTCGGGCGGTTGAAAGTGGGAATGCCTACCGCCACGCGCTTGTCTTGGGCCGGCTGCTCGGTGCCGTCCGGCAGCACCTGCGGGCCGGGGGCGTGGGGGGAGCACCAGGCGGCGTCGGCAAGCGTGGTGTCCTGCTCGGCGGTGATATCGAACCACAGCCAGCCGCCGTCTTCGAAGTTTTTGAGTGGCAGCTCGAACTCATGGTGGCCGGTGCTTACCAGGTGGTTGGCCACGGAAATGCGCTGGCCATCCTGCTTGGAGCGGTAGAGGGAAATATTTGCCTGGCCCTCAATGTCCAGGCTGAGGATAACGGAGCGCAGCTGGGACCAGCGGCGCCAATAGGAGGCCGGGAAGGCGTTGAAGTAGGTTTCAAAAGAGGCTTCCTCGCCGGCCGGGATGGTTACGGACGTGCGGTTAAACCAGCTGAGGCGTTCGCGGTTTTGCTCGGCCTCGATGAGGTAGAGCATCCGCACATCAAAGGGCTCGCCGCGCTTAGGCAGCAGAATGCGCTGCAGGGGCTCATGGGCCTGGGTGTTGTTGGCAGTCACGATAACTTCGATTCTCCAAACGGTATAAACAGTAGTCAGCGATTTAGCGTAGTTGCTTTTGCATAAGTACTACGGTTTACACGCGGAGCCCGTAAGATGGAACATCATGAGATGGGTTCCTTGCGCGGCAGTAGTAGGTCTTTTTGCTGCAGCTAGCGCACCCGCCGCCCTCGCGGAGGACAAGCCCGCGGTGGATTTTTTGGACCACGCCCAGATTCTAAGCTCTTCGGACGAAGAGGCCGTGAAATCACAAGCGCAGTCCATGCACCTTCCAGATTCCGTGCACGAGGTTGTCTACGCCACGTATCCGAATTCGGGCGAGGATTTTTCCCGCACCCTGTTGCATGACTTGGCGCGCGAGCACCCACAATTCATCAGCAACGGTGAGCTGCAGAAGAATGTACTCGTTATCGCCGTAGGCTTTGAACCCAATAGCATGGCCGTGCGCTGTGGCGCCCAAGTGTGCCGAGACATCAAGATTTATAACGCCGGCCGCGTGGACGGCATCCTGGATCAGATGCGGCCGGCGCTGGAGGACGATGACTATACCGTCGGCATGATCTTGGCCACGCGCGCCGTCGCGGATCCGACCGTGCGCCGGCAATCTGCGCAGGAGGCGCCCACGTGGTCTATGTTCATTGCCACCACGTCAGTGATCGTGGTCCTCGCTGCGGTGGGGCTCATTACTTACTTGCTCACCCGCCGCGCCCGCCTGCGCAAGCGCTTTGACTATATTGCGGGAGTTCGCGATAGCGCCGAGGAGCTCATCGAGCGCACGGAGGCGCGCATTAATGCCCTGCAATCCCCCTTGGCGGGCGATTCCCTCAAGGCCCAGTGGCGTTTCCTAGTCAATCAGTACACCGATGCGCGGCCGACGCTCAAGGCCTTAGAACACGTCCAGGACTTTTCCTCGCATGCCGCCTCCATCAAGGAGTCCTATAAGGCGCTCAAGCAGATCCATACGGCCGCAGCGCAGATAGATTCCCTGGAAAAATTCTGCGATGGCGATACTGCGGTACGCGCCGGCGAGACGCAATGGCTGCTTAACGACGCCCAAACGGCCCTCTCCCGTCAACCCGACAACGCCAGCCTCCGCCAGATAACGCAGCGCATTAATGAGCTGTCCCAGGATCTGTCGCGGGAAGACTTCGACTCCGCCTTCGCTCGCATCCTCGAGGACTACCACCCCATGGTGGGCGCGCTGCCAGAAAGGCTATATCCACAGCGCGACCGCCAGACTCCCCCGCTCTTGGGCACGCCGGAATGGCGCCCCGGCATGGGCACGCACTATATGCCCTATAGGTTTGCGGGCTTCTGGGTGGCCAACAACAATGTCTCCTCCCAGCTACCGAACCCGTATCGCTTTTAGGCGTTAACCGGCTCAGTGACCGGATCAATGCCCAGCTTATTGAGCATGTAGAGCACGCGGGCTTCGAGGTCATCGGCCAATTCGCGCGCCTGCTCTACGGTATCCGCGGTAGGAATATCCCAGATTTTGATGTCTTTACCTGCCTCATCGCGTTCGACCTCACGGCCTAGGAACACGATATAATCCGGCATCGCTACCGTCCGTACCTCATCGAGGTACTTATTTGGAGCCTCACCCATACCGCGCTCGTTCATAACGTGGGCGAGGTGGCCTTCTGCCTCGTTTTCCGGGTGGGCAACGGCGGTATCCACATAGAGGGCCTCGCCGGCGTGCTTGCGGGTCAGTTCCGCCGCGGCTTGAGCCAACGCATTATTGGTACCGGCGGCAAAGCGGACGTGAAGGCGGTGAGCGCCGAAGTATTCACGCACCTCACGCTCCACCAATAGCGGCACGAATTCTTCGAGCTCCGCCTTCTTGGTGTGCTTGGCAATAACCTCATCGAGCTTGGCATCGATTTCTGCGGCCGTGTACTCATGGCCGTAGTTTTCGTGCAGATCCTGACGCAGGGTTTCAAACTGGTTCATTGTTATCCCCTTTCTCGGGTTATTGTCCCGTTTGCTACGTGTTAACCTGACGTTAACTTTACAGGTTAACGGTGGGTTAAGTCAAACGGTTGGGTTAAACCCAATAGTTTTCTGCGCCGAAAATGCGGGAAGGCCCGCCGGGAGTTCCGGCAGGCCTTCTTGGACTGTTCCTTCTTTTTATCGGGAATGCGCGATGCACGGCTACGCAGTTTTAGATGCTCTTGCAGCCGCTCCGGCGACATTTTCCACATGCGGCGATCAGCCATACCGTCACCTCCTTCCTGTAGAGGTGATCAAGTTTAGTGGCCACGCTCCTGTTCGATAGCCTTGCCCTCGTTCCAGAATGGCGCGAGCTTATTATCAAACATGGACAGCGCAGAACCGATAGCCATGTGCATATCCAGGTACTGGTAGGTGCCCAAGCGGCCGCCAAAAAGAACCCTATTGTCCTTCGACTCCTGGGCGGCGAGCTTGCGATAGGCCTCCAGCTTAGTGCGGTCTTCCGGAGTATTAATCGGGTAATACGGCTCATCGCCTTTATCGGCGAAGCGCGAGTACTCCTTCATGATGACCGTCTTGTCCTTCGGATACTTATCCTTACGCTCCGGGTGGAAGTGGCGGAATTCATGGATGCGGGTGTAGTCCACGTCCGCATCGTTGTAGTTCATCACGGGCGTGCCCTGGAAATCGCCGGTGTCCAGCACCTCCAGATCAAAGTCGAGGGTGCGCCAGCCCAGCTCGCCCTCGGCAAAATCAAAGTAGCGGTCCAATGGGCCCGTGTAGACCACGGGCGCATCCGGAGACTCAGCGCGCAGCTCCTCACGAACCTCGAACCAATCGGTATCCAAACGGACCTCAATATTGTCGTGGTCAGCCATGTTTTCTAGCCATGCCGCGTAGCCGTCAACGGGCAGACCCTCATAGGTGTCATTGAAGTAGCGATTGTTGAAGGTATAGCGCACCGGCAGACGGGTGATATTCGCGGCCGGCAGCTCCTTCGGGTCCGTCTGCCACTGCTTAGCGGTGTAATCGCGAATAAAGGCCTCATACAGCGGGCGACCGATAAGGGAGATGGCCTTTTCCTCTAGGTTTTGCGCTTCTTCCGGTGAGAACTCGCCGGCCTGATCCTTAATGAGCTGGCGGGCCTCATCCGGGGAGTAGTAGCGGCCGAAGAACTGGTTAATAAGACCCAGGCCCATCGGGAATTGGTAGGCGGTGCCATCGTGCATAGCAAAGACGCGGTGCTGGTAATCGGTGAAATCGGTGAACTTATTGCAGTAGTCCCACACGCGCTTATTAGAGGTGTGGAAGAGGTGCGCACCGTACTTGTGCACCTCGATTCCGGTGGTGGGTTCAGCCTCGGAGTAGGCATTGCCGCCGAGGTGGTTGCGGCGCTCCACAATGAGCACCTTCTTATCCAGCTGACTAGCGGCGCGCTCGGCAACCGTGAGGCCAAAAAATCCAGAGCCAACAACGATGAGGTCATAAGAAGTCATGGCCCCCAGTTTATTGCACTTCGGCAACCGACACGGCGCAACGGCGTGTCGCAACAGGTTTCACAGAAGTCACAAACGTACCATCACAATCAATTCTTAACTTTTGGCAACCGTTTTAACAGCTGCACAACCCCAGGGAGATAACAGTGCAACAACGACGTCGACTAGTACCCAACAGGTCCAAGTGGTCCACCCCGGTCATTGCGGCAGTCACCTCTATCGCGCTCGCCGTGACCGCCGCATTCGGCGGCCAGCAGGTACTTAAGACCCAGGACTCCAACAATAGCGGCCCCATTGAGGTCAAAAACGCCTCCACCAGCTTCAGCGATGGCGAATCCATCGTCGTCGATGACCCCGCCGTAGCCGCGCAGGGCGACGGCGAAGGCCGCCGCGCGGTCAAGCAATTCCACCGCGACGAAACCTTCAACATGTTCGCCGTCACGTGGGAGGGCAAGCGCGATATCAACTCCTTCGTGCGCTCCAAGCAGCAGGATGGCTCCTGGAGCGAGTGGTTGCCCATGGATGCGATGAACTACTCCGAGGGCAAGAACGGCACCGAGCTCATCTTCGTAGGCGATACCAACGATGTTCAGGTCTCTATGGCCAACGTTGACCTCGTGACCGGATCCAACCTGGACAAGAAGGAAGACTCCCTCCTGGACAAAGCCGCTAAGGGCGCTGATGCACATCGCCCGGCACCGCTTGCCTACAACGTCGGCGAAATCTCCCCCGTGGCCGATGAGCGCACCCAGGTTGCGGATCTCGACGCCGTGTTTATCGACGGCAATGCCCAAGCCGGCGAAGCTATCGAACCCACCGCGGAAACCGCGGGTATGCCCAAGGTTGTCTCCCGCGCTGGCTGGGGCGCCGACGAGTCCAAACGCTGCCAGCAGCCGACCTACGACGATGGCTTGAAAGCTATGACCCTGCACCACACCGCGGGTACCAATAACTACACCCGCGCGCAGGCAGCGGCACAGGTTCGCGGCGCTTATGAATACCATGCACAGACCCTGGGCTGGTGCGATATCGGCTACAACGTGCTGGTAGATAAGTTCGGCACCATCTATGAGGGCCGCTATGGCGGTTTGGACAAGGCTGTACAGGGTGCCCACGTAGGCGGCTTCAATGCCAATAACTGGGGCATTTCCATGATTGGCAACTACGAGGAAACCGAGCCTTCCCGCGAGATGCTCAACTCCGTGGCCGAGATTGCGGGCTGGAAAGCAGCAATCTCTAACATCGATCCAATGGGCAAGGCTAGCTTGTACTCCGGCGGCTTCTACGGCTCCAAGTTCCCGGCTGGGACCATGGCCACCGTGCCGGCATTCGCGGGTCACAATGATTTCCACAACACCGCCTGCCCGGGTCAGTACACCATGCGCCACTGGGACGAAATCCGTAAGAACACCAAGCGCAAAGCGGATGCCATTAAGTCCGGTAAGAACAGTACGGATCTGAATTGGCAGAAGGCTCCTCAGCCCAATGCCCCCAAGAGCCCGCAGCAGGTGGGTGGGGACATCACCTCCTCGCTAGGCGACGTCGAGGTACCGGTCTCGACTATCTCCGCCCTCGCTGGAATCGCTGCCGCAGTCTTCGGCGTGCTCATCGCCAATGACCGCCTGCAGAAGCCTGATACCGATCAAAAGGTGGCGGGCAACCTGACCACCGGCGATATTCCGGAGATTGTCAATAAGGTCGTACAGGTTTCGAATAACGAAGGCCTCAAGGAGTCCTGGACCTCCGTCCTCAACGCTTTCGGCCCGGTGCTGGGCCTGGCAGTTGGCGGCCCGGATACGACCGATGGCGGCAAGATCCTCTACCAGCTCTTCCAGAATGGCGTGGTGCTCTCCTCTAAGGAGTCCGGTACCAAGGCTCTCACCGGTGAGATTGCCAAAAAGTGGTCCGAGGGCGATAATGCCTCCAAGCTCGGCCTGCCCACGTCCAATGAGGAGAAGAATGGCAAGGAAATCCGCGTGAAATTCCAGGGCGGCGAGATTGTCTACAACACCGAAACGGAAAAGGTAGACATCTTCACCGACTAGAACCAGCGCTCTAGCACCTTTGCCACGCCCGCCTGGTGGTTAGCAACGGTGACCGCATCCGCGGCCGCCTTAACCTCTGGGTGGGCGTTTTCCATGGCCACACCGCAGCCAGCCCAGCGCAGCATCTCAATATCGTTGGGCATATCCCCAAATGCGATCGTCTCCTGCTGGGCGACGCCGGTGTGCTCAGCCAACCATTCCACCCCGCGGCGCTTAGTCACATTGGGCGCGGCAACCTCCAGAATCCCTTCCTGCATGGAATACGTCAGGTGCGCGAGCTCCGGATCGATATGGGGCGCGATGAGCTCATACAGCTTCGGAGCGGAGTAGTCCGTATTGCGGATAAGAAATTTCACGGCAGGCTGCCCCACAAGCTCGCCCATGCTGACCACCCCGAAGCCTTCAAAGAGGGCGTTTTCGGAGTAGTGGCGTTCGACTACGAAGAGGTCCTCGACGGCGTCGCCAAGCGAGCCTCCTGCCCGCTCCGCTCCAAAGCCCACGGTACCCAACACCGTCTGGGCCACATCCACCACTTCTGCCAACGCTGCGGGTGAAAGCTCGTGGGCGGACATCACGCGGTCCTCCGCGGAATCGTAGAGCACCGCCCCATTCGAAGTCACACACACCGGGCGGACGGGAAGCTGCTCCAACACGGGCGCTATCCACCGGAACGGCCGGCCAGTGGAAAGCGCAAAATAGGCACCCTGTTGGACCGCCCGCGCCACAGCGTCACGATTGCGACGCGGGACACGGTGGTTGCGGTCCAGCAGGGTGCCGTCAATATCGCTCGCGATGAGGCGAGGAGCGCGGGCAGGGAAATTCTCCATACCCGCGAGTTTACTTCAGGACTTAGAAGTCCAGATCCTCGTCCTCGTTATCTTCCCAGTCCAAGGAACGCTTAATAGCGCGCTTCCAGTCGCGGTAGAGAGCCTCTACCTCTTCCTTCTCGCGCTTCGGCTTAAACACCTTCATGTCTCCTGTCTGGCTACCCAAAACGCTCAGGTCATCCCAGAAGCCATTGTCCAAACCTGCCGCGAAGGCCGCGCCGGTCGCGGTGGTCTCGATATTCTTCGGACGGTGTACCTCCACGCCGAGCATGTCCGCTTGGAACTGCATCAGAAGTTCGTTCATGGTCATGCCGCCGTCCACGCGCAGCTCGGTGATCTCCACACCGGAGTCTGCCACCATCGCATCGGCCACGTCTCGGGTCTGGTATGCAGTGGACTCGAGCACGGCGCGGGCCAGGTGCTTACGGTTGGCAAAGCGGGTTAGACCCACGATGACGCCACGAGCATCCGGGCGCCAGTACGGAGCGAAGAGGCCAGAGAAGGCAGGCACGATGTAGACGCCGCCGTTGTCTTTAACTTCCCGCGCCAGGTTCTCGATGGATGCAGCATTCGGGATAATCTGCAGGTTATCGCGCAGCCACTGCACTAGGGAACCGCCCATGGATACGGAGCCCTCCAACGCGTAGACAGGGCGTTCGCCCTCACGCTGGAAGCACACGGTGGTCAGTAGGCCATTCTCAGAGAACTTCGGGGTGGTGCCCGTGTTCAGCAGGAGGAACAGTCCGGTTCCGTAGGTATTCTTTGCAGAGCCGGCCCGGAAGCATCCTTGGCCAAACATCGCAGACTGCTGGTCACCCAGGATGGCGCGGATAGGAACACCGGAGAGCGAACCGCGCTCACGCACGGTACGGAAATCACCGAGGGATGGGCGAATCTCCGGCAGCATGGACATTGGGATGCCCATTTCCTTGCACAGTTCCTCATCCCACTCCAGCTTTTCGATGTCCATGAGCAGGGTGCGGGAGGCGTTGGTGACGTCGGTAGCGTGCAGAGCCTCACGGCCAGCATCGCCCTCGGCTCCGCCGGTGAGGTTCCACAATAGCCAGCTGTCAATGGTGCCGAAGAGCAGATCGCCGGCCTCGGCGCGCTCGCGTGCGCCCTCGACGTTATCGAGGATCCACTTCACCTTCGGGCCGGCCGGGTAGGAGTTAATGAAAAGACCGGTGCGGCGGCGCCACTTTTCCGGGCCTTCCTCTCCCGAGAGCTCCTTACAGATGGCGGTAGTGCGGGTATCTTGCCAGACAATAGCGTTGTAGACCGGCTTGCCGGTGTGCTTATCCCACACCACGGTGGTCTCTCGCTGATTGGTGATACCTACCGAGTCAATGTCTTCCACAGTGATATCGCCATTGGCAAGAGCCTCACCGACGGCGCGACGGGTATTGCTCCAGATTTCTTCCGGGTCGTGTTCTACCCAGCCCTTTTCGGGAAAGATCTGCTCGTGTTCGAGCTGACCAACGGCAACCTGCTCGCCATCGTGGTTAAAGATAATGCAGCGCGTCGACGTAGTTCCCTGGTCGATAGCGGCGACGTATTTCTTGTTAGTCATGTGTCTAGTCTCCTATACGAAGATGGAATTAGAGCGCAACGGACAACAGGCCAACGGCTACGGCCGCGACCAATGGGGCCACGATGGGGACCCAAGCATAGCCCCAGTTCGCGCTGCCTTTGTCCTGGATGGGCAAGATGAATGCATAAGCAATTCGCGGGCCCAGATCACGGACCGGATTGATGGCATAACCCGTAGGGGTACCCAGGGACAGGCCGATCGCCACCACAACGAAAGCAACGGCAAAGTAGCTCATTGGGCCAAGCTCGCCGCCGGTGGGGCCGAAGGCAATGAACATCAACAGCACGCAGGTGGCGATGAACTCCGTCACCGCATTCCAGCCGTTCTTAGGATGTGCCGGCTTGGTAAAGAAGATACCGTTCGTGTCCTTATTGGCGCCGGTGACGTTTCCGGCGTCGTCGTAATTATTGGCGTCGAAAAGCTGCTTGAAGGCAGCCCATGCCAGGATGGCACCGAGGATAGCGCCGAGGATCTGGCCCAGGAAGTAGTACGGCACCAGAGACCACTCGAGCGAGCCGTTGACGGCCAACATTACGGTGACGGCGGGGTTAAGGTGCCCGCCCGTGGGATCGGCCACACTGGCACCGACGAAGACACCCATACCCCAACCCAGGGCGATAACGACCCAATCGGAGCCGCGCGCGCCAGAGGTGCGCAGGTTTACCAGCGCACATACGCCGTTTCCTAGAAGGAGCAGCAACGCAGTGCCGATAAACTCCCACAGGAATGCATCAAATCCGGTCATAACTTATACCTCGTTTTGGGTGGGTCGGGCGGATCCTGCGCGTACCAAAATGTCATTGGCCTCACGGTCAGTTACCGCAGCTTCTGCTTCAAGTTCGGCCTGGGTGTGGGCCTTGAATTGGGATACCTCGCGCTCCTTGTCGGCGTCGCTCCAGCCCAGCAGCGGTGCTACAAAATCAGCAACGGCCGGGGCGGCATTTACGCCGCGGTCACCAAACTCGATGGCGATACGCAGACGGCGGGACAGGATGTCCTCCAAGTGCAATGCACCCTCGTGGGTGACGGCGTAGCGGACCTCGGCCCACAGGTAGGACTCTGCACCTGGCACTGGCTCGAGCAGGGAGGCGTCCTCAGTAGCTGGCGCTAGGACCTCGCCCAGCAAAGAGCCATAGCGGCCGAGCAGGTGCTCAATGAACTTCTCGCTCAGGTTGTAGCGACGGGCCAGAGATGGGACTTGGTTAGCTAGAGCATGGTAGCCAGCGGCACCCAGGATCGGGGTTTGCTCGGTGATGGACTCTGGGACCTTGGTACCCAGTTCCTTCACCGCCAGGTCCACGGCATCCTTACCGATGACGCGGTACGTGGTGTACTTACCGCCGGCGACAGAGACCATGCCTGGGGCCACGCGTGCGACGGCGTGGTTGCGGGAAAGGTTGGTGGTGGAATCGGACTTGCCGGACAGCAGCGGGCGCAGGCCGGAGTAGACACCCACGATGTCATCGCGGGTGATCTGGCGGCGTACGCGCTGGTTTACCTGGTCCAGAATGTAGTCAATATCGGACTTGGTTGGTGCCGGATCTGGCAAGGAGAGACCCTTTTCCCAATCGGTATCGGTGGTACCGATAATCCAGTACTCGCCCCACGGGATAACGAAGAGGACGGACTTTTCGGTGACGAAGCACAGGGCTGCCTCTGCATCGAGCGCATCCTTCGGTACGACGATGTGCACGCCCTTCGAGGCGTGCACGGTGAACTTGCCCTCCACGCCGGCCATCTCTTGAATCTTGTCATTCCACACACCGGTGGCATTGATAAAGACCTTGCCGCGCACGGTGGTCTCGCGGCCGGTGGCGGTATCGCGAACCTTCGCGCCTACGATGCGGCCGCCGCGGTCCTTGTCAAAGCCAATGACCTCGGTATTGGTACGTACATCGGCACCATACTCGGCGGCGGTACGCAGCACGGTCATGGTATGGCGGGCGTCATCCACGAGGGTGTCGTAGTAGCGCACGCCGCCCACAATGGCATCATCCTTCAGGCCCGGGGTCACCTTCAGCACGCCCTTACGGGTCAAGTGCTTCTGCATTGGCACGCTCTTCGATCCGCCCATGAGGTCATAGAGCGTAAATCCACCGAACATCATGACGCGCTCCCATACATGGTGGGTCAGCGGGAAGATGAACTTCAACGGCTTCACCAGGTGAGGTGCCAGGGTAGACATGTTGAGCTCGCGCTCCTTGAGGGACTCTGCCACGAGGCGGAAGTCAAACATTGCCAGGTAGCGCAGGCCACCGTGGAACATCTTGGAGGAGCGGGAAGAGGTACCTGCGGCGAAGTCGCGTGCCTCAATGACGGCGGTCTTCAGACCGCGGGTGGCGGCATCCGCTGCCGCACCGGCGCCTACGGAACCGCCACCAATAATGACTACGTCGTAGTCCTCATCTGCGTACCCGTTCCATAGATTTTCAAAGTATTCAGGGTTAAAGGATTGATTGCTTTGCTGGATCATTACTGACCGCATCTCCTTCCTTGGTGCTTGCATGTGCCTGGGCCATTGGTCCGTGAATGAGATGGCATAAGCACAGCTAAAAGCAGGTAATTATGGGTTCGGTGGAAAGTATCGCACCGGGGCTACAGAGACTTCATCTCCTAAAATATATGTTAGGGGCCACCGACTTGAGTTACACATGTGGTTACTCACACGTAAGTTTCAGGCCCGTAAGCAGTCAGTTTCCTTAAAATACTTAGACTTCCAAAAAGAAAACCACCCCCTCGCGGGGGTGTAAAGCGGACGAAAAACTGTCGCTATTTCTTCGCTAAACGTGCCATCGCCTCGAGTACCTCTGACATTCCGGCCTTTTCTGCCGAGTAGGTTACCGCTTGAGCACCCTTAACCACCTCTATCGGGGCAGTTTCCAAAGCCACCACCGGCATCCACTCAAGGAAGTCCTCATCCCCCGGCTCATTTGCAAAGACTAGAGTCTCTTCCGGCTCATCCTGCAGATCCTCTAGGATGCGCTCCACGCCTTGTGCCGCACTGGCGGCAGTAACGGACATTGCTGCAGCATCGAGGCGTGGCTGTGCAACATCCTCATCAATGACAATGGTCCACACGGCTTGCGGGACATCCACATCGCCCGCGGGCGATACCACTATGAGAACTTCGGCCGCCGGGTAGATATCCGCAAAAGCCTTGCGCAACCGCGGGGTCAGTGCCCCATCCTCCCAATTCAGCGCACTACTGTGCGCTACCACCACACGCGGGATGGAGGAGAATTGAGCCTTCATGCGGTGCGGCAGGCGCGAGACGATAAGCCGGGATTGGGTAGCTGCTGCCAAAAGGCCCTGCTCAGCTTTAGAACCGGCCCAAATCTCTTTGCTGCTGGCGGTAATGGAAGCCTGGGTTTGCGCCACATCAGATTTCAGTTGCGCCATAACATCCGCGACCTTATCGCGGCCTTCATCCAAACCACGTGTTGCCTCTTCCACCACGGCGTTCAGATTGGCTTTGATCCAATCCAAAGTCTCTGGGGCGGTGCGCGCCTTAGTCTTGGGCGCATCCTCTTCATCCCCCTTGGCGGCGGCCATGCGGTTGCGCACTAGGTCAACCGTGGTGACGGATACGCGTTCTTTAAGCCCCACCAGATCATCACGTAGCCGGCGTACGCGGTGGCGCTCAGTTTCTACTTCAGCATCCCGCTCCTCCGCTTCTTCGAGGGTGGGAGCGCCGCCGCCCTTGCGGGCGGGCACCCAATAATCGCCCGCTGGCATGGGGCCAAATTCAGCTTCGTACTGTTCCCATAGCCCTTCCAAAGCCTCTTGCATTCGGCGCCTAATCTCCGCGGTATCGGCTTCCGCATCACCAGTGGGATAGTACGGTTCTAGGGCAGTGATAAAGACTGGAGTCTTCGTCCGTCCCAGATTCTTTTTATGCCCCTTGGTCCACAGGCGCTGGGAGCCGAAGATGACCTGCGGGATTACCGGCACCCCAGCCTCATAGGCGATACGGGAGGCACCACTTTTCATGCTGCGGATTTCGAAGCTGCGGGAAATCGTGCCTTCAGAAAACACCCCGACAAGTTCGCCCTCTTTAGCGAGCCGAACCGCCTGCCGCATTGAGGCATTGCCATCGATGCGATCAACTGGCACATGGTGCATGGCCTTGAGCAAGGGACCCGCTAGTGGGGCTTTAAAGATGCCAGCCTTTGCCAAGAAGCGCACGAGGCGCTTTTTGCGGTAAGCCAAAAAGGCCCCGAAGAGGAAGTCCATGTAGCCGGTGTGGTTACAGACCAACACCGCGCCGCCTTCATCGGGGATATTTTCTTCACCCGAAAGGCGCATTTTTAATCCCTGCGCCAGAGTCACCCCCCTACCAATGTGAGTGATCTGGCGATACAGGAAATTCGTCGCAGCGTTCATAACTCTCCAGGACGACGGCGGACTTACTGCGGGGTGAGGACATCCTTGCCCACGAAGGGGCGCAGGGCCTCAGGGACAACGACAGAGCCGTCGGCCTGCTGGTGGTTTTCCAAGATAGCAACTAGCCAGCGAGTAGTCGCCAGGGTGCCGTTCAAGGTAGCTGCGGTCTGGGTCTTGCCATTCTCGTCACGGTAACGGGTGGACAGGCGGCGAGCCTGGAAGGTGGTGCAGTTCGAGGTGGAAGTCAGCTCGCGGTAGGTGCCTTGGGTAGGAACCCAAGCCTCATTGTCGAACTTGCGGGCCGCCGAAGAACCGAGATCGCCACCGGCAATGTCGATGGTGCGGTAGGGCAGCTCCATGGCTTCAAGCATGTCCTTTTCCATGGATAGAAGGCGCTGGTGCATTTCCTCCGCATCTTCAGGCTTGCAGTAAACGAACATCTCCAGCTTGTCGAATTGGTGGACGCGCAGGATGCCGCGAGTGTCCTTACCGTGGGAGCCGGCCTCGCGGCGGAAGCAGGAGGACCAGCCAGCGTACTGCAGCGGACCGTTAGAAAGGTCGATAATCTCATCCTTGTGGTAGCCGGCAAGGGCCACCTCAGAGGTACCGACTAGGTACATATCATCGGCTGGGAGGTAGTACACCTCATCGGAGTGCTGTCCCAGGAACCCGGTGCCGGACATAATGTCTGGGCGAACTAGAACTGGCGGAATCATTAGCTTGAAACCAGCTTCGCGCGCCTTCTGTGCTGCAAGCATAAGCATTCCCAACTGGAGGAAGGCACCGTCACCAGTGAGGTAGTAGAAGCGAGCTCCACCTACCTTAGCGCCACGCTTGACATCGATAAGGCCCAGGGACTCGCCCAGCTCAAGGTGATCTTTCGGTTCGAAGTCGAACTCAGGAATCTGGCCGACCTCTTCCATCACCACGAAGTCATCTTCGCCGCCGGCTGGGGCGCCTTCAACCACGTTATCCAGCTTGTACTGCAGCTCTTCCACCTTGGCCTCAGCGGCAGACTGTGCCTCTTCCGCTTCCTTGACCTTGGCCTTCAGCTCATTGGAGCCCTCTAGCAAAGCCGGGCGCTCTTCCGGGGAGGCCTGGCCGATCTTCTTGCCAAAAGCCTTCTGCTCGGAGCGCAGTTCGTCGGCCTTTTGAATAGCAGCACGGCGCTGCTCATCAGCTTCCAAGAGCTGGTCTACGAGGGAGGGATCCTCACCTCGATTCACCTGGGAAGCACGGACAACGTCAGGGTTTTCGCGGAGTAGCTTGAGATCAATCACGAATGTAAGTTTAGCGTATTGACAACACCTTGCGGTGGTAATAACCAGCGAATTACCATGGAGTTATGTCCGCCGTTCAGCTCCCCGCCCGCACTATTACGGACGGCCCCGTTCCAAAACACGCCCAATTGCACGATATCCTCGAAGAATTGTGCCGCACGACCCTCAAACCCGGCGATACCCTCCCCGGCGAAAGGCTCCTTGAAGAGACCTACGGGGTGTCACGTATCACAGTACGCCGCGCCATCGGTGATCTCGTCGCGGCCGGAAAATTGCGCCGCATCCGCGGTAAGGGCACCTTCGTGGCCCCCAATCCCCTAGTCTCCCGGCTCCACCTGGCCTCATTTTCAGATGAGATGGGCGCCCAAGACGTCACCGCCTCTTCTAAAATCCTTACTAGCGGCCGCAGTAGCGCCCCAGAGGATGCCGCCATCTTTTTTGATACGCCCGCTAACGCCGAACATATTCACCTGCGCCGCCTGCGCTTGGGCGATGGCGAACCGTACTCCATCGACGATGGCTGGTATAACTCCACGTTCGCGCCCAGCCTTTTGGAAAATGACATCTACAACTCGGTCTACGCCATCCTCGATTCTGTCTTTGATGTCCCCATCACCGATGCGGATCAGACGGTCTCTGCAATATCGGCCGATGCGGACACTGCCCCGCTTCTCGACGTCCCCGTGGGCACCCCGCTGCTCCACATTGTGCGCTACTCCCGCTCGGGCGATAGGCCGGTGGAGTGGTGCTCCTCAGTTTATCGCACCGACCGCTATCGCCTGACTACCCGGGTGGCTAGGGAGAACAGTCTCTAGCCAGCATCCAGGTTAAAAGGTAAGATTAGGGGCCTTATGAAGAAATCACCTGCGTGGCGTTCCGCTGTGGCCGTCCAGATTGTCTTGATTGCGGCAATCGCGGCGGCCGTTTTCATGGGCATCTACGGCGTTATCAGCTCCCAGAAATCGGGCAGCGATGAGACCACCGCTGCCCAGCAGCACGATAGCGGGGATAATTCAGAAACCGCTGCCCCTAAACCGGAACCTTTCACCGCCGCGGCCGCTGGTGCCTGCTTGACGTGGGATATCGCGAAAGATGGCTCCGCCACAGGGTTCAAGGAAGTACCTTGTTCCGAACAGCACCGCTTCGAGGTCTCCAAGACCGAAGACTTAAGTGTGTACCCCACCAGCGAATTCGGACCAGATGCTACTCGCCCGGCACTTACCCGCCAACACCAATTGCGCGATGAGCTGTGCGAATCCGCCACCGTGAACTACCTGCACGGCAAGTGGGATCCCAACGGCAAGTACGACGTAGCATCCATTCTCCCGCCGCAGTCTGCCTGGGATCGCGGCGACCGCACCCTACTCTGTGGCCTGCAAACCACCGATGACCACGGCGTACCGCAGCTTAATCACGGCAACGTAGAAGCCTCCGAGCAGGCCAACCTCACCAAGCCGGGCGAATGCTTGGCCATCGATGACAAGCAGGTTCCACACGTCGTTGAATGCGCTAAGCCGCACCAGATGGAAACCGTATCCGTCATTGATGTGGGCAAGCAGTTCCCTGATGGCTACCCGGATGGCAAGGATATGGACAAATTCCTTTCCGATACCTGCACCGCCGCTACCGAGGACTACCTCGGCGGCGAAGAACAGCTCTATCAATCCACGCTGCAACCGTTCTGGGGTTCTATCACCGAGGCCTCATGGAATGGTGGCACCAAGTCCGTCAATTGCTTCCTCGTGCATGCCCGCGCAGGCGGCGGCTTCTCTGCCATCACCGGTTCCGCTACCGGTGGCCGTCAGGCCCTGACTATCGATGGCAAGCCGCCGGAGGAGCGACCTGAGCGCAATCCGCTGCGCGAGGATAAGGACAATAAGCCAGCGCCCGAATCCGCCGCCCCTGCACCAGCCCCAGCACCCTAATGGTGGAGGTTTCGGAAGAGCGCTTCGATGAAATGGTCAACGAGGCGCTGGATCAGGTCCCCGAGGAATTTGTACGTCGCATGCGCAACCTCGTCATCTTGGTCGAAGATGAAAACCCCGATAACCCGATGCTGCTCGGGCTCTATGAAGGCGTGGCACTGCCCCGCCGCACCTTCGACCACACCGGTTTCTTGCCCGATGCGATCTTCATTTACCGGAAGACGCTGCAGCGCTGGTCCGGCAGCGAGGAAGACCTAGCAGAGCAGGTCAAGGTGACGGTATTTCACGAGCTCGGCCACTATTTTGGCCTCGAGGAAGAGGAGCTGCACCGCCTAGGCTGGGGTTAGAGCTCCGTATCTGCCCAACGGGTCAATGCCCACTGCCCAAAATCCTTGCCGCAGGGCTCCATCACCATGAAGCGGCAATTGGGCAGATAGCCGGTATAGGCAAAGTCGGCATCAACCCCCGTGGCATGCTTGGTGACCACGCGGATGGCCGCGCCGTGGCTGACAAGGATGACATCGTGGTCGTCGGCAAGCTGGCCTGCAATGCCCTCCAGCACCGGCTGGTAGCGCGCCAGCACATCCTCCAGGGTCTCGCCGCCTTCCATGCCGGCGTCCTGCTCGCCATCGCACCAGCCGCGCAGGGCCACCATGTGCGAACGGTGGGCATCCTCGCTGCCGTCCATTTCCCAATCGCCGGCAGAAATCTCGTGCACTCCGGAGATCACGTCCACACGCTGAGAAAACTCGGGCATACCGCGCTCTTGTTCAAAGGCGCGTGCCGCCAGCATCGCAGTCTGCTGAGCGCGCAGGGCAATGGAACATTTAAATTCCACCTCGCGCTCGCCCACCAACTGCGCTAGCTCACGGCCAACCTCCGTGGCTTGGTCGCGCCCGTGCTCAGTAAGCTCGGCCCCAGGCGGGCGGGTATCAAGAAGACGAGAAATATTGGAATAGGTCTGACCATGGCGCAGCAGGATGATTCTTCCGGGCATGCCTCTAGATTATTGGCCCCTGCGTGCCCGCGCTACCCATTCATCCGCCGCGGCAAGATCGCGCGGCGGCCTGCCTGCGGGGGTTGCCGCCGGCCAAGAACCAAGGAAGAGCACGTTCTGCGCCCGCAACCACAATGCCCGGAGCGCCTCTGCCACCGGTTGGTCTTCAATATGCCCAATGAGGTCTACATAGAAACGGTATTCCCCAAAGGCCTCCCGCTTAGGACGCGACTCGATCCGGGAAAGGTCCACCCCACGGTGCGCAAAGTCCTGCAGTGCCCCCACCAGGCTGCCCGGCTCATTAGGCAGGGTGAAGATAACACTCGTGCGATCCTGTCCGGTACGCGCGGTTGGTTTTCCCGGGCGCCCCACCAAAACAAACCGTGTTGCCGCGCCCTTTATATCCGCCACCCCCTGGGCGATGGTCTCCAAGCCAAAGATCTCGGCCGCACGCGCTGGCGCCGCCGCGGCATCAGCGTCCCCACGGGCCACAGCCTCGGCCGCAGCCGCATTGGAGCTAGCCGGCACGAACTCAACCTCCGGCAGGTGTTCTTTTACCCACCCGCGGATTTGTTGGAAAGCCACCGGGTGGGTACTGAGCCGTTTAATATCCTCCGCATCCGGCCGGGTCATGATGCTAAAGGCCACGGGGATATCCACCTCGCGGTAAATCTGCACCGGTTCTCCCTCTACAAGGGCATCAAAGGTGGTGGTTACCGCGCCATCGACGGAATTTTCAATAGCTACGCAGGCATACTCGGCCTGCTCGGCGCGCACCGCGGCCACCGCTTCCGATGGAGAGCCAACCGGCATGGTCTCTACTTCCGGCATATGCGCGGCAAACTTGTGCACGGCCGCTTCCGTAAACGTTCCGGCCGGTCCAAGGAAGGCGATGGTGGTAGTCATGCTCGTCACCTTAGCCCACTAGACTGGTGCCCCATGGACTTTTCCGTAGAACAGCTCCGCGCGGACCTGCGCGGCCTTGCCCCAGAGGAGCATGGTTTTACCTACGTGGATCTGGACCGCAAGCCTTCCGCCTACGGCCGGCTAAGCGGCTGGGTCCTGTCCGCTAAGGATCTCTGCGATGTCCGCGGCATGCCCACTACCTTGGGAAACATCGATCGTACCTACTACCCTGAGCGTAGCGATTCCTTCATAGAGGGCTTGGAAAAGCAGGGTGCGCGCATCATCGGCAAGTCCTCCGCTCCGGAACTTGGCCTGCGTGTAGATACGGAACCGGTGGGCCTGCCCCACCCCGATAATCCCCTCTACCCCGGCTGCACCCCGGGTGGTTCTTCGGGTGGCGCGGCGGTGCAAGTCAGACGAGGATTGCTGCGAGCAGCCCACGCCAGCGATGGCGGCGGATCCATCCGCGTGCCGGCCGCGGCCTGCGGCGTCGTGGGTTTCAAACCGGCGGGTGCGGAGCTGGGCGTGCAGGGCTTTATTACCCGGACCGTGGCAGATAATGCGTTTTTGCATGGGCACCGCATGATCACCCCGCGCGCCCGCATCGGTCTGCTACTGGAGCCGTTGTTCTGCGATGCCAGCGTCGCTGCGCACCACCTCCGCGCCGCCCGCGAGGCCGCCCAGCGCCTACAGGCAGCCGGCTTTCAGGTAGTGCCCATTTCCCCCTACCCTCAGGCTCGGGCTACCTTTGCGCATTTCCGGAATATTTTTACCTCCCGCCTAGCGGAGCTTCACCCAGCAGAAGGCTACGCCGAGTGGATTGCCCAGCAGGGGCGGCGCGTCAGCTCTGCTGAGGTGGCCGCGGCGCGGGCACACGTTCGGCAGCTGCCGGACCTACTGGCCCAAGAGTGGGGCGTAGATGCCATCCTCACCCCGATGCTGACCACGGATCCACCGCGCACCGGATATTTCCTGTCTCTGTCCCATGAGGAGAATTTCGCAGCCCAGACCCAGTGGTCCCCGTGGGGTTCGCTGTTTAATATGGCCCAACTTCCCGCCATTTCCGTGCCGTGGACCATTCCCAATCACCCACCGGTGGGAGTACACCTAGGGGGCATTACGCTTTCCGACGCCTCCCTGCTCGGCCTCGCCCACATCCTGCACCCATGACCAAGTCTCTACGCGCCGAACTGCTCATCGTCCTCACCCTCACCTTTGGTATTTCCGGGGTGCGGGCGGTGTTGAACCTCATCAATTCCTTCGCCTCACCGCAGCGGCTCAATGAGCAATCGGTCACGCTCAACTCCAGCCAGTCCTCTTTAGCCTGGGTGGATATGGGCCTGCAGCTGTGCTCGGCCGCTGTACTCTGCTCCTATGGTGCCTTAGCGCTCTTCCTGCTGGCTAAGGACCATATTTTCCCGCGCGCCTACCGCGCCCGCGACTGGCTGGAGGGGGCAGGGCTTGCCGCACTTATTGGAATTCCGGGACTCGCCCTATATTTCACGTCAGTCCACTTCGGGTGGAGCAAAGAGGTTATCCCCGGCGATTTTGCCAATGCTTGGGTGCACATTCCCGTTTCCCTTTTTAAGGCAGCGGCTAATGCCTTTGCGGAGGAAACCGTGGTGGTGATGTGGTTTATGACGCGCTTGCGCCAGGCCCGTTGGTCCCTGCTGACAATACTTGCCGCGAGCTCTGTCTTGCGCGGTTCTTACCACCTCTACCAAGGAGTTTCTGCTGGATGTGGCAATATCATCATGGGGTTCGTTTATGGCTACTACTACCACCGCACGGGGCGAGTATGGCCGTTAGTCATAGCGCATTTTCTTATCGACGCCGTCGCTTTCGTGGGTTATTCCTTCCTGTGAAAATGCCCTTAGGGGGACGTCGCGAAGCGGGCGAAACTCCCCGCACCTTGTAAGGTATAGCGCATGACTGAATCAGGACGAGATCCGCATAGGGAGGCCCGCCGCGCCGGCGACGGTTCCTCCACTGAATTCGTCCTTGGGGCCGATGGGCGTCCCCTCAAGGATCGATACGGCCGCCCCATTCGACGCCGTTCCTCCGCCCGCCCGACGCCGCGGCGCGTCGAACCGGAACAGCAATCCTTCCGCGCTCCGCAGCCACAGCGGCAGCAACAGCCACCGCGCCGCACCCCACCCCCAACGCCGAGCCGCTACCCGAGTCAATACCGAGCGCAGCAACGCCCACCCCGTCGGACCGAACCCCGACCTGCGCCCCGCCAGCGCCCGCATAGCCGCCGCAAGAAGGTCAATCCGGCCAAGCGCGCCCTCGGTTGTATTGGTATGGCGCTTGTTGTCCTCTTGGTATTCAACCTCGTCTTCATGTTTTGGACCGATGCTCGCCTCACCCGTGTCGAAGCGCTTCCAGAAGACCAAGTGTCTAATACCGCCGGCACCAATTGGTTGCTCGTCGGTTCCGATTCTCGTCAGGGCCTCAGCGAGGAACAGCAGGCCGAACTGGGCACCGGCGGCGATGTAGGTGAAGGCCGTACCGATACCATCATGCTGCTGCACATTCCCCGCACCGGCAAGGCCAAGCTCGTGTCCATTCCGCGCGATAGCTACGTAGAGGTCCCCGGTTTTGGCATGGACAAAATCAATGCCGCCTTTACCTACGGTGGACCGCAGCTACTCGCCCAAACCGTTGAAGGGACAACCGGTCTGCACATCGACCACTATGCCGAAATCGGCATGGGTGGCCTGGCCAATGTGGTCGATTCTGTCGGCGGTGTGGACGTGTGCGTGAAAGAACCCATCAATGACCCGCTCGCCGGCATCGATCTCCAAGACGGCTGCCAAAAGCTCAAGGGACGCGATGCCTTGGGCTACGTGCGCACCCGTGCTACTGCCATGGGTGACCTAGACCGCGTGCAGCGCCAGCGCGAATTCTTCTCCGCTTTGCTGGATAAGGTGGCTTCTCCTGCCACCATTATCAACCCATTCCGCGCCTACTCCTTGGTCAACCACACCGCTTCCTCGTTCATCGTGGGCAACGGTGACCACGTCTGGCATCTTGCCCGCGTGGCGCTTGCCATGGGCTCCGGTGTGGAAACAGAAACCGTCCCCATCGGTGGGTTCCAAGACACCGAGGTAGGCAACGTAGTCCTCTGGGACGAGGAAGCAGCCTCTGGGTTGTGGGATTCCCTCAAATAGGGATCAAAAAATGGCACCTCCGCCACAGGAGGTGCCATTTTTTATGTCTTTAACGCAAGGTCACCTGGCGAGACTTGATGTTTTCGAGCTGCTTGCGCTCATCGGCGCTGAGCTGAGCATCATTAGAAATTTCCTCCTCCAGGGCCTTATCCACGCGGGTGAGGTGGTCCTCATAGGAAGCGTGGTCAACCTCTGGATCCAAGTCAAAGACTGGGGCAATAAGGCCGTGGGTGCGGAAGACACCGGCAAACTTGGTATCTTCACCGAGGTTCAGCTCACCGCGGGCGGCTACGCGTGCCAGCGCATTCAAGAATGCGGATTCATCGTCACTCGGGCGGACCCAACGAATATGGGCCTTGCCACCGCCGGCATTTGCCCAGAAAGCAGCGCCGGTGATGTTCTCGCCCACTTCGTGGGATTCGATGACGGAATCATTAGCTGCGCGTAGGGACTGCGCAATCTGCGGGGTGACCTGTGCACCCTCCGGGATCCACCATTCGAAGTCTTGGTGCACCTGCACGTCGAGGGCTGCGGAGGCGTCGATAAGCTCTTCCAGCTTCGGCTCCGAGCCATCAGCCGCAGTGGATTCCAGGGTGGCGCCAGGCTCATTATTCTTCACCCAGTTGAGGGCAAAGGCGAGGTCGCGGCCCGGGTTATGGGTATGCGACTGTACCTGCAAGCCCACGAAGGCATCGCCGCCAAATTCGGCATCACGAATTAGCGCAGCAGAAGCACCCGGCAAGACGGTGGCTACATATACGTTCTTGTCGCAGCCCTTGACCTCAAGCTTGGCAAAAGCGGAGGGGACGAACTCCTGCATGGCGACCAGGCTGGCCTCTGCAGCAAGTCCACCGTAGGGGCGGGGATCCTTTTCTAGGGCAGCGCGCTCCTTGGCGCGGGCGGCGAGCTTTGCCTGGCGGCGGGACATGCCATCAGGCAGCTGTTCCTTGTTCTTTTTCTTCTTGGCCATGCTTCCAAGATACCTGGTTACTAGAGCTCAATGGCATGCAGGGCCACTTCGGGTTGGTTGGTAGCGAGCATATCCACCCCATTGGCCCACGCCCACTTCATATCCTCCGGCTTATCTACGGTCCACAGGTAAGTAGGCAATCCCTGGGCACCGATAATTGCTGGCTGTAGCTTCGCACGCAGCAAGGATACGCCCAGAGCGGTGGGCTTGGACAACATCACATCGGGCCGGTTGACGTGGCGTTCCCAATCGCGGCGGAGATAAATCCGGTCCATATGCGGCGCCAAGTTTTGCATCCGCCGAATGGCATGGTGGGAAAAGGAAATGATGTGGATCCGGGGATCGTCGAAAAGCCCTGCATAACGCAGGCGCAGCACCGTTTGCTCCTCCAGGATGTCGCCCTGCCCGGAGGGGTGCTTGGTCTCGATGTATAGGTGGTGCGGTTTGCCCTCGAGTAGCTCCAAGAGTTCATCGAGAAGCATCATGCGTTGGCCCGAACCGATGTCCACGCCGCGCAATTCTTCCCAGTCCAGCTTGGAAATGCGGCCGGGGCGCCCCGCAGTGCGGTCCAACGTGGGATCGTGTTGGACCACTACCTTTCCATCGCGCGTCAAGCGCACATCGCACTCGACGCCATGAATTGGCAAATCTAAAGCCTTCTCAAAAGCTAGAGGGGATAGCTCTGGATATTTTCCGGAGTATCCCCTGTGGGCGACAATCTTCACTAGCCGAAGAACTCTTCCTTGATGTCATTCAGGGTCTTCGCAGAAGCATCGAAACGCTCCTTTTCGTGCTCATTGAGCTGCAGCTCAATCGCGCGCACGATGCCGGAACGATTGATAATGGCGGCAGTGCCGATGTAGAGATCTTCTACGCCGTACTCGCCCTGCAGATACGCAGACACTGGCAGAGCCACGTCCTGGTTCTGGATGACGGCGGCGGTAATGCGGGCTAGGCCCATGCCGATGCCGAAAGAGGTAGAACCCTTGGCATCAATGATGGAGTAGGCAGCATCGCGGGTATCTTCGAAGATCTTCTCGATGCGCTCAGCGTACTCCGGATCCGTGTCGAACTTCTTGGACAACGGAACACCAGCGATATTGGCAGTAGAGACGGCCGGCAGCTCGGAATCGCCGTGCTCGCCCACGATGTAGGCGTGAACGGACTTCGGGGCAACGCCTTCTAGCTCACCCAACATGTAGCGGAAGCGAGCGGAGTCCAGCACGGTGCCGGAGCCGATGACTCGCTTGTGGTCCAGGCCGGAGGCCTTCCATACGGCGTAGGTCAGGATGTCCACTGGGTTGGAGGCGACAAGGAAGATGCCGTCAAAGTCATTGGCCATGACATCGGAGACGATGCTGTTCATGATCTTGACGTTTTTGCCCACCAGGTCGAGGCGGGTTTCGCCCGGCTTCTGTGCGGCACCGGCGCAGATGACAACCATATCGGCGTCTGCGCAATCGGCGTAGGTGCCCTTGGTGACGCGAGTGCGGGTGGGGGCCCAAACAACGCCGTGATTGAGGTCCATGACGTTGCCCTCTAGCTTCTTTTCATCGATGTCGATGATTGCCAGGTGGTCAACGATGCTTTGGTTGATGAGAGCGAAGGCGTAGGCGACTCCCACGTCGCCGGCGCCGATGAGAACTACCTTGTTTCCTACATGATTTGCCATGACCCCATTGTGCAACTTTTTGGGGGGTTTTGCACGGGCTAGATCTCACCCTGAAATTCCCACCGAAATCTGGGACAATCGGGCATTATGAAACGCGCTCTCCGCCGCGCTGCACTAATCGCTCTTGGCGTAGCCGCGGATCTCACGCCCATCGTCCGTATGACCAGCCGGCAAACCTTACCGCCCAATATGTCGGCTGGAATTTTGGGTGCGGAATTAGCCACGTGGGCAGCAATTTCACCCTCTCTCCTCCCTCGCCCGTGGTGGGTGACTGCCGCCAATGTAGCCATTGGCCAGGGCATCGGACATTTGGGGGCGGCTTCGACAAGCTTCCTACTCAACAGCATTGGTAAGCGCCCCCAGGACCGCCTGGGGCCACAACATCGACAGATCCTGCACCTTGCTATCGGCGCCGGCACCGCCTTTAATGCCGTACTTTCGTTGCGCAACCAGAAAAAGCAGGCGGAGTTAGTAAATAAACAGCTCGTGCGCGGGCCCGTTACGGCGGCGATCGGCTTGGCCGCTGGCACCGCAGGCTATGGCACACTACTGCTTATCGGGGAAGCCACACAGCTGGCCGTTACTAAATTATCGCGCCAGTTGGGACGCTGGGTTCCGGCGCTTATCGCTTGGCCGGTTGTTACCGCAGGACTGAGCCTAACGGCCTTTGCCCTTTCTGATCGCGTGGTTTTTCGGCGCTGGTTGCGCTCACTTTCGCACCAAGCGCAAAGAATCAATAAGCAAATTTTCCCCGGCACCTCCATGCCTTGGGAGCCGGAGCGGTCCGGTAGCCCGTGGTCGCTCGAGCCGTGGTCGGCGCTGGGGCAGCAGGGGCGCCGCTTTGTTTCTAATGGCCCCCGCGCCCGCGATATCCGCATGGCAACGGGAATCAATGCGAAAGAGCCCATCCGCATCTATGCCGGATACATTCCGGGGCGTTCCTTCCGGCAATCCGCAGAGAAAGTTCGCGCCGAACTCGAGCGCACTGGTGCCCTAAGGCGCGAAACTATTGTTATCCAGATGCCTGCGGGTTCGGGATGGATAAATAATTGGGGCGCGTGCTCCTATGAGTTTTTAACCGGCGGTGATTGCGTCACCGTCACCATGCAATATTCCTATCTGCCTTCGGTCTTTGCTTACCTTGTAGATAAAAACGCCCCGAAGCAGGCAGCCCGCGAATTGATTCGGGTGATACAAGAAGAAATAGATAAGCTACCGGAGGAAAACCGCCCTCGGCTCTATTTTGCAGGTGAATCGCTTGGAGCCTACGCCATTATGGATAACTACCATAATGTGGAGGACCTACTTTCTGCCTGCAATGGCGCCGTCTTTTCCGGCCCTCCACGCATGACGCATTTTACCCAGCGTTTGCGCCGAGACATTGGCTCTTTGGAACGTCTGCCCGTTATCGATGGCGGTAAACATGTGCGCTACGCAGCGGCCCCGGACCACACGCTGCACGACGCCTTTGGCAACGACTTCGCCCATACCTGGCGCCGGCCCCGCATGCTCATTGCCCAACACGCTTCCGACGCCATCGTGTGGTGGGACCTGAATCTCCTTGTGCGCAGGCCCACATGGATCCATGAACCGCAGCCGGAGGCCCTGCACGCGGATACCTTCCGGCAGCTGCACTGGGTGCCATTTATTACCTGGTGGCAAATTGGCTTGGACCAAATCAATTCCCTCAACGTCCCCGGCGGGCACGGACACAACTATTTTGAGGAAATGCTCTGGTATTGGGACGAGGTTTTAGGATCCCAATCGCGCCAATCGCTCACCCCAAAGTTGGCTAAGAAGATTGCCCGCTTCATCCGGCGCGACGCTTAATCGCACTTCACCCCGGTGCTGTGGTGCGGGCAGTATCCATTGGGCACCTTATGTAAATACTGCTGATGCTCGTCCTCAGCTAGGTAGTACTCCCCGGAATCTGTATCGGAGAGAAGTTTAACCTCCGTGGTGGTATCTCCGAATCCGAATTCCTTGAGCTTGTTTGCATAGGAATCCACGATGTCCTGGATTTCTGCCCGCTCATCCTCCGTGCGTGGATAGAAGGCAGAGCGATATTGCGTGCCTACATCATTGCCCTGACGGAAGCCCTGGGTGGGATCATGCGCCTCAAGGGCCTGCACCACAAGATCACGCAGGCTGATGCGTTGCGGGTCATAAACCACCTGAACCACCTCGGCATGGTTGGTCAGTCCGCGGCATACCTCGTAATACGTAGGATTCGGGGTAGTGCCACCCGCATAGCCCACCGAGGTGGACTCCACTCCTTCTGTCTCCCAGAACATCTTCTCCGCACCCCAGAAACATCCCAGTGCAATGAGGATGGAGCGCTGCCCTTCTTTCCACGGTCCGGTAATCGGCGTTCCTAAAACAGCATGCGGGGCAGGGGCCAGAATCGGTTCGGCTCGCCCTGACAGGGCTTGGTCTGCGGCAACGAGCTTGGGCTCTGGTTTAAACATCCACATGAGGCATAGCTCCTTCCTTATTCCTTCTTCCCAACGTTGTACTGCGAAAAGCTATTCCACAGCCAGTTAATTTTCGCGCTGGTTCCACAATTCGAATTAATCATGGCGAAATCTTTCAACCGTGCCTATCATCGGGACACGTACCCGAAGAAAGGATTAAATTAATGGCTGTTTACGAACTTCCTGACCTCCCATACGCATTCGACGCACTGGAGCCACACATCTCCGCAGAGATCATGGAGCTCCACCACGATAAGCACCACGCAACCTACGTTGCTGGCGCTAACGCTGCACTCGAGGCGCTCGAGGAAGAGCGCAACGGCGAGGCTAACCCGGATCGTATCCGTGCCCTGTCCAAGAACTTGGCATTTAACCTGGGTGGCCACACCAACCACTCCATCTTCTGGAAGAACCTATCCCCGAATGGTGGCGGCGAGCCAACCGGCGAGCTGGCAGAAGCTATCAACCGCGACTTCGGCTCCTTTGAGAAGTTCAAGGCTCACTTCTCCGCTGCCGCTACCTCCCTGCAGGGCTCTGGCTGGGCAGTTCTGGGCTACGACCACATTGCTGGCCGCCTGATCATCGAGCAGCTGACTGACCAGCAGGGTAATACCTCCATCAACTTCACCCCGCTGCTGATGCTGGATATGTGGGAGCACGCTTTCTACCTGCAGTACAAGAACGTTAAGGCTGATTACGTAAAGGCCGTATGGAACGTCTTCAACTGGGATGACGTTGCTGAGCGCTTCGCTGCAGCCACCAAGTAACTCCTTTTAGTTACACAGGCCGCCCCCTCTGGGGCGGCCTTTTCTATGCCCGGATAAACTCCCGGAATTGCTGCACCGGAGGCGCATCGTCCCCGGCGCGCCACACCAAACCGAGTTCGCGGTACGCCGGCGGCGTAAGGGGAACTAGGCTTCCCACCTGTAGATAAGGATCATCCAGCGGCAAGAGCGCCACCCCAAGGCCGGCCGCTACCAGCCCCGCAACGGTGGTAAGCTCCATCGATTCGAAAACAAGGTGGGGACTAAAGCCGGCATCTTCCGCCAGGGCATCAAGGAGCATGCGCGTGCCATAGCCGGGAAGCATGCCGATGAACGGCTCGGCCGCACATTCCGCAAGATCTACCTCTTGCCGGTGTGCTGCCCAGTGGCCTTCCGGTACCGCAAGACCTAGGCGCTGCACCTTTATCTGGTGCCAGCCCAATGCGGCATTCGGCCGCGGGCCTACCAGCGCGAGGTCGGATTCGCCATTTTCTACTCTGCTCACCAGCTCTTGCGCCGCCCCTTGGTGCAGGCGAATATCCACGTGGGGGTGCAGCTCGCGATAACTTTTGATCAGATCCGGAACCAGCCAGGTGCCGAGCGAGTGCATGAAATCAAGGCGCACGGTACCTCGTTCGGGGTCCATGAGGCGGGCTACATCGTCCCGGCCTGACTCATAGGCGCGGAGCATTTCCCGTCCTGTCGCAGCGAAGACGGTTCCGCGCGAGTTTACATGCAGGGTGTGCCCAGTGCGCTCAAAAAGACGGGCACCGAGGCTTGCTTCTACGCGCTGTACGCGGCGGGTCAGTGCAGATTGGGAAATCCCCAGCTCATCGGCCGCAGCGCCAACCCGACCGTAATCCACCACGGCGAGGAAGCCGCGGATATCTTCAACATTCATGCATGCTCCGCATCGCTTTTTGTAATTTTCCACATTTTACACATGCAGTGCCACAAGGCAGGCTAAATGACATGACTAGAACGCGGCGTGCAACGGTAGCCATGCTCCTAGTGGGCTTGGCCATCTTCTCCAGCCTTTATTCCACCCAAGCTATTCTTCCCACGCTGGTACAAAACATGGGTCTTTCCTCCACCGAGGCGGCCATGACCGTATCGGCCGCTACGGGCGCGCTGGCCCTGTGCGTCGTCCCCGCTTCCATCCTCTCCGAACGCTTCGGCCGCGGCCGTATCCTGCTTATTTCGGCCGTTTCCGCCACCAGCGTGGGGCTCATTGTGCCGCTCGCTGCCGAAGGATGGCATCTTATTTTGCTGCGCGGCCTGCAGGGCGCTCTCCTCTCCGGTGCACCTGCTACCGCGATGGCATGGCTTTCTGAAGAACTCGATGATAAAGCGCTGCCGCGCGCCATGGGGCTCTACATTGCAGGCACCTCCGTCGGCGGCCTTACCGGCCGTCTCATTCCTACCGGGCTGGTAGAGATTTCCACGTGGCGCTGGGCCCTTTTTGGTTCGGCGCTAGTTTCGCTCGCCTTTGCCATCACGTCGTGGCTCCTGCTTCCCGCGCAACGCAATTTCCGGCCGAAATCCATCCATCTCACCAGCGAAAGTCGGGCGCTTTTCGGCCACTGGGCTAACCGGGATTTGGCATTGCTCTTTCTCACCGCGTTCCTCTCTATGGGCACATTTGTCTCCATGTACAACTTCCTGACCTTCCGGCTCATCGATGATTTTGGGTTGGCCCCTTCACTCGCCGGTTTGGCCTTCCTCTTCTATCTTTCCGGCACGTGGTCCTCTGCGCGGGCGGGCTCTCTCGTGGCACGGATCGGGCATGGGAAAACCCTCTGTGCTTCAGCCGCACTTTTTACCCTTGGCATCGCATTATGCGCCGGTAACCTTCCCATGACGCTCCTGGGCATGATCGCCTTTACCGTGGGCTTTTTCGCCGTCCACTCCACTGCCTCCGGGTGGGTAGGCCAGATTGCCACCCATGACCGTGCGGAGGCGTCCTCGATGTACGTATTCTGCTATTATTTCGGCTCTTCTGTGGTGGGAGCGTGTGCAGGCATGCTTTTCGACGCCCTTTCTTGGCCCCTCTTCATTGCCTTCTTCACCGCGGTGGCCCTTAGCCTTAGCGCACTGACTTGGACCAGGATTAAATCCGACTAATATCGGTTTTATGCCTGAGAATAAGTGGTCGGCGCGGACGTGGCACCGAAGGGCCTCTCGGCCCGTATCTCTGTGGATGATGGTCTTCATCCTCGTGGGTGCCACGCATACCCTGGTGCCGAACTACCGATGGGTGCTCATTCACCTGTTCACCCTCGGACTAGTGAGCAATAGCATCATGGTCTGGTCACAGCACCTGACGGAAAAATTCACCCAACAGCGCCTCCCCGATTCCGCCCGGCCCACCCAATTGGGTCGCATCTATGGCCTCAATGCCGGCATCATCATCACGCTACTCGGCCAAGTCCTTATGGAATTCTGGTCCTATCACTGGATAGTCACCCAGGTGGGAGCCACGCTCATTACTCTCATGATGCTTTGGCATGCGGCATCGCTCTTCCGGCAATGGCGCGGCGCCAAAGAAAAGCGCTTCCGGCCGGTGGTGGGCGCCTATGCACTTTCCGCCCTCTGCCTGCCGGTAGGCGCCATGTTTGGCGCACTGCTAGCGGTCCACCCCGGCCACCCTACGCTGCTGCTCGCCCATATCGCCGCCAATATCGGCGGTTTCATCGGCTTGGCAGCGGCCGGCTCCCTCACCATCCTTTTCCCCTCCATTTGGCGCACCCAAGGTATCAATCGCCACATGCGTTCCTCCTTTGCCCTGCTCGCCGTCGGCGTGGCCGCCACCATCATTGGGGCCTTCCTCGGATTCCCCCAGTTGGGCCTAATCATGTACTGCTGCGGTTGGGTACTGAGTCTGCAGCAGTGGCTCGACAACGTGCTCACAGTGGCTAAAGACCCGCGCGATCGCATTACTTTCGCCTCGGTCTCCGTCCTTATGGCCTCGTTATGGCTGGTGCTGTCTTTGGCGTATTACACCGTCCAGCACTTTTTCACCCCTGAACCGGCACTGCCTTCCCTCGCCTTGCTGGTGGGGTTTGCCGGTCAGCTCCTCATCGGCGTCATGAGTTACCTCTTGCCCACCACCATGGGTGGCGGCCCCTCTGCCGTCCGAGCGGGCCTACAGCAGCTAGACAAACTCGGCTTATTGCGTGCCACATTCGTCAATGGCGGGCTACTCATCTGGATCGGTACCGATGTTTCCCTGCTCAAGGTGGCCGCCTCCCTTCTGTGCATCCTTTCTCTGGCTGTCTACCCCGTGCTCATCGCCCGAGCGGTCAAAGCCCAGAAACAGGTCTTAATGAAAAAGGCGGAGGGCCCAGATCCCAAGCCGGGACCTGAATGGAACCAGGTATATATGGGCATAGCGATCCTCGCGGTCGTGTACGCCCTATTTACAGCGCTTTAACCCCCGGTGCTCCGGCATCCATCCACTCGCGTACCGCGCGGGTGGCCTGTACATCGCCGGAGTTATAGTCCAGCAAACGCTGCCGCGCCACGAGGTCCCCGGCTAGCGCCTCGCGCCGCGCATTCACGGATTCTTCGCCGTCGAAATCCTCTTCTGGCCACGTAAACCCAGCCTCAGGCGCAACAACCTTCAGGCCCAGGCCAAAGGGGCCGGCGAAGGATCTTTTAACGTGGGCAAACATATCCACCCACTCGGGCGAGGAGATGAACTCTTCTACCTCCCGCTCATCCACCTCGTGGAAACGCCGCGCGGACATACGCATCCAGTGATTCTCGCCATGGGCAGAGTAGCAATAAGCAGCAAAGGTTTTACCCTGCGCATGCGCCTGCGCCCGCAGATCCATCAGCCAGCGCCAGAAGGCCGCAAAATTTTCCGCCTCGGCGCGCCCTCCTAACGGCTCCCAGGTCACGAAAGGGACATACTCGCCGTCGTACCACGCTCCCCATAGATACGCGCCCTGGTCCAGGTAGGCTTCCATATCCACGTCTACTTCCACGTCCGCCCGCGGAACGTTCACGTCACCGCGGCGCAACAATACTTCCCCGGCGCGCCAGGCGGCTGCAAGGCGGGAGGGTTCGCCCAGGTCGGCGTCGATAAGCGCCTGCACGGAAGTAATACCTCGCTCGCGGTAAGGCTTAGCGCGGTCGCCGGATAAAAAGAGCGAAATATCATCCGCCGCCACCAACTCTGGTTCACACAAAGACCAGAAGCGGCAGCTAGCGCACTCTTTAACCCGTACCGGCGCAGTAGGCAGCGGCTGATTCCACGCGCGTTCCAGATCAAACCTGGCCGTGTCAGTAAAAAATGCTCGCGTGCGATCCTGTCCAATGGCTCCGCCCCGGCCCGAATCAAGCCCTAGATCCTGCAAAGCACGAGCGGCAAAAGCTAAGCGGTAGCCATCCACCGCATGGTGGCGCAGCTTATACGGGGCTTCGAGCGGCTCGCTCAGCCCCAACCTGTGGGTGGGCACCGCCAGCGTCGTCTTCGTGTCATTCTTGCGGGCCACACGATGATTGGAGACGATGATCGGGGTGTATTTATCGCCCTCACGCAGCAGCACATCCACGTGCACCATCCACTCCTCGGTAGCAAAGACCGCATTGGTGATGTGCGTATATCCGGAAACCACAGCCTCAAGGGTGCGCATGGAGCGCTCCCACTCATCGCCTTCTAAATCGATGCGGCGGAAACGACCGGAACCCCTGCGCGGAAGCATCTGCATGACCGCCTCCACGGCGGCGGCGTGGCGCTCCGCCCGGGCAATCGAGGCATGGGTACGCGGCATCTCGGGGTGCGCACGCCGCTGCACTAAGCGGTAACGGCATCCCACAAGGTCCGAAGCAACAACCACATCCTCCACACCGGGTGAGCTTAATAGAATGGCAAGGTAAAGTTGAATCCAGACTCGATCAAACGTGAGGGAAATTAAATGAGCATTCTGAAGAAAATTAAAAAGGCCCGCCAAGAAGCACGCGCACAGGCAAAGGCTGCCAAGACCCGCGCTAAGGCAGAGGTAAAGGCCCAGTCTAAAGACCGCCGTCGCCAGCAAAAGCTCCTGGCCAAGCAGGAAAAGCACCTCATCAAGTCTGAGGAAAAGGGGCTAAAGAAGCGCCGCAAGCACGAGGAGAAGATGGCCAAGAATGAACTGGCCAAGCTCAAGGCCGGCCGTTTTAATTCCGATAACGTCAAGCGCTACGCCGGTGCACTGCGCACCGCCGCTCCCCTGCTGCTGCCACTTCTCTACCGCGGCTACGTAGGCTTGAAAACCGAAGGCGAAAAGCGAAAGGCCGCCAAAGCCGGCGTAACTTCAGACCAGATGGCTTCCTTTTCCGGCTACGGTGCCCCGCTCAAGGCCCGCACCGCAGGTATCCGCAATTCCCTCGATAACACGGATATCCCGGCCGGATTCAAGCGCGATGTGCGCGACCGCCTCCAGGAAGTAGACTCCGCCATCGACAATGCTGAGTTTATGACTAAGCAGCAGCGCCGCCGCGCACACAAGACCATTAGCTCGGAGATTGACTCCATTACTGCGGAAATCCAGCAGCGTCTGGCCCAGTAAAATCATTTATGCCACCACCGAATAGGGGGCGGTGGTGGCATATATTTATTTTCCATAAAGTTCCGGAATTTTTCGGGGAAAGTCTTTTCAGCCAGAAAAAGATGCGGATAATCTTCTAATCGCCCTATCCCTGAAACACCATTAATGCTCTCTTTGCTTGGTGTGCATTTAGAAAATTGGAGGCAAAATGTCCCGCCGTGAAGTGACCCAATTTTACGACGACTTGGACCACACCCTAATTCCCGAAGACCAGCTAGAAGTCATTCACTTCAGCGTGAACGGTCAAAACTACCTTATCGATCTCTCCACGGATAACGCGCGTCGCTTCCATAATCTTCTCGCCCCCTACGTGGATGCCGCCCGCGTTGCCCCGGACATCAATGCACAGCGCGCCAATCCGAGTCAGATCCGCGCATGGGCACGCACCCAAGGGCTGCCAGTGGCGCACCGGGGCAAGATCCCGCAGGACGTCATCGAGGCCTACAACGCTGCCAACTAGAGCACGCCCTGCTCGCGCGCAGCCGCCACGGCGGAGGTGCGCGAACGCACACCCAACTTGTCATAAATGTGCACAAGGTGGGACTTCACGGTGGCCTCAGACAACATAAGATCTTGTCCAATCTGGCGGTTTGAAGCACCGGCTGCCACCAGCTGCAATACTTCTAACTCGCGCGGTGTAAGGGAAGTACGCGGCGTGCGTACGCGAGTCATTAGCCTATCGGCCACGATAGGAGAAAGCGCCGAATCGCCCTCCGCAGTCGAGCGTACCGCCGCGAGCAACTCCTGCGGTGGTGCATCCTTGAGGAGATAGCCCACGGCGCCGGCCTCAATCGCGCCGAGAATATCCGCATCGGTGTCATAGTTAGTGACCACCAGAACCTTGGGCGGGGTGGCCATGGCGGATCGAATCTGCGCGGTAGCCTCCGCACCACCCATAACGCGGGTCCCTTCCACGCCGGCGCCAAAGCGCAGGTCCATCAAGATGACATCGATGCCGCCCGCCTGCGCAGCCGAAACCGCAGCTTCGGCCGTAGCGACCTCCCCTACGACGTCGATATCTTCTGCGCCCTCCAGCACGGAGCGCAAGCCTAGCCGGACGATTTCGTGGTCATCTGCTAATAGGACCCGAATCACGACATTCCTCCTATCGATGTCATTGTCAACCAAAAGTTTAATCTACTCGGCTGTTTAAGGGCATACTAGCTGACACAGCAGTGCCCTCCCCCGGCGCGGATTCAATAATGACCTCCCCGCCTAGCTCCTGCGCGCGGCGCCTGATTGCGGCCAGCCCAATATGTCCCAGCCCTGCAGGGGTACTCTCCACCGCGGCCGGATCAAAGCCCTTGCCATTATCCACCACGTCCAGGCGCACCTCATCGCCCTCATAGGTCACCGTAATCCGGGCGCGGCTCGCCCCTGCATGCTTGACGACGTTCCCCACAGCCCCCTGCGCAATCCGCAATAACGCCGCCTCTACCTTCATGGGCAACTGTTGTACTTCACCTTCGGATTCCACCTCTACGTGGATGTCTCCAGTAGCACCAAAGTTCTCCGCCATGCGGGTCAACGCCGCCTCAAGGGAAGCCTCATTGAGCGTTGGCGGCTGCAAGGCCGCAATCATCGCCCGAGCCTCGTGTAGATTATCCGCGGCCGTCCTTCGGGCCAATTCGATGCGCTCTCGCGCCTTGTCCACGTCCTGCTTATCCAAATCGCGGTCCGCCGAATGCAAAAGCATTTGAATAGAAGACAGCCCTTGGGCAAGGGTGTCATGAATCTCGTGCGCAATGCGCTGACGCTCGGCCACCATGCCAGCATCGCGCTCCGTGGCCGCTAGCTGCGAACGAGTTTCTATCAGCTCCTTATTCATCCGTGACAGCGTACGGAAAGCGTAGGTAATCGCTATCGTCACCAGCGCCGAAACTGCCGGTCCCATCACCCCGCCAAAGGTCAGCCCCTGCGGTATCTGCACCGCCACGGTGATGATTGAGGCTCCAATAACGCAGACTATGCCCGCCGCCATATCCAGCACCGTGAGGTACAGGAAGAACATCGCGAAGACCAAATAGATTGCCGCTGGAGCCACAGAAAGGTCCGCTATCCACAGCACCGATAGGATGCATAGCCATAGGTAGCGCACCGGCCTAACCCAGTTCTCCCCGTACACCGAGCCCGCGAAATATACCGCCGCAAAACCCACCAAGAGCAGCAGGTTAATAATCGCTTGGGAAAGCGGCATCCGCGCCGAGGTGAAAATGCCGACCACCAGCAGGCCAGCGGTGAGGATATGGATGCCGGTGCGGAGTGCATCGGTATCCCGGTCTATTGTGGAGTTCATGCGCAAAAGCCTACTTCCCCTTTTCACCCTAGCCGCTTTTGGGATCGCCGGCTGCGATTCATCCACGCCCGCCCCTGCGCCAAACACCCCGGTAACCCCAGAATCATCGCAAGCACCCGAGGTTAACGTCTCTCAGACCGCGGAGGTCAATGACTGGAGCGATTGCCCCTATATCGGCCCCGGCTGGCTAGAAAAAACCAATGGCCAGCGCCTGACCAAACAGGGCATCGACACGCGCTTTCCCACCCCAGCCTGCGTATTCTGGTCTTATCAGGACGATCCACAAGCCACCGTCATCGTGCGGGATATGCCCACGGCCGAAGACGCTCGCGCCGCAGTGGATTGGGCCGCACCTATCGACGCCACCGAACCCGCCTCTTTTGACGGTTGGGAAGGCGGCCGGGGCGTGGTCGATGAACACGCCGTATACGCCGTGCAGAAGGACACGCACGCGGTGCTGGTCTGGAGCAACCAGCAACAAACGGTTAAATCAGAGCAGATCGCCCACGAGGCGATTGCGAACTTAGGCCTTTAGACCGCGACATCGTTATACGGCATCATTGGCGACAGCCACGGGAATACAACCTCCATCAGCAGGAAGAAAACTCCCACCGCAATGGCGATGGCCAAGATGACTTTCACCGGTGTCGGCCCCGGCAAAAAATTCCATAAAGCGCGATACATTATTTCTCCTCTTTTTCTACTTCCATAGCGTGCACAATCATGCGCTCCGCATTGGAAAATTGCGGGTGGCACGTGGTCAGGGTAAGGATCTCGCGATTCGGCGCGGCGTCAGACTCTGGTACTGGGTTGGTCACTGAGACATCGCCAGGCGTTGTAATATGCCGGCCAACCACGTGGGAATACTCCGGCGGTATTCCGTTAAAGCAATCCACCTGCTCTCCATCAATGGGCAGTACGCGATAGGTGATTCGCTCCGTTTGCGTCTCCACCACGATGTCATCGCAGGTCTCCAGCTTGCCTAGATCATTAAAGGGAGCCCCCTTGCCCACGCGGTGGCCGGCAACGGCAAAGTTTCCCATCTCCCCCGGCATCTGGGAATCTACGTAGCGACCAGGACCGCGGAGCAGATCATCTTCATTGGTGCCCTCAATGATGGCGAAGTGATAGTCAGAACCAAAGGTGGGAATGTAGAGCTGGGCGAATGCCTCGCCCAATTCCGGCTCCATCTTCTGGCGTGGGTTCCTCCATTGCTCTTCAAGATCGGCACTCGCCTCTTCTTGCAACTGCCCGGATTCTACATTTGTCCAATAGGCTTCATAGAATGCAAAGAGTAAAAGAACCACGCCAATGGTTAGCATGAGTTCCCCAAGAACTTTAGTCATGCCTTAGACCATACTGCCCATGAAAGGTTAAGTATGTACGAAGTCTTCATGTACCCGGTTTCTGGAATCATGAAATTCTGGCACTGGATCGTCAGCAGCTTCGTCAGTGAATCCACGGCTTGGCTGATCTCGATCATTCTGCTCGTTATCACCGTGCGTGGCGTCGTTGTCCCCCTGAACTGGATTTCCGTACGTTCCGCCCGTATCGGCGCACTCATCCGCCCAGAAAACAACCGCATCAAAAAGCAGATGAACAACGCCACCACTACCGAGGAAATGGTGGAGCTCATGCAAGAGGAAAAGAACCTCATGAAGAGCTACAACTATAACCCTGCAGCGGGCTGTTTTCCCCCACTCATCATGATCCCGGCCTTCATCGGCCTCTACCAGGTGCTCCTGCGCATGTCTAATATCGAGCGCGGCTCCACCACCGTGGGAATGCTGAATGCCTCCGATGTGTCGGCCTTCCGCCAAACTACCTTCTACGGCGCCCCGTTGACGGATTTCGCCCGCGAACACGGCGACCTCATCAACCCCATCTTGATAGCCGCTATTACCTTTACCATGGCTAATTCTGTTATTTCTCTGGTGCGCAGCTTCCGCACCACTCAGTTTGATCAAAAGGTCAACCGTCGCGTCTTCATCATCATGGGCTTTTTGCTCTTAGTCATCCCATTCTTCCTATGGCACTTGGCCCAAACCGGACCAATCCCGGTAGCAATCATTCTCTACTGGGGCTGCGCGTATCTCTTCACGCTGATCCAAACCGCCATGTTTGAGATCATTTTGCACCGCGACTACCCACTTACTGAGGACGTTCATACTATGCGCCGAGACAGCATTCGCCGCTGGCGCAAGCGCGAAAAAGAACCCGCCCTCTCCAAGGAAGAGAAGAAGCGGGTCAACCGGCTACGTATGGAGGCACGAAAGTACCTTAAATCGAATAATCAGCAGGGGGAGCAGAAAGCATCTGAGTAGCCAGTTCGCGAGCCGTCTGCAGCGGCCCAATCTCCTTGGTGAGCCGAGCGCCGGCGCGACCACCATCCAAGAAGATCAAAAGCTGGCTCGCCTGCGAAGAGGATGGGTACCCATTGCGCTCAGTCAACAATGCCGTCAAGGTAGAGTGCACCCAGTTACGGTGCTCAATACATGCGGCCACGATCCCGTGCTCAGCTTCAGTTTCTGGTCGCGGGTATTCTCCGGCCGCATTCAAAAAGTGGGATCCGCGGAAATCCTGCTTGGGTTCTTCCTCAATCGCTTTATCAAAAAAGGCCAGGATCTTTTGATCCGGATCCGTCATCTCCGCAGTGCGCTGCTCCCAATCCTGGCGGAACTTCTCGTCCAAAGCTTCCACATAGGCGATTACGAGCGCATCCTTGGAACCAAATAAGGAGTACAAAGAAGCCTTAGCTACATCCGCCTCACGCAGGATACGGTCAATTCCGATGACACGAATGCCCTCGGTAGTAAAGAGCTTGGTCGCCGATTCCAGCAGCCGACTACGCGGGCTGGGCCGATTACGACGCGACTTCTTTTCTGCCATGGTTTCCTCTCTAAAACGACAAAGCCGGTTCATCTATACCTTATAGACAAACCGGTTTGTACGCGAATTAGATTCGGGCTACTTCTTAATGAGCCCCACGATCCACAACAGGATACAAGCACCACCGGTAGCAGCAATCAAGGAGAAGATCCATCCGCCTTCCTCAATGTTCAGGAAGTGGATAATCATTCCGCCGATAATGCCGCCCAGCACACCAACAATAAGGTTGGTCAACAAGCCATGGTCGCGCTTCATAATCTTTTCTGCCAGCCAGCCAGCAATAATACCGATAACAATCGAGCTAAAAAGCCCCAAACCCAAATTCATGCAATCCTCCTAAATTAACGGGTACACTCCAACGTACACGAGCGAACCGGCCCTAGGGGGGTACGCAACAACAAAGGTGCTCCGCCTACATGGGCGGAGCACCTTATACGCAGTAGCTTTTAGTTGTCCTCATCCGGGCGAACAACCATCATCGGGCATGGTGCAGACTGCAGCAATGCGCGAGAGGTCGAGCCCAAGAGCATACCCTTAAAGCCGCCGCGGCCATGGGAGCCCACAACCAGAAGCTGCGCACCTTCTGCGGCTTCGGTCAAAGCGCTCACTGGACGATCCCGGGTGATAAGCTGCTTGACCTCTACGTCTGGGTACTCCTCGCGCGGCTCCTTGAGGTTTTCAGCCAACAGCTCGCTCTGCTCCTTCTCGATATCAGCCCACTCAGACTGGGCGGCCGAAAGACCAGCCAAGGAAGCCTGTACCTGCATATCCATCCAGGTGTGAACCGCAATCAAAGCGGCGCCACGAGCCTGCGCCTCACGGAATGCATAAGCAGTGGCCTTCTGCGAGACCTCAGAGCCATCCACACCGACCACAACAGGACCGTACTTGGTGGATTCCGTAACGTGATTATCTTCGCGAACGACAACCACTGGGCAAGAAGCGTGGGAGACAACCGAAGCGGAGACAGAGCCCATCACCATGCCAGACAAGCCACCCATGCCGCGGGAACCCATGACGATCATGGTGACATCATGCGACATTTCCAGCAGCATATCGATCGGGGAGCCCTCAGCCACCGTATGACCAATCTTCAGCTCTGGGGCAACCTCATGAGCGATAGCGCGAGCCTCTTCGATCTTTTCCAGCGTCTCGGCCTGCAAGTCATCGAAAAGTTCCTTCGGCGGAACCATGCCCTCTGCGTACAAGAACTGCGGCATGGTGTAGCTCGATGCAATTCGAAGAGGAATCTCGCGCTTCATAGCCGTATTTGCGGCCCAGCGGACTGCATTCTTGGATGCTTCCGAACCGTCAACGGCAACGACTACAATGTCTTCCTTGGCCATGATGTGTCCTTTCCGTGGTTATACCTTAATTGTAGTACGGATTAGGCTTGAGGGTTGATGGTTGCGGCCTCAGAATTCGACGGGAACATAACGGTGTAAACAAATTCCAAGACGGTGCGAATTACGGCGCCGATACCTTCAGAGAAAAAGGCAACAACCGGTTCAATGAGAGAGTTAAAATCCATGGACAAAACCTTAGTACATCGCAGAAAAGGTTTCACGCCTTTACCGATTAAAGACGGCCTAAACCCAACCCGCGTGCGCACCCCTGAGGCAAACATAACCGCCTGGGATTTTCTTAGTGCAGTAATCTCGGCACAACGCCACCGGCATCCTCACGATGACGCCGCCGCGCTCCAAGCGCGCTTTGACTCCGGCGAGGTGGTCCTACGCGACCAAACCCAGCTCCGACCGGAATCCGTCTTGCGCCAAGATGAGGACGTCTTTTTCTACCGCATGCCGGCACCCGAGATACCGGTGCCTTATGACATCCCCGTTCTCTATGAAGATGAACACATTCTCATCGCCGATAAGCCACCGTTCATGGCCACCATGCCACGGGCGCGACATATCGTACAGACCGCTACAGTCCAGCTGCGGCGAATGACCGGAAATAGCGAACTAGCACCAGCACACCGTCTAGACAGACTTACATCCGGAATCTTGCTATTTACCAAACACCGTGAGGTGCGCGGTGCCTACCAAACCCTTTTCGCTGAAAAGAAAGTCGCAAAAACCTATCAAGCGATCGCCAAATACCGGCGCTTTCCGACGCCCCTCCAATGGTCCTCGCACCTCACCAAGACCCCCGGCGAAATCCAGGGCCGAATTGGCGACGGTCCCCCTAATGCGTTCACTACCCTCGCTTCAGTCGACCGCATAGACAATGCCCCTTATGAAAAACTACACGGCCACCTGCCAGAATTAGGAATTTACTCATTAAACCCCACCACGGGTAAGACCCATCAATTGCGTCTCCATATGTGGCAAGCAGGCGTACCTATCCTGGGTGACCCAGTCTATCCAGAAATCTTTCCCGAAGAAGCAGAGGATATGCGTATCCCCATGCACCTAACGGCCACGCGCATCGAATTTACTGATCCCCTGAGTGAAAAGCCGCGCGAGTTTGAGTCCGCCCTGCCGCTATACACACACCGTCTCATCGATTTTCAGTAGCACAAGCCCGGTACGCCGAGCCTCGTGCTAGCGGCTTCTCGATGGCCTATGTTGAAACCGATGGCTGCTACAGGATAGGCAGTGTGGTGGTAGTAAAAATAGCTCAATAGCCCGAGACTGCATAGACAGCTCGGGGCACCCTTGCCACGTTGTGGGCCGGTGACAAGATGTGAGTCCGCCCAGACTCTCCCCTCCATAGCCTTCAGCCGTACTCTTGGCTTTGCAGATGAGGCCTTCCACCGGCCGGGAGGGCTGGTAAAACGCAAAAAGAAGAGGGCGGTGGTATACCGTCCTCTTCTTCTTTGTTGTATTTTGTTGTGTTTGTTGTTTGGTGTCGGCGGTGACTTACTCTCCCACAACCTCCCGGTTGCAGTACCATCAGCGTGTGCAGGCTTAG